>CAZTZI010000029.1:0-42674 GCA_964618115.1 uncultured Acidimicrobiales bacterium
CGGGTGGGCAGGGTGAGCCGGGGACACTGTGTCGTCCTGAGTGAAGCGGGCGAGGTGGTCGCGGCCTCCGACTCCCGGCGATCACAGGCCGCCGTGTCGCCCACGACCGGCGACTGGGTGCTGTACAGCGAGGATCCGTCCCAGGGTGCGGTCATCGACACGGTCCTCCCGCGGCGGACGGCCATCGTGCGGCGCGATCCGGCGATCACCGTCACGAAACAGACCTTGGCGGCGAACGTCGAGGTCGTCGCATTGCTGCACGGGCTGGACGTTCCTGTCAACGCCGCTCGCATGGAGCGCTTCCTGGTGCTGGCCGCCGACAGCGGTGCGGAGCCGCTCATCATCCTGAGCAAGGCAGACCTGCTCGATGGGGAGGGGCGCCGGAGGGTGCGCGGTGAGATGGCCACGCTGGCACCGGGTATCGACATCCTGGAGACGAGCGCGCTGGACGGCCAGGGTCTGGACGAGTTGCGACACCGGGTCGCCTCGCATCGCACCCTCGCGGCGCTGGGTCCGTCCGGCGTTGGTAAGTCGACCCTCCTGAACGCCCTGATCGGCGCACCGCTCCTGGCCGTCGGCGACGTGCGTGGCTCGGATCGTGCCGGCCGGCACACCACGGTTCGCCGCGAACTCGTGCTGCTGCCCACGGGAGGTGTGCTGATCGACACACCCGGTCTGCGGGCGGTGAGCCTGTGGGATGCCGACATCGCCCTCGACGAGGTGTTCTCCGATATCGCCGAGCGAGCGGCGGGCTGCCGCTTCCGGGACTGCACCCACCGCAGCGAGCCCGGATGCGCCGTGCAGGATGCCGTCCGCTCCGGTGAGGTCGACGCCGAGAGGCTGGAGCGTTACCAGCGCCTGTGGGACGAGTTGGCGCTGCAGTCCGAGGCACACGCCGAGCGCCTGCGTCTGCGATCCCGCGGGCGCCGGGGGGTCAAGCGGCGTCGCCGGGTGCGGCGCCGCCCCTAGGCGGGCACCGGAGCGGCGGATCAGCTCAGTTGGCGCGGGGGTCGTCGGGGTAGTTCCGGAACCAGGAGACCTCGCTCCCCTGACGGCCCAGGACGTCTTGCCAGAGACCCTCCGGGTCGTCGCAGAGCACGTCGTCGGGATCGGCGTCGACGATGAACCACGCGCCGGCGGCGATCTCGCCCTCGAGTTGCCGGGACTCCCAGCCCGCGTAGCCGAAGAAGATGCGCAGGCCGGGCCTGTCGGCGACGTGCTCTGCCCCCAGCGAGAGATTGACGCTCCCGACATTCCCGAGGATCTGCTGCCAGCCCGTCTCGGTGCAGCCCGGCCACTCGGCCGAGAGCCCGATCAGCGTCTCGGGCGAGACCGGTCCGCCGTAGAACAGGACCCCGGAGGCGTCCTCCCAGCCGGTCAGGACCTCGGCGACGATCAGCGTCGAGGGCCGGTTGAGCACCAGGCCGATGGCACCGTCGGCGTTGTGTTCCAGCAGGAGCACGACCGTGCGCTCGAAGTTGCCGTCGCCGATGAGCGGCGTGGCGACCAGGAGCCGGCGGGCGTGGAACTCCGTCATCACCGCTCGCGGGGGACTGCCCCCCGCGGCATCCCTTCCCGGCCGGTACCGAGGCGGGTGAGGCTGACTACAGCCGGGTCACGATGTGGTCGATGCATGCGCACAGAGCGGAGATGTCCTCAGGAGGGATAACGGGGAAGAGAGCGATGCGGAGCTGGTTGCGGCCCAGTGCCCGGTAGGACTCGGTGTCGACGATGCCGTTGGCCCGCAGGACCGTGGCGATCCGTCCCGCGTCGGCAGCGTCTGCGTCGATGTCGATGGTGGCCACCACATGACTGCGCTTGGCCACATCGCCGACGAACGGCTCCGCGTAGTCCGAAGCCTCGGCCCAGCCGTAGATGGCAGCCGCGGAGGCGTCGCAGCGGCCGGCGGCCCATTCCAGACCCCCGTTGGCGCACATCCACTCCACCGTTTGCAGCGTCAGGAACACGGTGGCCAGTGCGGGGGTGTTGTAGGTCTGGTTGGCGGCGGAGTTCTTCACGGCGAGCGGCAGGCTGAGCGTGGGAGGGCACCAGCGGCCGCTGTCGCCGATCTCGACGATGCGTTCCAGCGCCGCCGGCGAGCAGCACGCCACCCAGAGCCCGCCGTCGGCGGCGAAGCACTTCTGCGGGGAGAAGTAGTACACGTCGACCTCTGCGGGGTTCCAGCGCAGGCCTCCCGCGCCGGAGGTGGCGTCCACGGCCACCAACCCGTCGGCCGCGGGCACGCCCGCGGGCCGCCGCAGTTCCATCTGCACGCCCGTGGAGGTCTCGTTGTGGGTGAGCGCGTACACGTCCACATCAGCGGGGACCGGGTCGGGATGGGTCCCGAACGGGGCCTCGATGACGTCGGGGGCCTCGAGATGCGGGGCGGCCGTCACTGCCCGGGCGAACTTGGCGGAGAACTCGCCGAAGGCGAGGTGCTGGCTGCGGCGGCGGATCAGGCCGAAGCTCGAGGCATCCCAGATGCCGGTCGCGCCGCCGTTGCCCAGCACCACCTCCCAATCCTCCGGCAGGGCGAAGAGCTCGGCGAAACCGTCCTGAAGCCGGCCGACGACACTGCGCACGCCGGTGCGCCGGTGGCTCGTGCCCAGGTAGCCGTCGGCCGCGTCCGCCAGAGCAACCACCGCCTCGTGGGGGACCCGCGAGGGGCCGCTGCCGAAGCGTCCGTCGCTGGGAAGAATCTCGGCGGGAAGCACGATGTCCACCGCTTGGCTCGGCATCATCTTTTTGCCCGACCGGTGCGAGACTGCACCTGTGAACTCTCCAACATCTTCGAGAACCCCCGGCGCCTTGCCCGATTCCGACACCCCAGTTTTACCGGTCTCGGCGGCTGTGGCGGCTATCAGGCCGTCGGCGACCGTCAGCACCGATGCCAAGGCGAAGGCACTGCGCGCCGCGGGGGAGCCGGTCATCGGCTTCGGAGCCGGCGAGCCCGACTTTCCGACGCCGCCGCACATCGTGGAGGCCGCGGTGCAGGCCTGCCGGGACCAGCGGAACCATCGTTACAGCCCGGCGCCGGGGCTGCCGGAGTTGCGCGAAGCCGTCGCCGCCAAGACGCTGCGCGACTCGGGTCTGGAGGTGTCGCCGCAGCAGGTGATCATCACCGCGGGCGGCAAGCACGCCGTCTACAACGCCCTGTTGACGTTGCTCGATCCCGGCGACGAGGTGATCCTGCCCGCCCCCTACTGGACCACGTATCCCGAGCCGGTGGCGATGGTCGGGGCGAGGCCCGTCGTCGTGCAAACCCATGTGGACAGCGGCTACCGCGTCACGGTCGAGCAGTTGGAGGCGGCGCGGACCCCCCGCACGAAGCTGCTCATCTTCGTGTCCCCGTCCAACCCCACCGGCAGCGTCTATCCCCCCGCCGAGATCAAGGCCATCGGGAACTGGGCCGCCACGCACGGCATCTGGATCCTGACCGATGAGATCTACGAGCACCTCACCTACGACGACCACCGGCACGTCTCGCTCCCGGTCGTGGCGCCGGCGGCGGCGGAACGCTGCGTGGTGATCAACGGGGTTGCCAAGACCTATGCCATGACCGGCTGGCGTGTCGGTTGGATCATCGCGCCCCAGCCGGTGGCGTCCGCCGCCGCGGCCCTGCAGTCCCATCAAACCTCCAACGTCTCCAACGTGTCCCAGCGGGCGGCGCTGGCCGCCGTCTCGGGACCGCTCGGCGCGGTGGCGGAGATGCGATTGTGTTTCGACCGTCGCCGCCGCACCATGCACGGGTTGCTGTCGCAGATCCCGGGAATCAACTGCCCGCTACCCCAGGGTGCGTTCTACGCGTTCCCGTCGCTGGAGGGCGTCATGGAGCGGCCGATCGCCGGGCGCAAGGTGGAATCCAGTCTGGAGATGGCCGACCTGCTGCTGTCGGAAGCCCAAGTGGCCGTGGTGGCGGGCGAGGCCTTCGGGGCGCCGGGATGCGTGCGGCTGTCCTTCGCCCTGGCCGACGAGGACCTCGCCGAGGGCGTAGGCCGCATCGTCGAGTTCCTGTCCTAGCCGGCGGTAGGTCGCGTACGCGGTGACGATCCGGAGACCGAGTCGCGCCGTGTCCGGCAGCACCGCGCCGTACGGGGCGTGGCCATCGCCGATCACGCCGGAGTCGCTGGCCGCGGGCAGCGTTCGTATCACCACCCTCGTAGCCGACGGCGCCGACCTGTGGTGGTCCGAGACCCGGCCGGCGGCGAAGGGCCGGACCGTTTTGATGCGCCGCAGCGCCGACGGATCGGTGCGGGAGATGACCCCTCCGGACGCCAACGTGCGCAGCCGCGTGCACTCCTACGGGGGCGCCGCCTGGTGGGTCGCGGGTGGTGTCTGCGTCTACTCCGACGACGCCGATCTCCGGTTGCGACGCCTCGGCCCCGGCGATGCGGAGCCCGTGGTGCTCACACCCGAGGGGCCGGACCGCTCGTGCCTCTATGCCGACGGTCGCGTCAGTGCCCACGGGCGGTGGTTCGTGTGCGTGCGGGAGCGACCCGCCCGCCCGGAGCACGTCAACGAGATCGTCTGCGTGGCTCTCGACGGCAGCGGTCGCACCGAGGTGGTCGCAAGCGGCGCGGACTTCTACTCCGACCCTCGCCCCTCGCGGTGCGGTCACCGGCTCGCTTGGCTGCAGTGGAACCATCCGAACATGCCCTGGGACGGCTGCGAGTTGCACGTGGGTCGCCTGGAGGGTCCACGGGTGACCGGATCGCGGCGCATCGCCGGCGGAACCGATGAGTGGATCTTCGGTCCCACATGGCGTCACGACGGCGCGCTGACCTGGATCAGCGACGGCTCGGGCTGGTCGACCCTGTGGGTGTTGGAGGGCGACCCGCTGGAGCCGGAGGCAACTCCCCGGATCTGGGTGGATCTGCACGACGGCGAGATCCAGACCGCCCCCTGGATCTTCGGCATGAGCCGCCACGCCGCCTGGCGGGCAGCGGGCGGTGGCAGCGGGCTGGCGTACGCAGTGGCCGGCCTCGGTGGCCAGGAGCTGCGACTCACCGGTGAGCCGGTCACCGGCCCCGCGGACGCCGCGACGTGGACCCACGCGTCGCACACCTCCTTCAGCGCCCTGCGGGCCTGGGAGTCCGGCGTGGTCGCCGTCGCCGCCTCGCCGTCGGTGGAGAACGAGATCCTGCACGTCGCCCTTGCGGGCGTGACCCTCGAGTGCCGAGTCGTGTACTCCCCGCCGGCGCTGTGGCTCGATCCCGGATTCACTCCCGAGCCTGAGCCTGTGACCTTCCCCACGACCGGTGGCGCCGTGGCCCATGGGTTGCTCTACCGCCCGGCCAATCCTCACTGCACCGCCGGTGACGACGCCGGGCCGCCGCCGCTGCTGGTGATGGCGCACGGCGGTCCCACCGGTGCGGCCCGCACCAGCCTGCACCTGGGCCTGCGCTACTGGACCAGCCGCGGCATCGCCGTCGTGGACGTGGACTACCGCGGCAGTACCGGTTACGGCCGGGCGTACCGCCGAGCGCTGGACGGCGGCTGGGGCGTCACCGACGTGGCCGACTGCGTGGCCGCGGCGCAGCATCTGGCCGGGCGCGGCGACGCCGACGCCGACCGGCTGGCCATCATCGGCTCCAGCGCCGGGGGTTATGCCGTCCTGCAGGCGCTGACGGAGTACGAGGTGTTCTCCGCCGGCCTCATCCGTTACGGCGTGACCGACCTGGAGGCCCTGGCCCGCGACACCCACAAGTTCGAGAAGCACTACATGGACCGCCTCGTCGGTCCGTACCCCGCCGAGCAGGCTCTCTACGTCGAGCGCTCGCCGATCCACCGGGTGGACCGGATCGCCTGTCCCATGCTGGTGCTGCAGGGCGACAGCGACCCGGTGGTGCCGCCCGAGCAGGCCGAGGCTCTGGTGGCGGCGCTGGAAGCCAACGGGTTGCCCTATGCGTACCTGCTCTTCGAGGGCGAGCAGCACGGCTTCCGGGGCACCGAGGCAATCGTGGCGGCCGCCGCGGCCGAGCTCTCCTTCCTGGGGCGGATCTTCGGCTTCGAACCGTCCGGAGACATCAGCCCCGTCACGGTGCGCAACCTCTGAGAACGATCCGTCGCCGCCGGTCACGCTGCCCGGTCAGTCCGACGGTCATCCCTGCTCGGCGATCGGCGGGGCGGTAGCTTCTGAGCCGAGGAGCATCAACGAAACGCACCGAACGCGGTGCTGCATGAGGCGACGAAAATGAGATCACTGGTTGGTTGGTCGGCGGCAGTCCTGCTCGTCGCCGGAGCGTGCGGCGACTCCGGCGGTGAGCGAGCGGCGGTCCTGACCGAGGCCGAAGCGCCGCCCCCGATCGAGGCACCGACGGAGCCTCCGCCGGTTGAGCCGCCGGCAGCGCAGGCAACGGCTCCTGCCGGACCGCCCTCGCCCGCCGAGCCCGACAAGCCGCCGCCCGCCGAGCCCGCACCGCCCCTGCCCGCCGAGCCCGCACCGCCGGCCCTCGAGGGCGAACTCGACACGGCCGCAGTGGCGGCGCTCGTGTCGACGATCGACACCGCGCAATCGGGCGTGACCTCATCCCGCGAGCAGCTCTACCTGACCCTCACGCTGAGTTTCGGCGGACAGTCGGCGGGGAGTGTCAGTGACGTTCCGTTCACGCTGTCCACGACGGTGGGTGACCTGACGCACGTCCGGATGGACCCGGCGGCTCTCGCCGCGCTCAGCGGGTTCGAGGACGGGATGCCTCAACCCGCGCCATCCGGGGCTCTGCCCTTCGAATTCGTGGTGGACGGGAGCGCGCAGCAGTTGTACGTCAAGCTGGCGCCACTGGCGGCGCTCGGTCCGGGGGAGCAGCCCCCCGAACTGGAGAGTCTGGCGGCTGAGCGAGGTGCCGACCTCGCGGACCTGTGGGGTAGGGCGGACCTGGCCGGCGCAGGCGGCGGATTCCTCGTGGGGGTTGGACTCGGAGCGCAGCCGTCCCAGGGGGAATTCCTGGCACTCCTGAAGGCGGCGTCGGACAGCGGCAGCATCCTCGAGGCTCGTGCCGATGGGCAGGGCGAGGTCGCCGGTGTGGCCACGCAGGTCTACACCTTCGTGATCGACCTGGCGGAGCTGACGCGGGACCTGCCCCCCTTCCTCGAGGGCTTCCTGGGTGGGCCAGGTGCCGGTGGGCCTCCACCGGACGACTTGCTCGGAACCCTGCCCGTACCGCTGGCCACGGAGTTCACACTCCACGTCGGCGGCGACGGCCTCGTAAGGGGAGTGGGATTCGATCTGGACCTGGGGGAGATCCTGGCGGCAGTGTTCTCGGGGTTCGGAGAGATGGGGGAAACCCCCGAGGGGGCCGACATCGAGTTCCCCGAGATCGAGTACCGCGTGGCGATCCGTTTCGAGACCCTTGCGGTGAACGACCCGGCGCTGAGTGTGACGCTGCCCGATCCGTCGCTGGTCGTCGAGCTTCCCTGACGGTCCGACCTGCCGGAGGCGTCGCCGAGAGCCACGCGGCTGTCCTACAGTTCGTTCCGCCGCGGGTCCGTGGCGAGCAAGCACAGGGAGGTCATGCCGATGGCACGAGTTCTGGTCGCCGAGCGGATCGCATCGGCCGGACTCGACCTCCTCCGGGAGGCCGGCCACGACGTGGACGTGTGCCTCGGCATGTCGCCCACCGAACTCATCGAGGCCCTGAGAGGCGCGCAGGCGCTCGTCATCCGCTCGGCGACACAGGTCACCGAAGACGTCCTGGCGGCCGGGAAGGATCTCATGGTGGTCGGCCGGGCCGGTGTCGGTCTCGACAACGTCGACCTGGCGGCGGCCACGCGCCTCGGCGTGACGGTGGTCAACGCCCCCCTGTCCAACGTGCTGTCGGCGGCGGAGCACACCGTTGCCCTCATCCTGGCCCAGGCGCGCAATATCCCCCAGGCCCACGCGGCGCTCGTGGCAGGCCGCTGGGAGAGGGCCAAGTGGGAGGGCATCGAACTCTCGGGCAAGACCCTGGGCATCGTCGGCCTGGGGCGGGTCGGGCGCCTCGTGGCCGAGCGTGTCGCCGGGTTCGCCATGCTCACGGTGGCGTACGATCCCTACGTCTCGGCCGAGCAGGCTCGCGAGTTGCGGATCGAACTGATCAGCCTCCCCGAGTTGATGGCTTGCAGCGATTTCGTCACTCTGCACGTCGCCCGTACGCCGGAGACGATCGGGCTGATCGGCGCGGGACTGCTGGCCTCGGCCAAGCCGGGCATCCGTATCGTGAATGTGGCGCGCGGCGGGCTCGTGGACGAGGTGGCGCTGGCGGAGGCGCTGCGCACCGGCCGGGTGGCGGGTGCCGCGCTGGACGTCTTCGACGGCGAGCCGATCGAGTCCTCCCCGCTGTTCGGCGTCCCGGGCGTGGTGGTCACGCCGCATCTCGGGGCGAGCACCGCAGAGGCGCAGCACCGGGCCGGCGTGAACATCGCCGAACAGGTCAACGGCGCACTGGCGGGAGAGTTCGTGCCGTTCGCGGTCAACATCGAGGCGCGGCACGCCGCCGACATCCTGCGACCCTTCCTCCCGCTGTGCGAGCACATGGGCGGCATGCTGGCGGAGATCAACGGCGGGTTGCCCGACCTGCTGGAACTGGAGTTGTGGGGCCGCATCGGCGATCACGACCCGGCTATCGCCCGCCTCGCCGTGCTGAAGGGGTTGCTGGCGACGGCACGCCAGGCGAACGTCACTTACGTGAACGCACCGCTCCTGGCCGCCGAGGTGGGCCTGCGGACGGCCACTCACTGCCACATCGCGCCGCGGGACTACCTGAACGAGGTGGTGGTGCGCGGCGGGTCGACGGAACTCGTCGGCACACTCGTCGGTGTGCGCGGCGACCCTTACGTCGTCAGAGTGAACGGGCAGTCGATCAACGTGCGCCCATCGCGGCACATGGTCATGATCACCAACGAGGATCGTCCAGGCGTCGTCGGTGCCGTCGGCACGATCCTCGGGGAGGCCGGTGTGAACGTCCACGACATGGTGCTCGACCGCTCGGGCACCACGAGCGGCATCTCGCTGATCGTGCTGTCGACGGACCACCACGTCGAGACCGATGTGGCGCAACGGCTACGTGACGCACCCGGCGTCCTGACGGTGGACGTGGTGCGTCTCGGCACGCTCGACGCTTCCGGATAGCAGGCGCTCGCAAGCGGACCGCCTGCCCACGGCGGCTGGGAATGACGCGCTGGTCGGTGCTGCTGACCTTCGAAGAAAATGCGAGGCGAGATCACCCCGAGGCGCGGAAGCCGGCTCAGGTGCTGGAAGTCTCCTCGGCGCCGTCGCCGGCGGGGACGTCGGAGGTGTCCAGCGGAGGCCACGGTTCGATCGAACCGGGATCCTGTTCGGCGTCGTCGACCTGGCGCTTGCTCTTGAGCCAGCGGATGACGCCCGCCACGGCAGCGACGATCAACGCCCACTTGAGCAGCCGCTTGAGGAATCGGAACATCGCCGGGAAGTATAGCGAGCAGCGCTACGTTCCTTCCCGGCAGCGCCAAGGTGAGAGCGCACGTTGACGAATCACGAAGGCGCTGCCATGCTGTAGGCTGATGCGCAGTCACGACCACCTGCTGCTCCTCCTCTAGGACGAGCGCCCGCATACCGGCGCTCGTCGACCAACCTCCTGCCCCGGGGCAGGAGGTTTTTCTTTACCTCGACAGAGACAGGAGAAGGCCATGTCGGTACAGAATCCGGACCGGGTCGTCATCTTCGACACCACGCTGCGTGACGGCGAGCAGTCGCCCGGCATCTCCCTGGATCAGAGCGAGAAGCTCGAGATCGCCGAGCAACTCGCCCGGCTCGGCGTGGACATCATCGAGGCCGGCTTCCCGATCGCCAGCCAGGGCGACTTCGAGGCGGTGCAGGTGATCGCCAAGGCGGTGCAGGGACCGGTCATCTGCGGCCTCTCCCGGACCGCCCACAAGGACATCGACCGCTGCTGGGAGGCCATCGAGGCGGCTGAGCGTCGGCGCATCCACGTGTTCATCGCCACCAGCGAGACCCACATGCGCCACAAGCTCCGCATGACCCCCGAGCAGGTGAAGGCCGAGGCGGCCTCGGCGGTGGCGCGGGCCAGGAGCTACACCGACGACGTGGAGTTCTCCCCCGAGGATGCCTCGCGCAGCGACTTCGACTTCATGTGCGAGGTGCTGCAAGTGGCCGCCGACAACGGGGCCGGGACGCTGAACATCCCCGACACCGTCGGCTACGGCGTGCCGGAGGAGTACGCCACCAAGCTGCGGCGCATCCGGGAGCGGGTGAGCGGTGACTACGTGCTGTCCACGCACTGCCACAACGATCTGGGCCTGGCGGTGGCCAACTCGCTGTCGGGGGTGCTGGCCGGTGCCCGGCAGGTGGAGTGCGCCATCAACGGGATCGGCGAGCGGGCCGGCAACGCCGCGCTCGAGGAGATCGTCATGGCGGTGAAGACCCGCGACGACTTCTTCGGTGGCTTGGAGGTGGGGATCCGCACCGAGGAACTCCACAAGACGAGTCGCCTCGTGAGCCGGCTCACCGGTTACCCCGTGCAGTACAACAAGGCCGTCGTGGGTCGCAACGCCTTCGCCCATGAGGCGGGCATCCACCAGCACGGAGTGCTCAGCGAGCGCACCACCTACGAGATCATGGACCCGCAGGCGGTGGGCCAGGAGGGCAGCCAGATCGTGCTGGGCAAGCACTCCGGCCGCCACGCCTTCTCCGACCGTCTCCAGAGCCTCGGCCTCGACATCAAGGGCGACGCTCTCAACGCGGCGTTCACGCGCTTCAAGGAGCTGGCGGACCGCAAGATCGAGCTGACCGACGCCGACCTCGAGGCGATCGTGGCCGACGAGGTGGGCAGCGCGGTGGAGCACGCCTTCGAGCTGCAGGTCCTGGAGTGCCACGGCGGCAGCGTCGGCACCGGTACGCCCAGCGCCACCGTCATCGTGTCGGTGCATGGTGAGTCGCGCACCGCCCGTGAGGAGGGCAATGGCATGGTCGACGCCGCCTGCAAGGCGGTCAAGGCGGCCACGGGCGTCGAGGGACGCCTGACCGACTACAGCGTCACGTCGGTGACCGGCGGTGTGGACGCCCTCGCCGATGTGGCGCTGCGCTTCGAGTCCACCGACGGCGTCAAGGTGGCGGGCAGGGGGCTGTCCAGCGATGTGGTGGAGGCCTCGGTGCGCGCCTTCGTGAGCGCTCTCAACAAGGTGGCGCGGGTGCGGGAGTCCGGCGAGAACCCCGACGCCATAGACCGCCCCGGCCGCCTCTTCACGGTCTAGCGGCTCGGCGGCCCCTAGACGATCCCTGCCACGGAGTCGATCACGAGTACTCGTCTCGCAGGCGGCGTTTCAGGATCTTCCCTTGGGTGTCCTTGGGCAGCGCATCCACCACGCGCACCACCTTGGGAACCTTGTAGCTCGCCAGTGAGGCCCGGCAGTGCTCGATGATCTGATCGGGTTGGACCGTCCGTCCCGCCTTGGGAACGACGAACGCGCTGACGGCCTCGGACCAGTAGTCGTCGGGCAGACCCACCACGGCCACCTCCATGAGTGCATCGTGGCCGTAGAGCGTGCGTTCCACCTCCACCGAGGACACGTTCATCCCACCCGTCTTGATCATGTCCTTCTTGCGATCCACGAAGAAGAGGTTCCCGTCACTGTCGATGCGGACGATGTCCTCGGTGTGCAACCAGCCGTCCCGGAACACCTCTGCGGTACGTTCCTCGTCGTTGAGATAGCCGAGCATCACCGAAGGCGAGCGGCAGATCAGCTCGCCCACCTCGGTGTCCGCGCCGTCGTCGTCGACGACGCGGATCTCCAACTGCGGCACCGGTTTGCCGATCCACGAGGCGTCGCCGCCGGGGATGTCCGCCAGAGACGAGAACCACCCGACGGTTCCCAGCTGGCTCAACTCCGACTGACCCCAGTAGGTCCCCCAGGTGATCCCGGGCGATGCCTCCTGCCAGGCGGTGATCATGTGTGACGGCACAGTGCCGCCGTAGGTGATGCAGCGTTGCAGCGCCGTGAGGTCGGCGCCGCGAAACTCGGGCTCGGTCGTCATGGCGAGGAAGAACGTGGGCGTCTGCGCCATGTAGGTGATTTTCTCCGCGGCGATGATCCGTATCGCTGCGGCCGGGTCGATGGTGTGGGCCAGAACGATCGTGGCGCCGCAGTTGATGATGTTCGTCATGCTGCCCAGCCCGGCGATCGTGAAGAAGGGCATCACGAACAGCCACACGACCCGCGGACCCAGATCCAGTCCCAGCGTCCAGGCCGGCGTCGTCGAGATGAGATAGTTGCGATGGGAGATCAGGACGCCCTTCGGGAACGCCGTCGTGCCGCTGGTGTAGACGAGCATCGCCACGTCGTCCTCGTGCACATCGATGGCGGGTTCGGCAGCGTCACCACTCGCCACCAGTCCCGAGAAGGCCAGCCAACCCCCCGGTGGCTCCGTCTCGCCGGCGCTGCTGTACACGAAGTGCTCCACGCCGGCCAGCGAGCCCGCCTCCCTGGCTGCCTCGATCCTGCCGCAGAAGACGTCCTCGGCCATCAGGATGCGGGGCCGGGCGTGATTCACCTGGTAGCTGATCTCGGTCTCGGTAAACGTGAAGTTGAGGCCGGTCAGCGCCGCGCCCAGCTTCAGGGCGGCGAACCAGATGGTCATGTAGTCGACGCTGTTGCGGGACATCACCGCCACGACGTCACCCCTACCGACACCCAGGCCCGCCAGTGCGTTGGCCACGCGGTTCACCTGCGCGTTGAGTTGCTCGTAGCTGATGACCGACCGTGAGCCGTCGGGTCCGTAGTAGACGATGGCTTCCTTCTCGGGAGTGTGCTGCGCGTGACGCCGCAACTGATCACCGATCGTCGCTCGTCCCAGCATTGCCCTGCGAGCAGCGGCGAGGTCGGTCATTGCTCCACCCTTCACTCGTCTCGATCCTGCGGCGGGTCGTCGGGCTGGGCGCCGGGCGGGGACGAGCCACGCGTCAACCGCCGCGCCGCCGCCACGATGGCCTCGAGCTTCGAACCCGGCGGGTAGACCTCGACTCCCCGCGCCTCCAGACGCCGCCGTACCCACGGCGGCACGACGCCGCCCGCGAAGACCGCAACGCCGGGTGCGGCGACGGCCAGATCGTCCAGGATGCGCTCGACGACTTCGACCCGCCCGCCCACGTTGAGGCCGACCAGGTCGGCATCCTCGTCGACCGCTGCGGACACGATGTCCGCGCCGCGGGCCATACCGAGCATGATCACCTCGAATCCCGCGTCGCGCAAGGCTCGGGAAACCAGCAGGGTTCCTCGCCAGTGCCCATCGAGACCGGTCTTGGCGATAATGACTCTGCTCACGGCCGGATCGGCGGTTCCCAGTCGCCCCAGACGTCGCGGAACACGTCGCCGATCTCGCCCAGCGTGACGTCGGCGTCGACGGCCTGCATCATCGGGACCATGATGTTCTCGTTCGACCGGCAGACCCTCTCGAGTTCGTGCAGGGCGCGCCGGGCGGCGGCACCGTCGCGTGAGGATCGCACGTCGGCGAGGCGCGCCATCGCCTGATCCCAGGCATCGGTGGTTCCCTGGAATCCGTCGATCTCGAACGGCGTCTCGTCGCTCTCGTGGCAGTTGACGCCGACGATCAACCGGCTGTTGTTCTCGACCTCGTCCCACTGCTCGGACTGCCGCCGCGCGGCACGCCGGTGCAACCAGCCGGAGTCCAGCGCCTCGATGAACCCTCCCTGCTGCTCGATCTCGTCGAAGGACTCCCAGGCACGGGCCTCCAGTTCCGAGGTGAGCGCCTCCAGGTAGTACGAGCCGCCGAGCGGGTCCGCCACGGCGTCGATGCCCGTCTCGTGTTGAAGGATCTGCTGGATCCGCACCGACATCTGGTGGGCGTGCTCGGAGGGGATCGAGAGGGCTTCGTCGTAGCAGGCGACTCCGAGGGATTGCACTCCGCCCAGGACCGAGGCCAATGCCATGATCGTCCCGCGGGCGATGTTGTTGAAGGGCTGCTGGTAGGTGAGCGCCGACCCCGCGGTGACGACGTGGATCCGGAGTTGCCGGGCTTTCTCGTCGCGGATGCCGTAACGCTGCTCGAGCAGCTCGGCCCACATCTTGCGTGCCGCACGCAGCTTGGCGATGTCTTCGAAGAAGTCCATGCCGACGCGGAAGTTGACCCCGCCGACCTTGTGACACAGTTCCTGCGGCTCGTAGCGCCCGCGCTCGGCCAGGGCGTCGAGGTACTCGACCGCGGTTGCGAACACCGTCGCCAGTTCGTCCGGCGCCGACAGACCACTGTCGGCCCCGTTGTACCCGGCGATCGACACGGGCACCCAGCGCGGCAGGTGATCCAGGCAGAACTCCGTGATGTCACCGTTCAGGCGGAGGCCGGCATGCGGGGGGATCTGCTGCTTGGTGATGCAGCCCACGTAGGTGAGGAAGAAGTCGCTCTGGCCCGTGCCGGCCAGGCGTCGGAGGTCGATCCCGCGGCGTTTGGCCACGGTCCAGAAGCAGGCCAGCGCAAACGGGGCGTGCTGCACAACGGCTCCGCCCGGGTGCGTGTAGATGTCCTGGATCGGGATGCCCTCGAGAATGGTCTCGTAGTCGCGCACACCGATGATGACCGCCCCCGTCAGCCCGACGTCCTCGCGGCGCGCCACCACCTCGGGGTGGTCGACGTTGTACAGGTGGTCCGCGGTGTTCCGGTCGTGCTCCATGATGATGCCGCCCTCACCCTGCCGCAGCAGGAAGAGCAGGCGCTCGCGCTCGTCGGCGGGATTGCCGAAGCCGCTGAGCTGGAAGATGCGCCACGGCTTCGTGCGGTACATCCCCTCGTAGGCGCCGCGTAGGAAGGGGGCCCGACCCGGTCCGGCCGCAAGGGCCTCCCGTGCCGAGGGAGGCACGTCGTCGGGGCCGTAGTGGCCCTTGATGGGGATCCCCGAAGCGGTGCGGCGATCGTCGGTCACGTCGTCACCCTCACGGCTCTCAGGTGTTCGGCACGGCGATCTCACCGGACGGGAAGGCCACCACCGAGCCGAAGTCGCCGGGGCCGATCATCATCGGCGACGTGTTGGCCAGCATGAGCAGGCCTCCGGTGCGGTCGATGGCGAAATCCTCGAGCCGATCGCCGGTGGCGGGACAGTCGAGTTGTGCCACCCATCCCGCCTCGATCGGGCGTCCCACCTCGGCGGTCGGGTAGCGGGATGTCAGCACCCCGACCTGCGACGGCATGTAGAGGCTCACGTCCCCGTCGATGAGCGGGACGGTGCGCGGCCCGGTCGATCTTCCACCCAATTGACCTCGGTAGCGCAGCACGTTCAGGCAGCCTTCCACACCAACGCTCGGGTCGCCCAGGGCACCCCCTCCGAACTCCACGAGAGCGGCGGTGCCCCCGGCGTCCGCGATCGCCTTGCAGAGTTGCCCGGGTTGGGCGAAGTTGCAGACCACGGGGGTGTAGCCGAAGGATGCCGTGAACTCGGGGTCCCCGTAGTCGTAGGAGTACCAGAGAGCCATCGTCGGCGTGCCTGAGTGCAGGTCCACGACGCAGTCGGTGTGCTCGGTCAGGGTGCCGATGAGAGCCGCCGCCACCTGGTTGGTCAAGAACCCCGCCGGCGCGCCCGGGAACACCCTATTCAGGTAGAGATGGTCGGGACTGATGCGGGTGCCCACCTCCAGGGCAGGCGGGTTGGCGGCGGGACAGAGCACGACCGTGCCGCCCAGGTCGTCCGCTGCCTCGAGCCGCCGCAGCAGGCCCCACAGAGCCAGCACGCCGAGCGGCTTGTCGCCGAAGATCCCCGAGACGAACGCCGTCGTGGGTCCGGGGCGTGAGCCTGTCACCTCGAGGAACCGGAGTCGCCAGGGTTCGCCGTCGGCGCGCCGGCCGACCGGCACCTTCCAGGTGCGAACGGTCATGGCTGGTCCTGCATCTGCGGGATCACGGACTGGCCGATCGACCTGATGACATCCAGGGTGGCGCCGAGCGAGGGTCCCTGGAAGTGGCGCAGCCGTAGGAGCATCTCCTCGGGGTTCAACGTGCGGCGCCACTCCTCGAGCTGCGCCAGCCAGGTCTCGGTCGAACCGCAGAGGACGCGGTCGGGAAGGACGTGGTGGAGTTGCAGGTCGGCGGCGCTCGCCACCTCGGCAAGCCACGGATCGAAACGCTCGTCGTAGGCGTTGCCGCGCTCGAAGTACACCCGCGAGTAGCCGAGCACGTGCGGACCGTAGGTGGCGCGGGCGGCTTCGTCGGTCTCGTCCATCCACGCCTCGCGGAACAGCACGATCCGGGGCTCCTTACCGACCGCGGCGCACTCGGCGCGGTATATGTCGGCGAGATGGCTGATCCAGCGCCCGCTGCGGATGGGGTCGGTGATCCATCCGTCGGCCATGCGCGCCGCCCTGCGCACGCCGGGAACGCTCCAGGCCCCGATGAACACCTCCAGATTGTCGGCTCCGAGGGCCGGATCCCGCCGCGGCACTGTGCCCTGCCAGGGATCGGGGACCTCGCTGAGGCGGCCCGACCGGAACGCCTCAATGACCTGCATCCCGACATCCATGCGCTGCTTCCGCTCGTCGAGTCCCACACCGAACGGCTCGAAGTCACCGCTGAAGTAGCCGACGCCGGTCGTGAGTCGGAAGCGTCCTGGGAAGATGGCGTCAAGTACGGAGGCGTCCTCGGCCACCGTCACCGGATGATGGACCGGCAGGACCGTGACGCAGGTGCCGAACATCATCTGCCGCGTCGCTGCCAGCCCGACTGCACAGAGAAGCATCGGGCTGGTGGTGTAGGTGGTGTCGCCCGAGTGCTTCTCGCCGGTGTAGGCGCCGTACCAGCCGGAGTCCTCGGCGCTGCGGCACTCGCTGAGGAACCCGTCCATATCGAGACGGCGCTCGCCGCCTGCGAGCTTCTGGACGGCGGGGGCGATGCTGAACCTCATTGTCGGTTCCCGGTGGGTCGAGGGTCTCAGATGGTCCAGTTTGTGGCGTTGAGCAGCGTGGCGCTCAGGGCGGCGACGTTGTATGTGAGCTTCGAGACGTCCGAGCCCAGCGCCTGGCGGTACCTGTCGGCAACCGCATCGGGCTCACCATCGGCGATGGCCTCGTCGACGGTCGACCACTCGGTGAGGACGATCCAATCGGGTTGCGAGGAGGGAAAGAGCGGGTGCTTGCCGTTCTGACGCCCGACACGCCCGGCGATGAACCCCGGGCGGTCCGCCTGGCGCGCCGTCTCGCCGGCCCGGTACCAGGACAGGAACCGGTCCTCGGCGCTTCCGGCGATATCGAGGCGCAGCGTGGACACCACCGGGGAGGTCACAGCCCCGCGCCGCGACGGGCGGTTGCCCGGGTCCAGGGCGGCCTCTGGGACACCGACTGTCAATTCCTGTGAGTAGGTCGTGTTGGAGTGATTGCTGATCTTGTGCAGCACTTCGTCAACCAGTTGCGTGTCCCTGCGACGCACGTCGACGTACGCGTCCGAGGAGAAGATCTCCAGGTTTGGCACCTCGTAGACGTTGCAGATTAGCGGTCCACCGACGACCGAGTGGTAGGCGTTGCAACTGTGGAAGCCTGTGCCGATGAGGTCCGGGCCGTGGCGCGTGTCGTACCACTTCACGAACTCGTCCAAGTACTCGGGTTCGACGTCCATTCGCACGACGTACAGCAGGGGAAGCACGATTGCGGACGCTAGCAGCCCTCTCCGGTGATCCTGGGGCCCGTGCTAGGGTTCACCGCCTGTGTGGCGGGAGCGCGCGTCTCCGGCCTGACTATTCGGCGGGACCGTACGAGGGGAAGATCATGCGTCGGCATCGTTCATTGAAGGTTGTGGGACTGTTCGCGGCGGTCGCGCTCGCGGCTGCTGCCTGCGGAGGTACCGACGAGGACACCTCTGCCGCTGTCGACGCCGCGATGAGCGCCGCCTCGGGCGCGGGGGCCACAGCTGGTTCCGCTCTTGCCCAGGCCGGCGACGCCGCGGCCGCGGCGGACGTGGCAATGGCGGCGGCCCAGGAGGCGCAGGCTGCGGCAGAACTCGCCCAGGCCACAGCCTCGGGCAATCAGGAGGCGGTGGCTGCGGCAGAAGCCGCACTTGCCGAGGCTCAGGCCACCGCCAATGAGGCACGTGACGACGCGGCCGCGGCACAGCAGGAGGCCGATGAGGCACGCGCCGCGGCGGCCGAAGCCGCCGAGACGGCAGCAGCCCAGCCCGCGGAGGATCCGATCGTGGCCGAGGCTCGGCGCGTCACCGCGGCGGCACTGAGCGGCATGGTGACGTCGTTGAAGGAGACCGGTAACACGGCGTCGGACGTCACGGGCTTGACGACCTGGGGTGGCCCCTCCTCCACGCCGGCACCACCCAGCGGGATCAGCCTGATCACGATCCCGTGCGCACCCGTTCCGCCGTGCTCGACTGTCAGCGACTACGTCGACGCGGTCGCCGCCGAGTTGGGGTGGGAGCACGAGACCATCGCCGGGCTGGGAACCCCGGAGAGCTACGTCGAGGCGTTCGATAACGCCATTGCCAAGGGCCCCGACGTGATCCTGGGAGCGGCTGCGCCCGGCGCGCTCGTGGGTGACCGGCTCGACCTCGCCGCCGACGCCGGCATCATCACGATCTCCCTCGCCGACCTCCCCGAGCCGGACCCGGAAGCCCTGGCCGCCTATGACGCCTACGTGTCGCTGCGCAGCCCGCTGCTGGGTGCTCTGCAGGCGTTCGCGGTCATTGCAGACTCGGACGGTACGGCCAACGTGAGCATGATTCGCGACGCCACGTTCCCGACTCTGGCCGCCACTGCCGACGAGGTCGAGCAGATCATGGCGCAGTGCACAGGCTGCTCGCTGCACATCCAGGACTGGCTGATCACCGATGCGTTCGACCCGACTGCGGTGGACGGCATCGTCAGCGGGATCCTCGCTCAGAATCCCGGCGTCGAGTACCTGATCATGCCCTACTCGTTGGGCGATACGGCGGTCATCGAGTCCTTGCGCACCGCGGGCCGCTCCGACGTGAAGGTCCTGCACAAGGATCCCAACGACGAGGGCCTCACCAACGTGATCAATGGCGGTGCCTGGCTGACCGCTGCCTCGTCACTGGAATGGCTGGCTTGGGCCGGAATCGACCAGGCCATCCGCGGGCTCACGGGTGCGCCGTACCTCGGTGCCCTGGATCTCGGGATCGGTGTCCTCCTGTTCGACGCGTCCAACTCGCCGAGCGATCTGGCCCAGGATCAGGCGTTTGCCGACATCGTTGACTTCCGTGCGGAGTACCGGAACCTCTGGGGCATCGGCTAGTCCGCAGCGGGCCGCAGATGTGACCGCGACAGGGCGGGGCCTGGCGAAGGACCGACCCGTCGCGGGTCGCTTCAACGGTGTGACCAAGGTCTACGGCGGGACTGTCGCGCTTGCCGAGGCTGACTTCGAGGTCTGTGCCGGCGAGATCCACGGGCTCCTCGGCGAGAACGGCGCGGGAAAGTCCACGCTTGTCAAGATCGCCGCCGGCGTGGAGACTCCCGACGCCGGCCGGGTGGAGCTGTTC
Organism: uncultured Acidimicrobiales bacterium; assembly: GCA_964618115.1. Lineage (GTDB taxonomy): Bacteria > Actinomycetota > Acidimicrobiia > Acidimicrobiales > CATQHL01 > VXNF01. The sequence goes on from CAZTZI010000029.1 coordinate 19,466, forward strand.
GGCGAGGTGCTCCCACCCGGCTTCGGTCCCGAAGCGGTCGCTCGTCGCGGCTGCGCCTTCATTCACCAGCAGCACGGCCTCGTCGGTGCGCTGACCATCGCGGAAAACGTGGCACTCACTGCCGGGTTCCCCCGGCGCGGCGGCCGCATCGATCGCAGCGAACTCCGCGCTCGGGCCAGGAGCGCGCTGGCCCGTATGGGCGTCGAGCTCGACGTGGAGACCGAGGTCGCCGATCTACCGATCGCGCTACGTGCCCAGGTGGCGATCGCGCGGGCGGTCGCCACGAACGCCCGGTTGCTCGTGCTGGACGAGCCGACCGCGAGCCTCCACGCCGGGGCCGTGCGCGACCTGTTCTCGATCCTGCGGCGCCTCCGGGAAGAAGGCGTGGCCATCGTGTTGATCACGCACCGCATCGACGAAGTGATGGGGATCTGCGACCGGGTCAGCGTCATTCGCGACGGTAGGACGGTGGCCACGGGAGATATAGAGGGCCTCTCAGAGTCCGACCTCGTTACGTTGATCGTCGGTCGGGAGGTCGCGCCCGTGAGCGTCGACACATCGGCCACCGCGTCGACGGACGTGCTGGTGGTGCGCGGTCTCGAAGGGGCGGGTCTCGGGCCGCTCTCGCTGTCGGTGCGGGAGGGCGAGTTGGTTGCCGTCACGGGCCTGGCGGACTCGGGTCACCACGCTCTCGGACGGATCCTGTTCGGCCTCGAGCCACCAACGGGCGGATCGGTCGAGGTAGTCGGTCGTGGGTTCGAGCCGGGCGATCCCGTCGATGCGATGGCTGCCGGTATCGCCTACGTGCCCGCCGACCGCGTCGAGGAGGGTGCAGCCACCGAGTTGACACTGCGCGAGAACATCTTCATGAATCCGGACAAGCCGTCCCTGCGGCGGATTCGGGGACGATCGGAGCGGGGACAGGCGCGGTCACTGCTCGAACGGTTCGACGTCCGTCCGCCCGAGCCCGAGGCCGAGCTGTCGACGTTGTCGGGAGGCAACGCCCAGAAGGTCGTCATCGCCAAGTGGCTCCGCAAGCAACCCCGCCTGCTGATCCTCGTCGAGCCGACGGGAGCAGTGGACGTCGGTGCCCGAGCCGAGATCTACACCAAGATCCGTGCCGTACTGCGTGAGGGTACGAGTGTGCTCCTGATCAGTTCGGACTTCGAGGAGATTGCGCAGGTTGCCGACCGCGTGGCGGTCCTTCACCGCGGCCGTCTCATCGAGTCGATCGCTCGGCGGGACCTCACCGAGGACGCCATCAGCAGCGCGGTCTACCGGGCCGCATGAGACGTCAGCACGCTGTGAGAGCCGGTCGGCCGGCAAGGATCGGGTTGTGAGCGACTCCGGCGTGGACCGCCCACAGCCGCCGGCCGAGAGCCGCAGTGCCGACATGGCGTCGCTGCTGTCGGGCTACGTGGGCCGGTACGGGATACCCCTGCTGCTCATTGCCGAGTTGATTCTCTTCTCGGCCCTGCGCCCGGAGAGTTTTGCCACCATCAACAACTTCCGGGCCATCCTCGACCGAGAGACCGCTCTGGTGCTTCTGGCATTTGCAGCGATGATGCCCCTCATCGTCGGCGAATTCGACCTGTCGGTTGCGTCGAACCTCTCCTTCGCGCAACTCATCGTCGTGGGCTTCGCCGTGAATCAGGCGCTCCCGGCCTGGGTGGCGCTCGTCTGCACTCTCGGCGTGGGCATGTTCATCGGCCTCGTGAACGGCGTGGCCGTCGTGAAGCTGAGGGTGCCGAGCATTGTCGCCACTCTGGCGACCGGCACGATCCTGGAGGGGATCTCTCTTCGCTACTCATCGCGGACCATCCTCGGCGCGCCCGAGCCCCTGACCACGGTGTTCCGCAAGCGGATCTTCGAAGGCGTCTCCGGTGGGCTGCCGTTGACGGTCGTCTACGCCCTCGTCATCTCCCTCGTCGTGTGGTTCGTGCTCGCCGGCATGCCGACCGGGCGGCGCATGTATGCCGTCGGCGGGAACCGGCGCGCCGCCGAGCTCAGCGGTATCCGGTCCGATCGCATGGTGATAGGGACGTTCGTCGTGGCCGGACTGCTCGCCGCGGCGGGCGGGGCCATGCTGGGGGGGCGTATCGGCACCGGGACTCCGAGCACGGGCCTCACCCTGCTCATCCCGGCGTTCGCCGCGGTCTTCCTCGGAGCGACCACGATCCGTCCCGGCCGCTACAACGTCTGGGGGGCCGTGCTTGCGGTCTACACCATCGAGGTCGCCATCTCGGGGCTGCAGCAAGTGGGTGTGGGGAAGTGGATCGAGAAGGTGGTGGAGGGCGCGGCGCTGTTGGGGGCCATCGCCCTGTCGGGATGGGCGCTGCGGATGCGTGCCCGCAAGGCCCGCGAGCGCGAGTTGGCGATCCTCGCCCGGACCGAGGAGAAGGAGACCGGAACGGATGGATTGTGACTATCTGATCGTCGGTGCCGGAGCTGCCGGGTGCGTGCTGGCCAACCGCCTGTCAACCGATCCGTCCAATCGCGTACTCCTGCTCGAGGCAGGTGGCAGCGACCTCGTCGACGACGTGGAGATGCCCTTCGGCCAGCGCAACGTCGTCGGCAACCCGACGACCGATTGGTGCTTCATGGCCGAGCCGGATCCGACGCGCGACGGGCGGGTCGACATGTGGTCGGTCGGCAGGGTTCTGGGCGGCGGCACGTCCATCAATGGTCTCGTCTGGATCCGCGGCCAGCGCGCGGACTACGACTCGTGGGCCGAGTCCGGGGCGACCGGGTGGGACTACGAATCGCTGCTCCCGTACTTCCGCCGCAGCGAGTCCTTCGAGGGAGGGGCAGACGAGTTCCGGGGCGGCGACGGACCTGTCAATGTCTCCCGGCTGCGGACCCCTCACGAACTCGTCGACGTTTTCGTGGCTGCAGGTGTCGAGGCGGGATTCCGGTCGAACCCCGATCCCAACGGTGCCGACCCGGAGGGCTTCGCTCCCGTGCAGACCAACCAGCGGGAAGGGCGGCGGGAAACTACCGCCCGGGCGTATCTGGCTCCGGTGCTGGATCGCCCCAACCTCCAGGTTCGCACCGGTGTCGAGGTCAACCGGCTGCTGCTGGAAGGGGAGCGATGTGTCGGCGTGGTGACCGCCGGAGGAGAACTGCGGGCGTCACGGGAGGTGCTGCTGGCGGCCGGGGCGATCATGTCGCCGAAGCTGCTCATGCTGTCGGGTATCGGGCCTCGCTCGGAGCTGGCCGGGTTGGGGATCGATGTCGCCGTCGACGCCGAGGGCGTGGGGCGGAACCTCCAGGAGCATCCGATCACGTTCGTGAGCTTCTTCGTCAACGTGCCGACACTGAACACCATGTTGCTCGCCGATCCCGACAGTTGCGCGGAGGAGTGGCGCCGTGCGGGAACGGGCGCCATGACCTCACCGGTGGCGCAGGGGTACGCCTTCTTCCGCAGCGACCCGTCGCTGGATCGGCCGGACGTCCAATTCCACTTCACGCCGATCGGTTTCGACTTCGGGCCCGAAGGTTTGGCCCTGCACGAGCGCCCCGCCTGCATGATCGCCGCCAACCTGTGCCGGCCGAACGCGCGCGGCACGGTCACGCTGCGGTCGACCGACCCCGCCGATCCGCCACGCATCTCCCACGAACTCTTGGGCGATGACGACGACCTGCAGCGCCTGGCGAAGGGGTGTGAGATCGCTCAGCGCGTCTTTCAGACCGAGGCCTTCGCGCCCTACCTCACCGATCGGCAGTTGCCTCCGGCACCCCTGGGCAGCGCCGAGGAGTGGGCGGCGTACGCACGGGCCACTGCCGGCCTTGCCTACCATCCCAGTGGCACGTGCCGCATGGGCAGCGACAGCGAGGCGGTGGTGGACCCGTCGCTGCGGGTTCGGGGATTGAGCGGTCTGCGCGTGGTCGATGCCTCGGTGATGCCGCGTATCGTGAGCGCCAACACCAACGCCACAGTGATTGCGATCGGCGAGCGGGCCTCGGACCTGATCCTCGCCGGCGACGATTCCTAGGAGGAACCATGCAGACGCGTGCCGCGGTCCTTGAGGAGTTCAAGGCCCCGATGGTCGTACAGGATCTGGAGTTGGACCCGCCGCGGGCGAACGAGGTGCTTGTCGCCGTGCGCGCCTGCGGGTTGTGCCACTCCGACTACACCGTCCTTCAGGGCGATGTGCCTGTGGCCCTCCCGGTGGTGTGTGGCCACGAGGCGTCCGGAGACGTGCTCGAAGTTGGTCCCGGCGTCACCAAGGTGTCGGTCGGTGAGCGCGTGGCGCTCATATGGATCCCGGCCTGCGGGCACTGCCGTTACTGCGCCCGGGGCTGGGAGTATCTCTGCAACCAGGGAGCCGGCGTGCTCGAGGGCGTGCAGATGGACGGCACCCATCGATTCCACAAGCCGGACGGCACTGACGTCTACCAGCTCACCATCCTCGGCGGCTTCTCGCGTCACACCGTCGTTCCGGAGGACTCGGTCGTGCCGATCCCCGACGACGTTCCCTACGAGGTTGCCGGCACCATCGCCTGCCGGGCCGCCACCGGCTGGGGCGCGGTCGTGAACCGGGGGCGTGCACAGCCCGGGGACACCGTGGCGGTCTTCGGGATCGGCGGCGTGGGCGCCGCGGCGATCCAGGGGGCGCGCATCGCAGGCGCCTCGTACATCTACGCCGTCGACGTGCTGGACTCGAAGCTGGAGAGGGCGGTCGAGTTCGGCGCCACGCACACGCTCAACATCGCCCGACTCACCAGGGAGGAGGTCGCCGAGGCCATCGGCGAGGTCACCAACGGGCAGGGGGCCGACGTTGCCGTCTCCTGTGTGGGCCTCCAGACGACCGAGACGATCTCGAATGCCTACGCCGCCATCGCCAAGGGTGGGCGCTGCGTGCTGGTGGCCCCCGCCAACATCACCCTCGACGAGGTGCGGATACCGGTGACCGACATGGTCTTCTCGAACAAGGCGATCCAGGGCTGCCTGTACGGCTCAGCCAACTTCCACGATGACATGCCGCGGATCATCGACCTCTACCGCCAGGGCCAGTTCCTGATCGAGGAGATGATCACCGCCCGCTACACGATCGACGAGATCAACGAGGGCTACGACGACATGGTAGCGGGCAAGAACATCTGCGGGATGCTCATCCACGACCACTAGGGCCGCCCGTCGTTGACCGACGGCCCTGTCGGCCCCGGCCCCGCTCGGGGCCGGGGCCGACAGGGCGCTGCGGCTCAGCCGAGGCCCCAGCGGGCCAGGAACTGCGCCTCGTAGTCGGCGACGCCGATGTAGTTGCCGGCGCCGTCGCGCACGATGCCGGTGGTCTCGGGCGTGATCACCTGCATGGGCAGCAGGGCGGTCTGTGCCTCGCTGAGGTCGTCGCCCACGAAGAAGGCGGCCAGGATGTCCACCTTGCGCCAGCCGATCATGTACTCCGGAGCGGCCACGAAGGCTGCCTCGTCGCCTGCGGCGATGGCGGCGAAGTCGCCGGCGTTGGGGAGCGCGCCGGTGAGCTTCACCCGGTCGGCAAGGCCGGCCTCGGCGATCGCCCCCGTCACGCCGATGCAGAGGTCGCCGAAGCCGCAGGCCACGTAGTCGGCGTCGGGGTTGGCCTGCAGGGCCGACACGACCAGACCCGGCACGGCGCCGCCGAGCAGATCGGCGAACGACACGTCCACGATCTCCACCTCACAGTTGGTGCACGTCTCGGCCATGACGGCGGCGATGCCGGCATTGAAGCCGGTCAGCACGGGAACGTCGGGCACGTTGAAGACAAGCACTTTGGCTTCACCGCCGGAGTCGGCGACGAGCCAGCTTCCCAGCACCTGGCCGTATGCCGTGGTCTGCGGGATGCCCTGCACCATGCCGTAGATGCCGTTGGCGGCACCACCCACCTCGTTCACCGAGGAGGAGTCGATGACCGGAACGCCGGCCTCGTGGAGCGCGGCCAGTGAGTCCTCGTAGAAGGCGCTGACCGAGCCGGAGATCAGCACGGCGTCGGGGTTCTGTGCCACTGCCTGGGCCATGGCGCCGGCGGTTCCCTCCGGCGTCAGATCGTGGCCGATGCGCTGGACGGTCCAGCCGAGTTGGGCGGCGGCGTCGGTGATGCCGTCGCCCACGAGCACGCACCCGGGTGTCGGGCACTCGATCCAGATGAGCGTCTTGCCGGGCTCCGGCGTGGCTGAGAGGGGTGTCCGCGGTCCGACGCTGGTCGGCGAGTCCAGCAGGTCGGAGACGCTGACGGTGGCCTCGGCGGCGTCAGCCTGGGCCTGCGCCGCGCCAGCCTGGGCCTGCGCGGCGTCTGCTTGCGCCTGCGCCTCCGCGGCCGCGGAGCGGGCCTCGTCTGCTTCGCTCTGGGCCGCTTCGGCCGCGGAGCGGGCGTCGTCTGCTTCGCTCTGGGCCGCTTCGGCCGCGGAGCGGGCGTCGTCTGCTTCGCTCTGGGCCGCCGCCGCCAGCTCTTGAGCGGCTTCGGCTTCCGCCTGGGCCTGGGCCAGCGCCGCCTCGGCAGCCTGGATGGCCTCCTCGCTGCCCTCGGCTGTCGCCAATGCGAGGGCGGCCGCGGCGTCAGCGGCGTCAGCAGCCGCACCCGCCGCGGATGCCTCGGCCAGCGCGGCGGCGGCGTCGGCTCCGGCGGAGGAGGCTTGCGCCGACGCTGCGGTTGCCTCGGCGCGACCGGCCTCAGCAGCGGCGAGTGCCTCGCCGACGCCCGACGCGTTGGCCCCGGCGTCGGCGGCCGCGGCGGCGGCCTCGGAGCGCGCCGTACGAGCCTCGTCGAGCGCCTGTTGCGCCAAGTCGCGCGCGCCGGAGTCCTCGCTGCTGCAGGCACCGGCCAGAATCGCCAGCGCGGCGATCAGAGCGGGTAGGAGCAAACGGATCTTCTTCATTTCTTCACCTTCCCCTCGGGAGAACTCACGGGATGGTACATGGTCCGCGTGACTGCGGCGCCAGGAACGGCGGCACTCCCGCCGCTCGTGGATCGTCGAACATCGCGGGGACCGTGGCGTCGAACCGGCAGGGCCAGGGCCGGTCGAACTGCCAGGTGAGTCGGTGATCGTACGTCTCCCACCGCTCCGCGGGACTCCCTACACTGCGCCAACGGTGGCAGTGAGCGCAGAGACCACACCCCGGGCCAACCGCCGGTTCCGCTTCGCCGTGGACCGCTTCAGCGGGATCTATATCTGGGGTCTCATCATCCTGATCTTCGCCCTCTGGGTGCCGGAGACGTTCCTCACCACCACCACGCTCCGGGTGCTCGCCTCGGATCAGGCTGTCACGGGCATGGTGGCGGTGGGCCTGGTCGTGCCGCTGGCCTGCGGCGTGTTCGATCTCTCCATCGGGCACATGCTCGGGTTCACGCTCGTGGCCACCACCTGGATGAACGTGAACACGGACATCAACATGGCCGTGGTAACCCTCATGATGGTCGCCATCGGTGTGGCGGTCGGGCTCGCCAACGCCCTCATGGTGGTGAGGGTGGGGGTCAACTCGTTCATCGCCACGCTGGCCATGAGTTCGATCCTGCAAGCGTTCATCCTCTTCGTGTCCAACAACCGGCAGATCGCCGGGGAGTTCTCCCGCGAGTTCAAGAGCTTCGGCCGCAACGTGGTGCTCGGCCTGCCGCAGCCGTTCTTCTACCTGCTCGGCCTGACGCTGGTCATCTGGTTCGTCCTGGAGTACACGCGCAGTGGCCGCTACGCCTACGCCACCGGAGGAAACCCGGCTGCGGCGCGCCTCGCCGGGGTCAGGACGGATCGCTTCGTCACCGTGTCGCTGGTCGTCTCCGCAGCGGTCGCCGCCTTCGCCGGTGTGGTCCTGGCAGCCAAACTGGGGTCGGCATCTCTCTCCGCCGGACCGCCGAAACTCATTCCCGCCTACACCGCGGTATTCCTGGGCTCGACGCAGATCAAGCGGGGGAGGATCAACGCCTGGGGCACGCTCATCGCCGTCTACCTCCTAGCGACGGGTGTGAAGGGTCTGCAACTCTCGGGAACCGAGGTGTGGGTGGACGACCTGTTCAACGGTGTCACGCTGGCACTGGCCGTCGGGATCGCCGTATATCGCCGCCGGGGCGACTCACCCGGAGGGCTGGCGCCGTGACCGAGGCGTTCGGGGGCGCTACGGGCACGGCGCTCGCAGGAACCGAGCGCCTGCTCGAGGTTGCGGGGGTATCCAAGGCCTTCGGCCCGACCGAGGCTCTCATCGACGTGGACTTCGACCTGCGGGCCGGCGAGATCCACGCCCTGGTGGGGCAGAACGGATCGGGAAAGTCGACGCTTGTGAAGATCCTCGCCGGCGTCCACGACCCCGACGGTGGGTTCATCGCCATGGAGGGTCGGGAGTTCGACCCGCGCCGTCCCGATGAAGCGCGGCTGCGGGGACTGCGCTTCGTCCACCAGGACCTCGGCCTCGTCGACAGCCTGGACGTGGTCGAGAACCTCGCCCTCGGACGCGGCTACGACCTCCGCTTCCCCCGGCGGATCTCCTGGCGGCACGAGCGGCGCCAGGCGCACGCCGCCCTCGCCGACCTGGGCTACGACCTCGATGTGCGTGCCCTGGTCGGCTCGCTGCAGGCATCCGAGCGGACCGGCATCGCCATCGCCCGGGCGCTCGACGGCTGGGAGTCGGCGGCGCGCCTGCTGGTGCTGGACGAGCCGACCGCTTCCCTGCCCGAGGCCGAGGTTGCGCGCCTGTTTGACGTCGTGCGGACGATCCGGGCGCGCGGCGTCGGTGTGATCTACGTCTCGCATCACCTTGATGAGGTTCTGGCCATCGCCGACCGGGTCACGATCCTGCGCGACGGTGCCCGCGTGGGCACGTTCGCCGCCGAGGAACTCGACCACGACCGCATGGTCGAGCTGATCGTGGGGCGCGGCCCCGCCGATCCCGGGGAGCGGTCGATGTCGTCCGGCGGGAAAACGGCGTCACCGCCCACGCCGTCGCACTACGAGCCATCGCTCGTCGTGGAGGACCTGGCCGGCGCGGTCCTGCGCGGTGTGAGCCTGTGTGTCGGAGCCGGCGAGGTCGTCGGTGTGGCCGGTCTGACTGGCTCTGGGCGGGAGGAACTCGGCCCCGCTCTCTTCGGTGCCGCCGGGCGCACCGGCTGGGTGTCCGTGGCGGGGCACGTCGTGCCTGCCGACCGCCCGGACCTCGCCATCGCGGCCGGTCTGGGATTCGTCCCCGCCGACCGCAAGTCGGTGGGCCTCGTGGCATCCATGGTCGTGCGCGAGAACGTGACGCTTGCCGATCTGCGCCCCTACCTGCGCGGCGGCCTCCTGCGGCACCGAGCCGAGCGGTCGGACGTGGACGCGTGGCTTGGAGTGCTGGACGTGCGGCCCCGCGACCAGTCGCTCGGGGCGATGCGGCTCAGCGGCGGCAACCAGCAGAAGGTGCTACTGGCCCGCTGGCTGCGCATCCAGCCTCGCGTGCTGATCCTGGACGAACCCACCCAGGGCGTGGACGTCGGGGCGAAGGTCGAGATCCACCGGAGGATCCTCGACGCCGCCCGCGACGGAGCCGGCGTCCTGGTCTGTTCCACCGATACCGCCGAACTCGTGCGGGTCTGTGACCGGGTGCTGGTCATGCAGCGTGGCGGGATAGGCGCCGAACTTCTCGGCCGTGATATATCAGAGGAGCGCATCGACAGACTGTGCCTGTCCTGATGCCTTGACCTTCCGTCCCGCGTGCTGCATCGGCGCGGGCGGGACCAACAAGCAAGGAGCCCCCCCATGCAGGAGTACTCGCGGCTGTACATCGGAGGCGAGTGGATCGACCCGTCGAGCGGTGGGCACATCGACATCGTCAACGCCACGACCGAACAGGTCATGGGCCGGGTGCCATCAGGGGATGGTGCCGATGTCGACCGGGCCGTGGCAGCGGCTCGCGCGGCGTTCGCGGGCTGGGCGGCCACCCCGCTCGAGGATCGCCTCTCGGTCCTCGGACGGATCGCCGAGGGGATCATGGCCCGCAACGACGAGTTGGCCCGGTCCGTCGTCGGTGAGGTCGGCACGCCCTCGATGATCGCCCCGATGTTGCAGACCGGGTTGGCCGCCGTGGTCTTCGGCGACAATGCGACACTTGCTCCAACGATCGAGATGGAGGCCACCGTCGGCGGCACGTTGACGGTGAAGGAGCCGATCGGCGTGGTCGGTGCGATCACGCCCTGGAACTTCCCGCTCGTGCAGATCGCCGTCAAGGTTGCGCCGGCGCTGGCGATGGGGTGCACCGTGATCGTGAAGCCGAGCGAGTACGCGCCCCTCACCGCCTTCATGCTTGCCGAGATCATCCATGAGGCCGGAGCGCCGCCGGGTGTCTTCAATCTCGTCTCGGGTGACGGGCCGAGCGCCGGCGAGGCTCTGGTGGCGCATCGCGACGTGGACATGATCTCATTCACGGGGTCCACCGCCACCGGGCGCCGGCTCTCCGCGGTGGCCGCGTCCACGGTGAAGAAGGTGACGCTGGAACTCGGCGGCAAGTCGCCGCTGATCGTGCTGGACGGCGCACCGCTCACCGACGCGGTGGCCGCGGCCGTGCAGGGCTGTTACATCAACTGCGGCCAGATGTGCACCGCGTCGACACGTCTGCTGGTGTCCGAGGCACAGCGCGACGAGGCTGTGGCGACCGCGGCCGCCATCGCCGAGTCGCTGGCGGTGGGCGATCCCTCGGCGCCCGACACGGTGGTGGGACCGCTGGTCAATGCCCGTCAGCGGGACCGCGTGCGGGCGTACATCCAATCGGGTATCGCTGAGGGAGCGACGCTCGTCACCGGCGGGGTTGAGCCCCCCGACGGTCTCGAGCGCGGCTACTTCATACGCCCCACCGTGTTCGCCGATGTCACGATGGACATGCGCATCGCGCGCGAGGAGATCTTCGGGCCGGTCCTGTCGATCCTCACTTACGCCGACACCGACGACGCCGTGCGCATCGCCAACGACACCGATTACGGCCTCGCCGCCATGGTGTTCGGCGAGCCCGACGAGGCCATGGCCGTGGCGCGCCGGTTGCGAGCCGGGTGGCTGGTGGTCAACGGCGCCGATCAGAGCTTCACGGCCCCCTACGGGGGCTACAAGCAATCGGGCCTCGGCAAGGAGTTGGGGGTGGCCGGGTTGGAGGAGTACCTGGAACAGAAGGCGATCCACGTTTGAGCCGAAGGCAACCGGGAGGCGACCGATGAACGACTACGGCGACCACGATGCGCTCGGGCTGGCTGAGTTGGTTCGATCAGGACAGGTGTCGGCGGGGGAGTTGCTGGACGAGGCCATCGCGGCCGTCGCCGAGCGCAACGGTGCGCTCAACGCCGTGGTGACCGAGATGTATGACGAGGCCCGCGCCGAGATCAACTCGGGGCTGCCGGAAGGGCCCTTCGCCGGTGTGCCGTTCCTGCTGAAGGACCTGCGCGCGGCCTACGCCGGCGTACCCACGACATCGGGCAGCCACTACTGGGTCGACAACGTGCCCGCCGCCGACTCCGAGACGGTGCGCCGCTTCCGTCGCGCCGGGTTCGTGATCTTCGGCAAGACGAACACGCCGGAGTTCGGCTGCTGCCCGAGCACCGAGGGCGCCCTGTTCGGCGCCACGCAGAACCCGTGGCAGGCGGGGTTCAGTGCCGGTGGCTCCTCGGGAGGCTCGGCCGCCGCGGTCAGCGCCGGCATGGTTCCGGCAGCGCACGGCTCGGACGGGGGCGGCTCGCTGCGCATCCCGGCATCGTGCTGCGGTGCGTTCTCGCTGAAGCCAACCAGGGGCCGGGTGCCGGCCGGCCCCACCTACGGCGAGGCCTGGAACGGTCTCAGCACCGAAGGGGTCATTACGAGGACCGTCCGGGACAGCGCGGCGGTGCTGGATGCCGTCTCCGGGCCCGCGCTCGGCGATCCCTACTGGGCGCCGCCGCCCGCCCGGCCGTATGCGGACGAGGTGGCGACGTCTCCCGGGCGGTTACGGGTCGCCGTCCAGCGGGAGGCGCCTAACGGGGCGGCGGTGCACGAGGACTGCGTGGCGGCTGTCGATCGTGCTGCCGACGCTCTGGCAGACCTCGGCCACGACGTCGTTGACGCATTGCCCTCCTATGACGTGAAGGGGATGGGCGACGCGTTCACACTGCTGATTGCCGCCAACGTGCAGGCCGGGCTGGACCGGTACGGCGACGAGACCGGACGCTCGCCGGGTCCGGGCGATCTCGAGCACGTCGTGGGCGTGCTGAGGAACATCGGCCATGACCGCACGGCAGCAGACCTGGTCCGCGCCACGTGGACGATGCACGGCGTGGGCAGGGACATCGCGCCGTTCTTCGAGGCCCACGACGTGTTGCTCTCACCGGTCGTGGCCACCCCGCCGCCACCGCTGGGAGTCCTGGATCCCACCACCGAGGATCTGAACGGCTACCTGACGGCCGTCTTCGACTTCATCCCGTTCACGTCGCTGGCCAACATCTCCGGCGTACCGGCCATGTCGGTCCCGTGGCACCGGAACGCCGACAACTTGCCGGTCGGCATTCACTTCACCGCTGGCTTCGGGCGCGAGGACGTGCTCTTTCGCCTCGCCGGCCAACTCGAGCAGGCACACCCCTGGCCGCTCCGGAGTCCATAGGCGGGATCCGGCACACCGAACCCCGACATCTCCGGCGTCATCCCGGCGAAGGCCGGGATCCAAGGTCCGGAGCACCGGCCCTCGCGTCGGCTGGACTGCCCGTCGCCCGGGTGAGACGCGGTCGCAGAGCCGCTGCGGAGCGCGCGGCAAACGCGCCTCGCCAGACGCCGGCGCAGTAGGCGCCGTCGGAGAAGAGCGTCGCAAGCGTCCAGCGCACGGGTCCGACGGATGGACGCCGGGCTGCCCACGAGACGAGCGGTTCGACGACCAGAGCGGCGACGGCAAGTCGCCGTCCCCACATCCACAGCGCGACGGCCAAGAGCAGGGGGAGCCAGGTGCGGCGCAGCGCCGTCGCCGACCGCCCGCCGGCGGCGATGTGGCTTCGCAGGACCATGTGTGCGCTGCCGCCGAGGGAAGCCTCGCCGCGCCCCGTGAGGCTCTCGTGCAACTTCCGGACACGGCGCGCGGCGATCGATGCCGCCGTCCAGGCGCCTCTCCGACCCGCGAGCACCAGGGCCAGCCACGCGGCGAGACTCCACGGTGCGATCTCCAGCGGGATGGCGTCGCTGGGATGGCGGGCGGCCAGGGGTGCCGCGGAGGTGCCGTAGCCGTAGCGCTGGCGAGCCAGCTCAACCCATGTGGGACGATTGCGGTGGTGCACGACGACCGACGGCTCGTAGCGCACCGTCCACCCCGCGGCGGCAGCCCGCCAGACGAGGTCGACGTCCTCGCCCACCCGAAGGTCCTCGTCGAATCCGTTGAGTTCGTCAAGGACGTCACGACGGAACAGCAGTGCCGCGGAGGGGACGTACCGTACCCGTCGCCTCGAAGCCACGATGCTCGGTTGCGGACCCATGTCCAGCGGCGAGCTGTGCCGCTCGAACCGATGGAGCGTGCTGCTCTCTGCGTCGGGAGCGCGGACGCGCGGTGCAACCGCAGCCACGGTGGGATCGGAGAAGTGGGCCAGGAGCGGGCTCAGCCAGTCCGGCCCGACCACGACATCGGAGTCGAGGAAGACCACGACACCGGTGGCGGCTGTCCGCCACCCCTCGTTGCGGGCGGCGGCAGGTCCTCGGGCAGCGACGTGCTGGATGATGCCGGCGTTGTGGGCTCGTGCCAGCTCTGCGAACGCCTGCGGATCACGGGAGCCGTCCTCGGCGATCACGACGTCAGCGGGCGCCGGTTGGTTGGCCTCGAGCGATCTCAGCAGCCTGGTCAGACCCTCGGGGTCGTCGCGCACCGGGATGACGCAGGTCACCTCGGAGGGGCCGGGACCGCCCGGCGGCGGCGCCGGGTGTGCCAGGCCGGAGTCACAGAGCCGTCGCCCCAAACGTCGCGCGGCGCGCGTCTCGACAGGCGCGCCCGCGCGCATCCCGGCGAGTAGCTTGGCCGCGTGCTCCGACAGCCGCAGCCGCCGCAGCGGCGAACCGCCGAGCAGCGTCCGGCCGTCGGCGCTGCAGCGAGCCTCGGGGTCGAGGCGAACGCCGAAGCCCGCCGGCAGCAGGCCGGCTTCGGGGTTCAGGCCGCCGGCGCGGGGTCGCGGAGCCGGAGGGCACACGAGGGAGGAACCATGAGCCGAACGACCGAACTAGATCCGAAGGCCACCCCGGCTGCGGGGACTGCGGCCCCCGGAGGTGCCGCGGTTGCCGACTCGGGCGGCGAGTCCGACCTCGACGGGGAGGAAACGCTGATCGAGGAGATCTCGATCGACGGCATGTGCGGAGTGTATTGAGCCCCCACGGGCCGGTCCCGGCGAGCGCCCCGACGAGCCGGGTTCCGGGGAAGCCGTGCCGGTCGCGCTGATCACCGGCGCGGCGCGCGGCATCGGCGCCGCGGCAGCCGAAGCACTGGCCGCGCAGGGCTGGAGTCTGGTCCTCGTGGATCTCTGCGGGAACGATCCGGCCGTCGGCTACCCGCTGGCAAACCGAGAGGAACTGGAGGCGAGCGCGCAGCTTTGCGGTGGCGAGGCCGTGGTCGGCGACGTGCGCTCCGCCGCGGACCTTGCTCGGGCGGTCGACGTGGCCGTGGAGCGGTTCGGCGGGTTGGACGCCGCCGTGGGCGTGGCAGGAGTGCTGATCGCCGCCGGCCGCGCCTGGGAGATGCCCGACGAGCACTGGCACACCGTCCTCGACACCAACCTCACCGGAACCTTCAACCTCGCCCGCGCCGCGGTGCCGGCCCTGCTCGCTCGTCCCGCACCGCGCTCGGGCCGGTTCGTGGCGGTGTCATCGGCGGCCGCATTGAAGGCCACCCCCCGCCTGGCGGCCTACAGCGCCTCCAAGGCCGGAGTCATCGGCCTCGTGCGGGGCTTGGCGGCCGACCTCGCCGACACCGGCATCACCGCCAACGCCGTCCTGCCCGGCTCCACCGAGACGATGCTCCTGAGCCACAGCGCCGAGATCTACGGCATCGACGACCCCACCCGCTTCGCCGACCACCACGTCGACCACCGGATCATCCGCCCTGACGAGGTCGCGGCCGTCGTGGCGTGGCTCTGTTCCGAAGCCTCCGGCGCCCTCACCGGCGCCGCCGTCCCCGCCGACGGGGGAATGACCGCCCGCTAGCGCCGGCGCGCCTGCGTGCGCGCGCATCGGCGGACGGGTCCGCCGAGGGTCAGTCGTTCAGAGTGACCGCCGTCCTGCGCTCCAGGGTGGCCAGGTCGTAGCTCTGCAGCAGCCAGTTCACCCGCCGGTCGAAGCGGGAGTACGAGGCCGACAGGGTCCAGAGATCCTCGCCGATCGCCAGCGAGCGGAAGACCTCGCCCCCACCGTCCTCGCGCCGGTGCTCGTTCGGTCCGACGTGGCCGACGTAGGTCAAGTCGCCGCCCGGATTCACGCTGAAGACTGCGGCGCCGCGGGTTCGGGCGCGGGCGAATCTTCCCGCGACGGGTACGACCAGCAGCCGTGCTCGGTCCGTCCACAGGAGGCTCTCGGGATCTGATGCCGCCCTGCTGCCGGTACCGGTCTGCGCCCAAGTCCCGGTCTCGCGGAACTCGCCGTCGACGACCGTGTACGAGGCGACCTCGGTGGAGGGTTGCCACCTCGATCGGTCGCTCTCGACCGTGGCGAGTTGGTCGGTTCCGATCGGCCGCAGGACAATTGCGGAGTCGCGGTGAGAGGGCTCCGACAGCGAGCCTGCCGGCGAGGGTCTGATGGGGTCGTGCAGATCGACGACACGGATCGGCTGCCCTGCGCGTCCCGTGTGGGTGAACGCCCGGTCACCGGCGTATCGCACCACCGCTATGGGATCGCCCCCGCCCACGTCGTCGGACCGCCCGACCGTCACGAGGCTGTCCCCGTCCCGCTCGAGAGTGACGATGCGCGATCCGCCGCGGCCGTCGCCGGAGCCGGACGTGCCCTCGTCCACCGCAGCGAAGAGGCGCCCACCGCGCTCGTGCAGCGGTGACGGCCCGATCAGGTTCCCAGCGACCGAGCCGGAGGCCTCGTAGCCGGCCCGCCACCAGTGCGAGAGGGTGAAGCGGTGGATCGATGTGGAGGTCGAGGTCGTGGCGTCACCGGCGCTTCCGCCGCGAGATGACTCCGGCCACGGTTCCGTGGCGACGTACAGGCTCTGTGCGGTCGCGAGGGTGGCCACGTCCTCAGCGAAGATCGCCGCCGCAGTGCCGCTCGTGATCGACTGGGACAGGTTGAGCGTCAGCGCGGACACCACACCGACGCCGGAGAACTCGCTGGGCGCGACCACGTCATCACAGGACAGGAGTTGCCCTTCACCGAGGACGAGGCCGCTGCCGGAGACCAGGGAGTACTTCGGCAGCCAGTTCGCGAGTGTGGATCGTTCGATGCTCTGCCTGTTGCCTGCGGTAGCGACAGCCTCCCCGGCCTGCCTGGTCGCGTAGACGAGACCCAGGTCTTTCGGAGCGGACCGCACGACGATTCGTGCCCTCCCCTCGTTGGAACGGGCCTCCAGGAGGCTTCCCTCGATGTAAAGGCTCCGGCCCCGGCGGAGTTGGTCGCCCAGCACGAACTCGCGTACGACGACGGTCCTGTCGAAGGAACCATTTGCCGAGGCCGCGCCTGCACGCGACCCGTCGGCTCCGTTCTCGCCGATGACGAGCACGCGGTCGCCGCGCATGACGAGGCGGATCGTGCGGTCGAGGTCTAGGGGTAGGCGGCCCACGACACTCGGCTCGGCGCCGCGGATGTCGACGACGGTCAGCGTGTCTCCAACCGTGGTCACGATGTAGCGCCCGTCGGATTCGATGAAGTCGCGCACGCTCTCGTCGCTCGCTGCCACCACCCGCCACGACCAGTCGTAGCCGGTGCCTCGGGAGCGGTTCGACAGGCGGCCGAAGCGGCCACGCTCGAAGCCGTAGGCGCCGACGTGATCCGCCACCTCGGTGCGGATGTGTGCCAGCAGGCCGGGGCAATCGGCGAACCGCGTCACCGTCGCCTGGGGTTGCGTCGCGTCGGCCTCGGAGGGAGCGACCGCGTCGGGCGAGGTCGTCCCGACCGGCCCCGGAGTGGTGCCATCGGCCGGTGCCGGCGGGCGAACCTGCTCCACTTCATCGGCCGTGGGAAGCGGGACCCGGTCGCCCCGTTCGAGCGTGCCGATGTCGTTGCGCTGCAGCAGCGACGCCGACATCGTCCATAGATCCTCACCGATCACCAGCGACCGGCGTACGGGTTCTTCCTCGCGGCCGTCCCGGCTGTGGTCGACGCGGCCGAACTCCTGGAGGCCGTCCGAACGCGTCACCTTGAAGAGATAGGCCCCGCTGGGTGCTTCTCTCCAATAGGGGACGGTCACCGGCAGAACCATCAACTGATCCCGGGCCCACCACAAGAACGAGCGGTGGTCGGTTCCGATATCGGTGTAGGCATCCCGGAGTGTCCACGTGTCGATCTCACGAGGATCCGTGGCGTCGGCGACGTCGAAGAGCGAGATCTTCAGGCCGCGGTCGCGCCCCCATTCGGTGACGTCGCGTCCGACGCCCACGAGGAGCCCGTCGCCGATCGGGTGCAGGTAGCTGGAGAAACCGGGGATCTTGAGTTCGCCGAGGACCGCGAGCCGGCTGGGGTCGCTCAGGTCCACGACGTAGAGAGGGTCGACCCGCCGGAAGGTCACGACGTAGGCCCGGTCGCCGATGTAGCGGACGGCGAAGATGCGCTCCCCGCGTCCCAGGTCGCCGACCTGGCCGACCTCGACGAGTCTGTCGCCCCGCTGCCCGAGGGCGACGATGCGGCTGACGGTTCCGCCGAACCGCCGCGGCGGCCCGTCGGTCGCCGCCGCGAACAGGTGCCCGCCGCGCTCGTGGAGCGCGAACTGGTTGAGCAGGTGGCCCTCCACAGAGCCGGAGGCCTCGTAGGCGGCGGTGCCGCCCGTGCCGAAGGAGAACTTGTGAATCGAAGTGGCGTACCGCTCGGCTGCACGGCCGGCGATCTCCGAACCGGCCAGATCCGACGCCGATACCCAGGCACTCGTGGCCACGTAGAGGTTCCGGAGGCTGGCGTAGACCGTCTCGGCGACGGCGAATGTGGCTGCGCCGTCGTCGGGCGCCAGCGGCTCGGCGAGGTCGACGGTCAGGACCGACGCCGTGCCGAACCCGCCGAAGCGCCCGGGCACGTGCACGCGGTCGCAGGCGAGGAACGGCTCGCCCGCCTCGAGCACCGAACCGTCCGCAGCGACCAGCGAGTAGTCCGGCAGCCAATCGCTGAGCGTGGTCTGCTCGACGACCTGCCGGTTGAGTTCGGCGGCCAGTGAGATCCCGTCCTGATTGAGCGGGCGGACGAATCCCGGTTCGTCGGGGAACGAGTTGATGACGATGCGTGCCGTGCCGCCGACGGAGCGTGAGGAGACGTAGCGCCCCTCGACCCGCATCGTGCGACCCAGGCGGGGCGCACCGTCGAGGAGCACCTCGTCGATCACGACGACCTGGGGCTGCGTCCGCCCCCGATCGCCGACCCCGGCCTCCGGCCGGATGCCCCCGGCGTCGTTGCGGATCGCGAGAACCCGGTCGCCGTGCAGCAGCAGTTCGCTGGTCGGCGCCGTGTTGTCGTTGTCGCCGCCAATTTCGGCGTCCATGTTGTCGTCCATGTCGCCGCCCATGTCGCGGCCCGCGCCGTCCGTGGAATCGACGTAGGACCCCGAGAGGGCCACGTGACCCATGATCACGGGTTCCGGGCCGGTGACGTCGACGACGGTCAGCACGCTCCCCGAGACCGCGATGATGCGGCGGCCGTCGGTCTTGACGATGTCGGGCTCGTCCACGCCGGTCACCTGCACGTTCGTCCCCGAGAACTCGACCCCAGCCTCGCCGCCCCCACCGTCGCTGGCGATGTCGGACGGCGGGCCCATGTCGTCCATGGCCATGCCATCGCCCATGTCGTCGGCGCCCATGTCCGACTCGAACTCGGCCTCTCTGGACTCGAATTCGGCCTCGGCGACGTCTCTGGCGAACCGGCTGTCCATGCCGTCCTCGAAGTCGTCCTCGAAGTCGTCGAGGAGGCCGTCATCGTCGAACGACCGCCCGTACTGGCCTCGATCGAGGCCGTACGCCCCGACTCGGCTCAGCGCCTCGGATTGGATGTGATCGAGCAGTCGGTCGCAGTCGTCGAAATTTGCGAGCGCCCAATCGGGCCAGGTCTGCGAGGCGAATGTCGCCGCGACGCGACCGCCCGGCCTCGGCGCGGCGGTCGAAACTTCGGTGCGCCCCATGTCCACCGTACGAACGGCCGACACGTCAGCGGTGCTGGAGCAAGCCGTGGCGGCGACGATCAGAACCAGCGTGCTGGCGACGAGTCGGCTCATGCTGAGTTCCCCCTTCATGCCCGCGATCAACTCATCGGTTGCTGAACGGGCACCCTGAGCTTCATTGCTTATCATCTGGTCGTGACCACGGTCGTCTCCCGCCTGTCGCGGCCCGCGGCGGTTGCCTGGGCGCGGCGGCTGAACCGGCTGACCATCACCTGGAACGCCGTCGAGGGTGTGGCGGTGATCGTCGTGGGGATCCGGGCCAGTTCGATCAGCCTCATCGGCTGGGGGTTCGACTCGTTCGTCGAACTCGTCGCCGGGCTCGTGCTGGCGTGGCGCCTGAGGCTGGAAGGGGAAGACGCCGACACCCGGCACGCCGCGGACCGGCGCGCTCAGCATCTCATAGCGGCCTGCTTCGCCGTGCTCGCCGCCTACGTGCTGGCCGAGTCGCTGCGCGACCTCATCGCCGGCGACCCGCCGGACACCTCGATCCTGGGCATCGCCCTGGCGGCCTTGTCGCTGGTGGTCATGCCGGTCCTGGCGCGCCTGAAGCTGCAGTTGGCGGTGGTGCTCGGATCCCAGGCGGTGCAGGCCGAGGCGGCCCAGACGACCCTGTGTGCCCTGCTCTCGGGCGCGGTGCTGATCGGGCTGGGAGCCAACGTGCTCTTCGGCTTGTGGTGGGCCGACCCCGGCGCCGGTCTCTTCATCGCCGTCGCCGCCGCCTACACCGCGGTACGCATGTGGCGGGCCGACTCGCTGGCCGACACCTGCTGCGACGTGCCGCTGACCGACCTAACCGACGACGGACGCGTGGCGCCGGACAGTGGGCCGGCGTAGCTCCGAACGATCCTGAGCATCCCGAGCGCGCCGCCCTAGAGTGCCCGGGTGAGCGAATCGCCGGCGGCCGGGCATGGCGGTGGAACCGTTGCGGGGCGCAGCGAGTTGTCTCTGGGCATCGCCGGCGCGACCCTGGCGGTCACCGCCTGGGGTGCGTCGAGCGTGGTCGCCAAGATCATCGACATGGGCGCGCTGGCGCTGATCTCCTACCGCTTCCTGCTCTTCGCGATCGTGACGGTGACGGTGCTGGCGGCTCGCAGGACACCGATCACGCTCCTCCACATGCGGCACTCGGTTTGGGGTGGCCTCACCATGGGGATCGACGCGGGCCTCTTCTTCACGGCCGTGAAGTTCACGACCGTCGCCAACGCCACGATCATCAACGCCCTGCAGATCGTCATCGTGTCGCTGGTGTCCGCCCGCCTCTACGGGGAGCGGATGCCCCGCCGGGACATCGGGTTCGCGGTGCTGGCCGTGGCCGGCGTGGCGATCGTGGCTCTCGAGTCGTCGAGCAGCGACAGCTGGTCCCTCGGCGGCGACCTGGCCGCCATCGGTGCCCTGTTCGGGTGGTCGGCCTACTTCATCGCCACCCGGCAGGCCCGGGGAAAGCTGGACGCGCAGCACTACACCGTCTGCGTCGCCATCTACGTGGGACTGATCAACCTGCCGTTGGCGGCCCTGTTCGGCCAGGATCTCTCCTGGCCGACCGGCGAGAGTTGGATGTGGCTCGCGGTGATGGCGTTCGGCTCGGGCCTTCTCGGACACACCGCCATGAACTGGTCGCTGCAGTACGTCCCCCTGTGGCTGGCGTCGACGCTGACGCTCATGATCCCCGTTGTGGCATCGGCGTTGGCCTGGCTGATCTTCGACGAGGCCCTGTCCGTTCTTCAGATGCTGGCGATGGCGCTGGTCGTCATGGCGCTGGCGATGATCGTGCTCCGCCAGTCACGGCCCCGGATCGGCGGGGTGCCCGCCGCCGAGTCCGGCCCGGCCGCGGCCGCCGGGCAGTCCGGGTCGACCGCTCGGTAAGGCGGCGATCCCCGCTCGCTCGACACCGAGACGGTGCCGAGCTTGCAGTCCGCGGGTTCGGCCCGGGGTCGTGCGTAGGGCTCGGCGGGCTCGCCCGGCCGCTGCCGGCAGGTCGCCGCTCAGCCCGGCAGCGGCAGGCGGGCCCGGCGGTCCAGCGTGTCGAGGTCGTTGCTCTGCAGCAGCGAGCCCGACAGCGTCCAGACGTCGTCGCCGATGATCAGGGCCCGTTCGATCCGTTCCGCATCGCCGCGCTCCCGTGGCCAGCACAGCTGAATGCGGTCGTCCTCGCCGACCCTGAAGTCGATGGCATCGAGGTCGATGTCCCAGTTGCGGGCGGCGGCGGCCTGCACGGTCTCGCAGCTGTAACCGACGGGGTTGCCGACCTGACCGGGCGTGCAGACCAGCAGCAGCGGGATCTCCCAACCCGCCTGGAGTACTTTCTCGAACTCGTGATAGCAGTCGGTGGCGAAGGTGAAGTCCTCGGTGCTGTGGGTGATGAGTCCCCGGTAGTCGAGCCCCGCCTCGGCGCTGACCTCGAAGGCGGCGGCCCCGGCGGGCACGTCGTTGCGCCAGGACCACACCGGCACGATCATGAGCTTCTCGGGCGCCCACCAGAGGAAGGCCCGGTGGTCCCATTCCACGCTGCTCTCGGCGTCCGCCAGCGTCCACGTGTCGATCTCGGCGGGCGCGGCCGGGTCGGACACGTCGAACAGCGACGCCTTGAAGCCAACGATGCGGCCGTCCTCGTCGGCGTCCCGGCCGATGCCGACGAGCAGTCCGTCGCCGACGGGATGCAGGTAGGCCGAGTAGCCGGGGATCTTCAGTTCGCCCAGCACGGCCGGCGCCGTGGGGTCGGCGAGATCCACCACGTAGAGCGGATCCACCTGGCGGAACGTGACCACGTAGGCCCGGTCGCCGATGTAGCGGACGGAGTGGATCCTCTCGCCGCGCCCCATGTCGCCGACGCTGCCGACGACCGCCAGCACGTCTTTCTTCTGGGCGAGGGCGAAGACGAGGCTCTCGCTCTGCCGGTCCGCGCTCCACGGTGAGCCGTCGGTCACGGCCACGAACAGGTGGCCGTCGTGCTCGTGGAGGGAGAACTGGTTGAGCAGGTGGCCCTTCACCGAGCCGGACGCCTCGTAGACGGCCGGTCCGCCACCGGTGAGCGAGAACTTGTGGATCGAGGTGCGGTAACGGTTGTTGATGTCCGCCAGCCGGGCGTCGTCGAAGAACCGCCGCGGCAGCCATGTGTTCGTCGCCACGTACAGGTTCTGGTGGCTGGCGTAGATCGTCTCGCCGGCGGCGAACGTGGAGGCGCCGTCGCCCAGCGTCAGCGACTCGCCGAGGTCGAAGGTCAGGACGGACAGCGACCCGAAGCCCGAGAACTGCGACGGCACGTACACTCGGTCACACGCCAGGATCTGGCCCTCCTCGGTGACCGATCCCTCCGAGGAGACCACCCGGTAGTCCGGCAGCCAGTCCTCGAGTTCGCTCTCCGCCACGACCTTGCGGTTGGCGTAGGTGGCGATGGGCTCACCCTCGGGGTTGCGCGGGTAGACGAAACCCAACTCGCTCGGGTACGAGACGAGGACGACACGTGCCGTACCGTCGATGGAGCGCGAGCTGACGTAGCGGCCCTCGGTGTGCAGGCTGCGGCCCCGGCGGGGAGTGCCGTCGAGGAGGATCTCGTCGATGATCACGATGTCGCGGCTGTAGCGGCCACCGATGTCGGCGGACAGCGGCTGGATGGTGCCGTAGTGGTTGTTGATGACGAGCACCCGGTCACCGTGCAGCAGCAGCTCGCCGCCCCAGCGCTCACCGAGCAGCACCCGACCGGTGATGGTCGGCTCGGCGCCGGTGACGTCGATGACGGTGAGGGTGCCGTCGCGCACCGTGATGATGCGGCGCCCGTCGGTCTTGACGATGTCGGGTTCGTCGACGCCGATCACCTGCACGTTCGTGCCGGAGAAGTCCGGTCCGCCGGCGCCGCCGTCTCGGGTGACGACGGCGGCGCCCGCGGACAGGACTTGTCGGGCACGAACGTGCAGGTGAGCCGCGTCGCCGAACCCGACATCGTCAAGACCG
>CAZTZI010000030.1:0-17399 GCA_964618115.1 uncultured Acidimicrobiales bacterium
CGCGCCAGTGGAGGAGGCGGGATGTCTCTGCGTGAGGAGATCTGGGACGAGGTGCTGCCGCTGGTCCAGGACTTCCGGCTGAACGTCGAGGACGGCGACGGGGATCCGCTGGCCGTCGCCGAAGGTTGCCGAGATCTCGCCGACGGCGCCATCCGTTCGCGCCTGGCGCGGGAACTCAACACCACCGGTCGGGTGCTGTCCGACGACGATCTGCGCTGGCTGCAGGAAGAGATGGCGGCGCTGCTGGGGGCCGGCCCGCTGCAGCGCTTCCTCGAGCGCGACGACGTCGAGAACATCTACTGCTTCGGACCCCGGCTGGTGATGCTGGGCCTGTCGGGGGGCCGCCAGGAGATCGTGGGCGAGCCGGTGTTCGGCGACGAGGAGGACATGGTCCGCTACGTCGCCCACCTGGCCACCACGCACGGCCAGACGGGCCGCCGCTTCGACCAGTCCTCGCCGCTGCTGGATCTGCGCCTGCGCACCGGCGAGCGCATCTTCGCGGCCAGGGAGGTATGCGGCGCCCCGTTCCTGACGGTGCGCTGCCACCGCCACCGCGACGTCCGCCTCGACGACCTCGTGGAGTCCGGGTCGCTGTCGGCGCAGGCGGCGGAGTTCCTGCGCGCCGCGGTGCGCCCGCCGGGGGCGGCCAACATCCTGGTGTGCGGCGCCCTCGGGGCCGGCAAGACGACCCTCCTACGGGCACTGCTGGCCGAGATCGGGCCCGCCGAGGTGGTCTGCACCCTGGAGCAGACCTTCGAGCTGTTCCTCGACCAGTCGCACCCGCTGACCTTCGCCACCGAGACCCGCGAGGCCAACAGCGACGGCTCCGGGGAGATCACCATGGAGGAGCTCGCCAAGCGGTCGCTGCGCTCAGGCGCCGACCGGGTCATCGTCGGCGAGTTGCGCGGGTCCGAGGCCGCCACCTTCCTGTCGGCGTGCGGCACCGGCTCAGACGGCTCCATGGCCACGATCCACGCCTCCTCGCCGCGCCAGGCGCTCAGCCGGCTCGTGCGCTACTGCCTCGCCAGCGGCACCGCCGGTATCCAGTCGGCACTCGTGCAGGAGGTCGCCGAGGTGATCCATCTCGTCGTGCACCTGCGCGGCGATCCCCGCACCGGCTTCCGAGGCGTCAATTCCATCGCCGAGATCACGAGTGGCGTCGGCGAGCGCTTCGAGACGCACGAGATCTTCGGCCGCCGGACGCGTAGCGCCCCGCTGGAGTTGCGCTCACCGCCCCGCAACCCCGAAGTGATCGACCGAATCCTCGAAGGCGGCCTCGACACGTCGCGCTGGTCCCCCGAGGGGGTCCTCGACACGACGCGGCGACACCGCGAGGTCGCAGCCCCGTGAGGACGCCGTGAGCAGGCTGTTGTTCATCGCGGCGATCATCGTGGGGCTCGCCGTGATCGTGGTCGGCGCAACCGGTGCCTCCGGGGGGCGACGCAACGCCCGCGGCGAGCTCGACGACGACACCGAGCCCCACTCCGAGCCGGAACGCCCCAAGAAGTCCGCCGGAGCCGTGTGGCACCGCCTGTCGAAGGTGGGGCCGGCACAGATCTTCGGAGCCTTCGCGGGCCTGTTCCTCGGCTGGCACGCCACCGGCCTGCTGGGCATGGCGGTGCTGCTCGGCGGCTTGGGCGCGCTGCTCCCGCCGTTCATGGCTGCGCCCCGCCGGCGCCGTGAGCAATCCAAACTCGCTCGGGCCTGGCAGCTCTGGACCCGCCAGCTCGCTGAACTGGCCCGCGCCGGGGCCGGGCTCAACGACGCCATCGCCGCCAGCGTGCCGTACGCGCCACCGGAGTTGCGCCCCACGCTCGAAGTCGTCGCGGCGCGGTCACGTGTCGACGGCATCGACGCCGCGCTCGAGGAGTTGGGCGTCGCCGGCCACGTCTGGGAGCCTGAGGTGGCCACCGGGTTGCGCATGGCTGCGGTGACCGGGGGCTCGGTGGCCTCACCCCTGCTGGATCTGAGCGCCCGTATCAACGACATCGTCGAACTGCACAACCGCAGGACGGAGTCCGTGGTGCAACTCTGGACCCAGACGATCACCTTGCTGTCCCTCGCGGCGGGCGTCGTCATCCTCATGTACCGCAACAACCCCGCCTACTTCGAGCCCTACCGCGCCGGGGCCGGCCAACTCGTGCTCGTGGGCATCTCCGGGCTGCTGCTCATGGCGACGACCTTCCTGGTGCACCACTCGGTGGTCCGCGAGAAGCGCTCGGTGTTGGCACCGCCCACCCGCCGGGACACCATGAAGGACCCGCTGTGAACCCCGGCGCTCTCATCGTGGCGGCCGCGGCGCTCGTCGGCGTTGCGCTCGTGGTGCTCGGCCTGCGCCGACCACGCCCGGGAGCCGCAGCGGCCGAGTCAGAACCCGAGCCCGCTCCCGCTGTGGACTCCGGCTCGCCGACGGCCGGCCGCACCGCCGCCGAGGTGCCCCTGTCGCCGTTGATGTCGCTGATCGCCCGCCCCGGCGGCGAGCTGCAGAACCTGCGCCTCGTCGGCCTCACCCCTGTCACCTACGCCCGCCAGCGCCTCCTCGGTCTATTCGGCGGGCTCGCCGCGGGCGTCGTGATCGCGTCGCTGACGGGCCGGGGGCCGGCGGGCTTCGCGTTCCTCACAGGCGGGTGTGCACTCGTAGTCCGGCTCCTCCCGCTGCTGGGCGTGCGAGACACCGCTAGGAGGCTCCGCAACGAGATGGACAGGATCGTCCGCTACTGGGCGATCCTCGTGGCCCAGCAGGTCTCCGCCGGCGCCGATCCGGCGGCGGCCATGCTCGTTGCGTCCCGTGCCGGGCGTCGGGCGGGGTGGCGGCTGCTGCACCGGTTCCTGCTGGCGGCCCAGCAGGAGCGGCGCCCGCCCTGGGAGGGCCTTGTCGATCTCGTCGACCGGTACGGAATCACCAACCTCGTGCCGATCGTCTCGTCCCTTGGCCTCGCGGTCAGTCGCGGCACGCGCCTCTCCGAGGCGATCCTGGTGGCCGCCGACGCTCTGTGGGAGGAGGAGACGAGCCGCGAGCGCGAGAAGGCGGCCCGCCGCGCTCAAATCATCGTTCTGCCCGCCACCGGCGTGGCGATCGCTCTGGCCGGAATCCTCATCTACCCGCCGTTCACGGCGCTGACCGGCGGCGGCATCACCGGGATCGGCGGTTGAGGTGTGGACTACGGCCAGCAGCGGATCCGCCACAGAGTTCGCCTTGCGGCATCACCTCGACAGGCCGCTGATGTACGAACTCGCCGTCGCCGCCCGTCTGCGATCCGGTCGTTCAGACCCACCCCGTCACGGGCGACGCTGAGGGCATTCTCACCCATCGAGCCGACCCAAGGGTCCCGCACGCCAACGCCACGAGCATCACGAAGGAGCACACCATGCAGGCAACGCAGAGGAGCACGACGACCGCCGACGTAGCGTACGGAGCGCTGCGTCGCGCGACGCACGCAGTCGAGCGGCACCGCCGGGGTCGGACCGACGAGCGTGGCCTGACCACGCTCGAGTGGCTGCTCATCGTCGCCGCCGTGGCCGGCCTCGCTGCCCTCGCCGTGGTTCTCGTCCAGAACGTCGTCGACGACACCGCCGAACAGATCAGCGGCTCCAGCGCCCGTGGAACCGCCGCCCAAGTCGCCGCCGAACGCATCAGCCGTGAGCAGAGGGCGCTGCTGCCGACACTCGCCGAGGCGCAGGCGGTCGACACCGCCGCAAAGGTCACCACTTTGAACAACGCCAACGCGGGCTCCGGGACGGCGGCGATGGATGCGATCATCAACAAGCAGAATGCCGTCAACGCAGATGGCGCCGACGAGTGTGCCCGACTCGCGATCACCTACGGCGACATCGAAGGCCTCTCCGCACAGTGGGAGACCGCCACCGTCGCAACGAAGACCGGAAACACCCACATCGCGGCCGCCGACTCGGGAACCCTGAACGACAGGGACAACGCCGACGAAGCGAACCCCGAGACAGGCGCCGCCTTCTCAACAGCAAAATGCGTGGTCACAATCCCCGCTGGATCCTGAGCGCGCGCGTGGCAGTTCTGAACAGGGGATTCGCTGTTCACCCGGTGCGTCTGTCAGCGCTGGCGGGAGAACGGATCGTCAGCGGTAGCCGCCGCCTCTTCGGATGCTGTCTATGGAGACGGCGAGGATGAGGATGATGCCGCGGACGACCATCTGCCAGTAGATCGGCACGTTCGTGAGGACGAAGCTGTTGGTGATGACACCGATGATGATCAGGCCCAGGAAGGTGCCCAGCAGGCTGCCGCGCCCTCCGGTGAGGGCGACGCCGCCGAGGAACACTGCGGTGATGATCTCCAGTTCGGCTCCCTCGAAAGCGGCGGGTTGAGCAGTCCCGCCCCGTGACATCAAGGCGATGCCGGCGATGCCCGACAGGATGGCCATCGCCACGTACGACCACATGCGGATGCGGTCCACCTTCATACCCACATTGCGGCAGGCGGCGGGGTTGCCGCCGATGGCATAGAGATTGTTCCCGATGAACGAGTGCCGCATGAACCACATGCCGAACACCAGCACCCCCGCGAACACCCACAGCGTCACCTTGACGCCCAGCTCCTCGCCGCGGCCGAAGTGGCTCCAGGCGTTCACGCCGATGACGATGTTGTCTCCCCCGCTGACGACGAAGGCGAGGCCCCGGAACAGCAGCAGGGTGCCGAGTGTGGCGATGATCGGGTTGACCCGGAGCCGCACGATGATGATGGCGTTGATGAGCCCCATGGTGGCCGCGCACGCCAGGGCGACCAGTCCCGAGACGGCGCCGTTGATGCCGGCGTTGATCATCATGGCGGCGAACATCCCACTGAACGCGGCCACCGCCGCGATCGACAGGTCCAGCCCCCCGCTGATCAGCAGCACGGTCAGCCCGATGGCCATGAGCCCCCGGATGGAGATGTTCTCGCCGATGTTCACGAAATTGTGGATGGTGAAGAAATAGGGCGAGCGCTGCCAGGCGTAGATGCACAGAGCCGCGAGCGCGATGAGCAGACCGGGGATCGTCCATTCGTTGAGGCGCCTGAACGGCCACCAGCGGTGTGTCCGCTCTTCGGGCGGCAGGAGTCGATCACTCAAGGCCCAACTCAGGACTCGGGAGCCGAGATCGCCGCTCATGGCCGCACCCACGGGGACGGAGACCGGTTCACGACGACCCGCCGTTGGCCGACCCGCCGTTGGCGAACTGCGAGGGCAGCGCCCCGGTGATCCAACCGATGACCTCGGTCTGCGTGGTGGCCGCCGCGGGCGTGTCGGCCCACAGCCGGCCCTGGCGCAGCACCACGATCCGATCGGCGATGTCGAGGATGTCGCTGAGGTCGTGGGTGATGAGCACGATGGCGCTGCCGTGGGACTTCATGTCGACGACCAGATCGTGCACCTGCGCGGTCTGCTCCACGCCGAGCGAGGCGGTCGGCTCGTCGAGCAGCAGGACGTCGCCGCCCTGGGCGACGGCCCGGGAGATGGCCACTGCCTGGCGCTGCCCGCCCGAGAGCACGCCCACGTCGACGCGAACCGAGGGAAGCCTGATGTTGAGGCGGTCCAGCAATTCGGTGGCGTCACGTTCCATCTTGCGGCGGTTCAACACGATGCCCCAGCGCCGCGGTTCTCGCCCGAGGTAGATGTTGTGGGCCACCGGGCGCGTCTCCACGAGGGAGAGATCCTGGTACACGGTGGCGATGCCGAGGGCCATGGCGTCGTTGGGATCCTCGATCGACACCGGCTCGCCGTTGCGGGCGAAGCTCCCGTCATCGGCGTAGTAGACGCCGGAGAGGATCTTGATGAGCGTGGACTTGCCGGCGCCGTTGTCGCCGAGCAGACCGATCACCTCGCCGGGATTGATGTCGAGGTTGACGTCCACGAGTGCCACCACGTGACCGAAGGCCTTCGACACACCCGTCATGCTGAGGAGCGGGGTCATTGCAACTTCCCAGAGGTCGGCGAACAGGGACTGATGATCAGGCGATCGGATTCGTACGGAGCAGTGAATCGGTCATGACTGCCTGCGGTTGACGAACGGGAACTGTCGAGCGAACCGCCGTGTGCACCCCGGCCGGCGATTGCCGGGGTGCACACGGCGGTCGGAGTAGGCCGTCTAGCCGGGATACAGATCCTGGACGTTCGCGCGGGTGACCGGCTCCACCGAGGGGATGACCCGGTCGGGCACGATCCGTCCCTCGAGCATGTCGACCACGGCCGGCACCAGGTACTGCCCGTAGCGCTCGGGGAAGTACGAGATGGTGGCCTTGAAGACCGACTCCTCGTCAGTGCGCTCACGCAGGTCCACGAGCGCCTCGTCGGAGGCACCCAGGCTGGCCGCCGCGGCCCGGCCCAGGAAGCCGGCCTGCTCCAGGGCCAGGGCGCAGTCCACGCCGGGCTGGTCGCTGTGGCCGAAGCAGAGCACGTTCTTGGCGTCGGGGTTGGCGGTGGCCCAGTCGGTCACCAGCGGGAACACGTCGTCGAGGGCCGTGTGCGGGATGTCGACGTGGATGTTCTCCTCGGGGATGGGGAAGGACTCGAGCACGCCGGCGATGGAACCGTCGCGCCGCTCGCCCATGACCTGCACACCCTGGGTCCAGATGACCACCAGTTCGGTCTCGGCGGGATCCCAACCCTGCTCCTTGGCGAAGCCCGCCAGGTAGCGGCCCGCCTCGCGGGCGGCGTGGAAGTTGTCGGGACCGAAGTTCTTGCAACCCGGATGCGGGCCGTCCCAGGTGATGCAGGGCAAGCCTGCATCGATGTAGATGCCCGCGATCAGCTCCTCGGTGCCGGCGATCCAGTTGGCGAAGATCACGCCGTCGGCCTCCTGCGCCACGATCAGGTTGGCGCACTCGACCGTCTTCTCCTGGTCGTAGGCGTTGTCGCAGAAGACGATGTCCACGCCCATCGCGTCGGCGACCTCGTAGATGCTGTCGGTGACCGAGTCGGTGAACGGGATGCCGGCGAGGCCGTCGGCGTGACCGATCTTCCAGCGCTCGGTGGCCGGGCGGATGACCGCCTCGTAGTCGCCCGCGATGGCCTTCACGTTGTGGCGGGCCACGTCGGCCTCCTGCTGGGCCTCGGCTGCCTCCTCGCGCGCCGAGGCGGCTTCCTCCTGCGCGGCAGCGGCCTCAGCCTGCGCCGCAGCGGCCTCAGCCTGCGCGGCCTCGGCCTCGGCCTGGGCGGCCTCCGCGTCGGCTTGGGCGGCAGCAGCCTCCTGGCGTGCGGACGCAGCCTCGGCGCTGGCCGCTTCTGCTGCGGCCTGTGCGTCGGCAAGAGCCGCTTCGGCAGCCGCCATGGCACCCTCGTTGCCCTCGGCGGTTGCAAGGGCAAGATCAGCGGCGGCCTGGGCTGCCGCAGCAGTCGCCGCCGCAGCAGCAGCCTCGGCGCTGGCCGCGTCGGCCGCGGCGGTCGCCGCGTCTGCCGCAGCGTTCGCCGCGCCTGCCTCGGCACCTGCCGCGGCGGCGTCAGCCGCGCCCGCGGATGCCGCGGAGCCGGCGCTCTGGGCCTCCGACATCGCCGCGGCGGCGTCCGAGCGGGCGGCACCCGCCTCGGCCATCGCCGCGTCGGCCGCCTCCTGGGCAGAGTCATCGGCAGCGCAGGCGCCGGCCAGCAGCGCGATCGTTGCTGCAAGCGCGGCGACTACCCAGAGATTCCTTCGTCTGGAAACCATGGTTCCCCCTCACTCTCGTGGCCGTAGCCCGCATCGGCCACGCCACCCAAAACGTCCGGGGCAGCATAGTAAATGATTCTTCAGCGATCAGAATCGTGACCGGTCGCCGTTGGTGACGCCGAGCCCCCAGGAAGGAGGGGGTCACGGGACCCCCGGCGCCGGGTGCGACCGGCCGCTGATTCTCCGTTAGCCTCAGCGTTCGGCAACCGATCCGGACGGGGGAAAGTCAGTGGCACTGGCAGCGACGTCGGAGCAGAAGGAACTCCTGAACACCCAGGGGTTCTTCGTGATCGAGGAGTTCTTGGACGCCGACGAGGTGGCGGTCCTCAACGATGCCTTCGAGGAGGTCGGCGCACGGCTGCGCCGTGAGCGCGGCATGGCGCCCGACGCCCAGCTCAGCTGCCGCAACGGGCTCGTCAAGCACGAGGCGTTCCTGAACCTCATGGACCGCCCGGACATCCTTCGCTACGTGGTGGACATCGTGGGCTGGAACCTGCAGAACCGCGACAGCGTGATTCTCTGGACTCCGCCCACGCCGGGCCGGCATCCCTCGGCGCTCTCGCTGGGCTGGCACTTCGACTACGAGGAGGAGTTCACGGGCATCGGCATCGACGGCCCGATGCCCTGGCTGGACTTCAAGATCGGCTGGTATGTCTCCGACGCCGCCGAGCCCGGCCACGCCTCCATCCTCTTCGTGCCCGGCAGCCACCTCTGGGGCATGGAGCGGCGGGCCCGCTGGCGGGAGGACATCCGCCCCGAAGACGTCTTCGAGTTGAAGGTGCCTCCGGGCAGCCTCATGATGTGGCGCCCCACGCTGCTGCACGCCGCCAGCCCGAACCTGGGCACGCACGAGCGCCGCGCCCTCTACATCAGCTACGCGCCCCGCTGGATCCGCCCGTCGGGGCACGTGGAGCAGGATCCCGACCTCGTGGCCCGCAGCGACCCCATTCGCCGCCAGTTGCTGGGCGCCATGGGCAACCTCTCCCACCCGCTCGGGCCCGACCCGGAGAACCACCCCGACTCGCAGTACTGGTTCGCCGCCGACTGGGACAACATCCCGCTGAAGCAGTGGGCCGAGGAGCAGGCCGGCGATCCCCCCTACGACTGGGGCACCGGGTACGGCGTGGGCACGGTGAAAGGACCCGAGTACGCCTTCCATGACAACACCGACCCGCGGCGGGTCTGAGCCGGCTCCGGCCACGATCAGGAGATCGACACGATGACATCGAACCCAACGGCCGACGAGCCTCTGTTCCTGAACCGCGACGACGGCGTCGGCTTCGTGACCCCGGCCCCGGCAACCCGCGACGTGCGGGTGTTGCTGTCCCCGCTGCTGCAGGAGGGTATGGGCGACTTCGCGGTCGGGATGACGCAGATTCCCGCCGGGGTCGTCGGGACGCGCCATTCCCACCCCGGAACGACCGAGGTCTGGATGATCCTGTCGGGCCAGGGGCGGGCGCGGATCGGAGATGAGGACAGGCCGGTGGCACCCGGTGACGTGGTGTACACCCCGCCCGGCGTGAACCACCAGTTCGTGAACGACGGCGACGAGCCGGTGACTGTCTACTTCCTCTACAGCCCCTCCGGCGCCGAGCAGCGGGTGCTCGACGGCGGGTTCCTGTAGGAGGGCGCCGGGTCGTCGGCCCGCAGCGCCACCCGGACCGCCGGACAGTGGATTCCGGCCTCCGCCGGAATGACGAGAAGAGGGACGCCGAGGCGCGCTAGCTCCCGCCGGCCGCCGGCGTGGCGAAGTCGATCATCAGTTGGGAGAAGGGGTCCTCGGGCGGCCGGGCGAACGCCTCGGCGGCGGTTGCGGCCAGTGCGTCGAAATCCACGATGCGTCCCCGGCGCAGCACCAGACGCACGTCCGACAGCACGCAGATGTCGTCGAGAGGATCTCCGCCGACCACAACCATGTCGGCCACCGATCCCGGTCTGATCCGCCCGGCGTCTGCGAGTCCGAGCCGGTCGGCGGCGACCGAGGTGGCCGACGCCAGCGCGGCCGCCGGCTCGAGACCGGCGTCGACCAGCAGCGAGAGCTCGTCGTGCAGGGAAAAGCCCGGCACCAGGTGAGGGAACGGCGCGTCCGAGCCGGCGACGACGGTGCAGCCGGCGCCGGCCATAGCGCCCAGGACCCGCTTCATGGTGTTGACGCTGCGCTGGCGGTCCAGGCGGTCGGTTACCTCGCCGGTGCGGTGCGGGAAGCGCTGCCAGACCGCAGCGATGTCCGGGTGGACCCAGCGGTCGCGCCGGTCGTGGCGGAAGGCGGTGTCGTTCAAGCGACAGAGCCGGTCCCAGACCACCAGCGTCGGGCACTGCGCCACGCCGGCCTGCGCCAATGACGCGGCAGACGCCGTGACCGCCTCGACGTTGGTCCGCCATCCTTCGACGTGATGCACGCAACCCGTCAGGTGCTGCACCTCACGGACCCCGGCCGAAACCGCCGTTGCCAGGTCCACCGAGGGACCCAGGTGGGCAAGGAGCGGTAGACCGCGCCGGTCGGCCTGCGTCGCGGCGGCGCCGATCTGCTCGGTGGTCAGGTGCACGTAGAGCTTCACGGCATCCACGCCGCGCTCGGCCATCTCGTCGACCGAGCGCCGGATCGCCGCCGCGTCGGTATGCGGGCGGCCGATCCGCGGCCAGAACGCCGAGTCGCCGTCCAGCAGGGGGCCGCAGCAGAGAATGTCGGGGCCCGCCATCGGGTCGGCTCTGGTGCGCTCGCGGCGATCGAGGATCCAGACCGGGTCGTTGCCGGTGTCGCGTATCGCCGTGACCCCGGCCGCCAGGAACGCCGGGAGCATCCAGTCCGAGATGTGGGTGTGGCAGTCGATCAGACCGGGCAGCAGCGTGCAGCCGTCCAGGTACCGCACGTCCATCGCCTCGGGCAACGCTCCCACCGGGGACACGCCGGCGACTCGCTCCCCCTCGATGACGACGGCGTGAGCCTCCCGGAGCCGCTCGCCGTCGAACAGCGCCGTCGGGGCGAGCGCGAACCGGTCCACGTCGGGATCAGTAGATGAGGCCGCCCCCGCTCACGTTGAGCGTGGCGCCGTTGACGAAGCCGGCATGGATCGACGCCAGGAACACCACGACGGCGGCCAACTCCTCGGGCTGCCCGATCCGGCCCACGGGGCAGGCCTTCGTCGAGGCCTCCTCTATCTCGGGGGGCAGGTCGTCGTGCTGCATCGGTGTGTCGACCTGGCCGGGCGCGATGGAGTTCACGAGAATGCCGTGCGGGCCGAAGCGGCGGGCGAAGCCGCGGCTCAGCGTGATCACACCGGCCTTGCCCGCCAGATAGGCGTCGCTGCCGAACAGGGGCCCGTTCCACCATCCCCCCGAACTGAAGTTGATGATCCTCCCGCCACCGCCGGCGGCGATCATGGCGTTGCCGACAGCCCTGTTCAGGAAGAACGTGGCCTTCATGTTGACGTCGTTCTGGGCGTCCCAGTCCTCGGGCGTCACATCATCGACGTCCTGGCGCCGCAGCAGGGCCGCCACATGGGCGAGCGCCCAGATGTCGCCGAGATCTTCGACGATGCCGGCCACGAGATCGTCGATGGCCTCCACGTCGCGCAGGTCGAAGGTGATCGCACGGTGTCTCGTGCCCTCCAATCCGGCCACCACCTCGGCCAGTCCGGCTGCGTTGATGTCCAGGGCCGCCACACGGGCGCCGGCAGCCGCCATGGCCCGCGCCGTGGCGGCTCCGACTCCCCGGGCGGCGCCGGTCACGATGACGCCGCGGCCTTCCAGTCCGGCCCCCAGAGCGCCGTAACCGACGCGGGCGAGATCAGTCACGAGGACCGCTCCACTGGCACTGGGTTCCGGCCTTCGCCGGAATGACGGCGGGCAGGCAGCCGCATCGCAACATCACGATCAGGTGACTCTGGCGGGTATGGCGAACGGCTCCGGATCGACGAAGCGGCGCAGCACGTTGTTGCTGATGGCGGTCACGTTGTTGTCATAGCCGAAGTTGCCGAAGCTGCCGGACCAGGCGATCGAACCGGTGGAGAAGACGGCACCCCCGCCGGGAGTCTCGAAGAACACCATGTCGGCGCGGATCTTCTCGGGCGCATCGGGGTCGGTGTTGGGCAGGACGTCGCCGATCGACGCCACCAT
Source organism: uncultured Acidimicrobiales bacterium (assembly GCA_964618115.1). Classification (GTDB taxonomy): domain Bacteria; phylum Actinomycetota; class Acidimicrobiia; order Acidimicrobiales; family CATQHL01; genus VXNF01. The sequence continues at coordinate 11,770 of CAZTZI010000030.1, forward strand.
GAGGTCGTAGAGGTTCGAGTGGTTCTCCGATGACGCCAGCAGCAGCGTGTGCGCCGGCGTGCCCAGGGCGGCGTCGACCCGCTCTATCTCGTAGCCGGCCGCCCCGCCCTGCAGGATGCCGAAGTCGCCGATGATCTCGTCGGGGACGCCCTCGAAGATGAAGGCCGCCCGCGGGTCACCACTGGCCGCCGTGCGGCGGTAGTAGGAGCAGGTGTCGAAGCCCTGGGTGATGAACCCCACGCCGCCGATGGTGTGCGGCCCCCGGCCGATGCCGATCCACGTGCCGGCAGGCTCGCCGGTGAGCGTGTCGTGGCCCTGGCTGGCGTCGGCGCGCCAGAGCCGCGGCAGGTCGGGCCGGCGCACCTCGGTCATCCCCGAGCGAGTGGGGTGGTAGGCGATGCGGTGCCAGTAGGTGTTGCCGCCGAGATTCATCAGCCGCCCGCCGCGACGCACGAAGCCCTCGACGGCGTCCATCATCGGCGTGCTCGTGTATTCGGGATGCGAACTCGTGACGAGGACCCGGTAGGGGGCGAGTGCCGCGAGACCCTCCCGATCCAGGTCGTCGTCGGTGATGGTGTCGTAGCCGATGCCCGTGCGCTCCAGCCACGCCACGATCAGCAGATCCTGGCAGAACTTGTACATGCGGCCGTGCGGGCGGAAGTTGGTGACCGGTCGGTGCATCGAAGAGTGCACGACCGTGCTGCCGTCGGCGTGGTTGTCGTAGGTGCACCCGCCGATCTCGCCGAAGCGCAACATCAGCAGGTCGGTCTCGTCGAGGACGGTCAGACGCCCGTGGATCATCTCATTGAACGGGCTGACCACGCGCATCTGCAAGTTCGCGTAGGCGCCGTACGTGGCGGTCGGCAGCAGGAACGCCACGTCGCTGGTGGGCGCCCCCGCGGCCGGGCGCACCGCGAACGGCACCCAGAACTCCGCCTCGCCGGCCCGGAACCGGCCCGCGTAGCAGCCGCTGGCCCAGTCGTCCGGAACGTGCAGCGTCTGCGTTGTCTCCCAGAGGGCGTCGCTGATGTCGTCGCCGTGGAAGTGGATCGCCCCGTACTCCCCGGGAGCCGCCCGCCAGTCCGACGTCCGCCCGGACCAGTTGGAGCCGCCGACGCCGCGCGTCGGCATGTTGACGATGGTGCCGTGGCGATCGTGGCCCGAGACGTCGCAGACATCCTCGCTGCCGATGTCGACGGAGAAATCCCAGTCCCCGAGCGCTCCCTCTGCAACCGCCGTAGGGCCCCGGTCGGCGACGGCTTCGATCTCGGCGTCGTCGAGGGCGTGCCCGTACAGCCGCGGGCGCTCGAGCCGGCCGTTGAAACACGAGACCGCGTGGCCCACCCCGGTCTGTTCGGCGCCGATGAGTATCGGAGCCTCGCCGAGACCTGCGACCGGGCCTCCATGGTGCTCCTCGTGGATCCAGCCGCGATCCTCGAGGTGGTGCGACGCGAGACCGCCGGCACTGAACGTGATCCCACCGGCGCCGTCGCAACTCACGGCAACGCAGGTCCAGCGGGACTCGGCAACAGCGACATCGCTGAGGACGACCTCCCCGATCATCCCGTCGCCAACGACGAACCCCAGATGGCCGTCGGGAGACAGGAAGAGCCCGGCACCCGTAGCCGTGTCGTTGCAGTACGTGCCGAACAGCATCTGATGACCGGCGGCCAGGAGCGTCGGGAACACCGAGAGCACGATGGTGAAGCCCCCCTCGGCATGGCCTCCGGCGCCCGCCGGCACAGCGACGTACGATCCCGGATGGATCTCCTGGTGCCGGGCCGCGTGCTCGCCGCACACCGGCGTCGCCATCTCGGTCGCCACGTACGGCGGCACGTCCGGCCCGTCGCCCAAGTCAGGGCTGAGCAGGCGCACGATGTCGAGCCTGTACGTCTCGACGCCCGAACACGACGCCTTGAAGTTGATCTCCTCACCCGCCCGGAGCGTCTGGCGGTCGGCGTAGGCCAGCATTTCGGGGTCCTCGAAGCCGGCGCGGACCACCGTCGGCTCCTCGGGCACCGAACCCGAGGCTCCCGCCGGTAGCCCGCCGAACATTTCCGCCCAGCGCACCCGGAACACGTAGCGCTCGGCCTCTTCGATGTCGTCGAAGACGACCTCGGGCAGGCGCTCGACGCCCAGCGGATCGCCCTCGGTGAACCGGGCCAGCATCCACTCCACGTTGGAGCGGGTCATCAGCAGGAAGTGCTTGCCCACGAGCGGGATTCCCCGCATGTAGTTGAGCAGCGACTGCAGGTCGGGGGTGTGCCGCCCGAAGGGCTGACGCATGAACTCCTCGAAGAGGTCGGCACGCCCACCGTCGACGCCGAGAGGGAGTTTGGGGGCAGCGCCGGTCATCGGCTCAGCCCCTCGACTGCGAGGACGCGGGCCGGGTTGCCCACGATCAGGGTCTCCACCTCGTCGTCACTCCAGCCGGCGTTGCGGAACAGCGGGACGACGTGGTTGAGGGTGTGGGCATAGCCCCAGCCTCCGTAGGCCAGCAACCGGGTCTTCACGCCGCCCATGTCCTGCGAGACGAAGAGCTGCTCCAGGTGGCCCCGCCCGGCGAGCGCGACCATACCCTGCACGATGTCGTAGTCGCTCGGTGGGTACTTCCCCAGCCCGATCAGCGAGTGGTCGAAGCCCATCAGGTCGTAGGCCAGATTGGCGCCGCGCTCCAGCAACTCCAGCTGGTAGGGCTCATTGTCGATGGCGGTGTTCATGTGTCCCAGGATGATCCGCCCGGGGTCGACACCCTCGGCCATGAGGGCGTCCAGAACCTTGATGCCCTCGAAGCCCCACGGGTGCAGGTGGATGGAGATGGGCAGGTCGGTCTCGCTGTGCGCCCAGGCGGCGGCTCGCAGCATGCGGAACTCCTCGGGCTGCACCGGGTCGTAGGTGCCGACCTCGCCGATGATGCCCGGGCGGATGCCCGTGTCGCCGACCCCGTTGCGCCACTCGTCCACCATCTCAGCAGCGAGGTCCTCCGTGGACCGCTCGGCGGTGCCGGTGGGATGCGACGCCGCCAGGTAGTAGAAGCCCCCCATGATCACGTTCAGCCCGCTGCGCTCGGCGATGTCCCGCAGGACCAGCGGCTCACGCGACAGGTGGCGCGGTGTGACCTCCACGATGGTGCGCCCGCCCGCGGCGTGGAACGGCTCCAATTCCTCCAGGACCTGCTCCACGTCGGTCTGGTGGTAGTTGTCGGGAAACCCGCCGGGATTCCAGCGCGCCTCGGCGGCGGTGCACATGCTGAGCGGCTCCTCGGTGACGACCGGATAGCCGTGGATCCGCAGGATCGGCCGGCAGTCGATGTAGAGGTGCTCGTGCACATGTGTGGGCCCCAACTCGCCGACGGGCACCGGCCCGCTCACGGTCATCGCATGGGCGCCGTTGGCAACGCTGTCGATGGTCATGGCGTCACACCTCGCAGTTGGCGACCGAGACCTTGTAGCGCCGCGGATGGTATCCCTCACGAGCTAGCCGCGCCGGACCTGCGGTAACTCGGAGTTCGGCCCTGTGCTCCGGGTGGTGCGTGCGCTGGATCTCAGGCTGCGAGCGGCGGCTCTGAAGCAGGGCCTCCGGACCGGAATTCTGGGAGGCGACCCTCCGGGCGCCCGATCAGGGGGCCAACGTGGTGAGGGGGGCTACCTGGATCCCGTCGGGGCGGCGGTAGGCGGCACCGGTGGAAGTCACCACGAGTAAGGCGGCCAGTTCACCTCGACGTCGGGACGCCACCTTGTCCCTGAGCCTGAGCAGCGACCTCGCCGCTCTGTCAACCGAAGCGCCGCTGGAGTTCAGCTTGACCTCGACGGCGATCCAGGAGCCATCGGTGCGCTCGATGATCGCGTCGCACTCCAGACCGGTGTTGTCCCGGTAGTGGTACACGCTGCCGCGCTCGGCACCGCTGTAGATCCGCAGGTCCCGCACCGTCAGCGACTCGAACAACTGGCCGAACACGACGGGGTTCGCGAGCAGACGATCCGGTGTGACCCGCAGCATGGCCGCCGCCAGGGACGGATCAACGAAGTGGCGCTTCGCCTCCTTCCGCAAAGTCGCCCTCGAGTTCAAACTCACCGACCACGCGGGTTGATCCTCCACGACGAAGATGCGCCGCAGCGCTTCCAGATAGGCGGCGACGGTGTTGCGGCTCGGCATCCTGTCCGCGCTCAGGTCCGACGCCAGTTTCGTCATCTTGGCCTCGGTGGAGATGCTGTGCGCGATGGACAGCATCAGCCGTTGCACAGCACCCGGGTTGAAGCGGACTCCATTCGCTGCAGGAACGTCCAGTCGAATGACCTCGTTCACGTAGTCGCCGAGCGACCGGAGCGCGTCATGTTCATCCTGACCGAGGTTCTGCGGCCAGCCGCCGGTGCAGATGAGAGCGGCAATCTCTCGCAGGCCTCGGGTTTCGTCGGGCAGACACGAAGCCGTCTCACCGTCGAACAGGCTCCGGATCGACACGGAACCGCTGGACTGCCCCATCTCCCAGAGGGACATCGGCCGCAGCAGCACCCGGCTGATGCGTCCCGTGCCGGTGTGTCTGGTGATGTCGTCCTGCGGCGTTGCCGAGCCGGTGAGGATGAAGTGGCCGCGCCCGGGACGGTCGTCGCAGTGGCGTCGAACCCGGTTCCATAGCCCCGGAGCGTTCTGCCACTCATCCAGCAGGCGAGGGGTGGGTCCGCGCAGCACCGCCGCGGGGTCCGACGCGGCCAGCAGCAGGGTCCCTTCGTCGTCCAGGCGGGCCTCGCTGCGGGCGAAACGACGAGCGGTCCAGGTCTTGCCGCAGCCGCGGGCGCCTTCGATGAGGACCGCCCCCCGGCGCCGCAGAGCGCTCTCGACGTCTGCGTCGGCGATTCGTGGGAGATACCCGGGCATCGTGAGGGTTGCCGACGTCTCGCTCACAGCGGCCTTGCCAAGCGTTAGATTGCGCGTTCCAGCGTCCAACTGTAGCGCGTTATGAAGATCGATTGCAGCGCGTTATGAAGATCGATTGCAGCGCGTTCTCAAGATCGATAGTTGTGCGTTCTGAAATCAGTATCTTGGTCGGCGAAGCCGCTGACAAGCCTTCAATCCCGCGCCAGCACTGGTCCGAGAGCCGACATTGCGGCTGCGTAGCCCAGCGGCGCCGCCACAGAGTCACCGATCCACTTCTCCAGCTGGGCGCGCGTGGCGGGCCTGTTCGGCGTCGGCCAGAACAGGTAGTCGTCGGGGAACCCCTGCAGGCGGGCCGCCTCGGCGGGCGTGATCGTGCGCCGCTCGGTCGGATGCACGAACCGGCCCCTTCCCGGCGTCATAAAGCCGGTGGTGATAGTCGGAGCGGGCCTGTCGGCGTGCATCCGCCCGTACACCGATCCGTAGCTCGTGCCGTCCTGATGGCATTCGGGGCGCTCCGACAGCGAGAGGTCGTGCGCATCCCTGTCGAACAGCCAGCTGATCCGTTCACGCGTCACCTCGGTGAACTCTGGAACCGTGTGCATCACCGGGTCGCGCGAGAGCCCTTGCCCGCCGCCGATGGCCCACATCACCGGACGCGCCGCGTCGGCGGCGAGCACATCACTCACCTCAGACAGCGGGAGCGGCTCGGAATCGGTAGGCAAATCCTGACGGCGCGCGATAAGGAAGTGGCGTCG
>CAZTZI010000031.1:0-20845 GCA_964618115.1 uncultured Acidimicrobiales bacterium
GTCCACTCCCCAGCACTGGAGCACCCGCTCGGCGTAGCCGTCCTCGCCGGGGCGGCCCACGTGGTACATGACCTCGTTGTGGCGTCCTTCGGCGATGGCGGCGCGGATGCGGCCACCGATGTCGGTGAGCGCCTCGTCCCAGCTCACCCGCTCCCATTGCCCGGCGCCCCGTTCTCCGGCCCGCCGCAGCGGGTGGAGGATGCGCTCGTGGTCATCGATCTGGTTGAGCGTGGCCGGACCCTTGGCGCAGTTGCGACCCCGGCTGGCCGGGTGCAGGGGGTTGCCCTCGACGCGGTCGATACGCCCGGTCTCGTGGTTGACGTGGCACAGCAACCCACAGGCGGCCTCGCAGTTGAAACAGGTGGTGGGCACCAGGGTGTGATGGTGCTCCTCCCGGCGGGGCCAGGCCTTGGCGTCCAGCGACGTGACGTCGTGCCAGGTCTCGTGCGGGGGATAGCCGTGCAGTTCGGTCACGCTGCGATCTCCCTCTAGGACAGCGGGACGGACTGACCCGCCCTCACGAAGCTGTCCTCGTAGAACCACATGCCGACGATGGCGGTGATCCCGGCCGCAGCAGCCGGCCAGGGTCCCACCTCTGCTGCGAGGCCGACGGCGACGAGCACGACCGGGACGACCAGACCCAGTGCCACTCCGCCGGCCCAGAAGCGGCGGGCGTAGCGGCCCCGAGTCATGGTTGCCACCGCAGCCTCGACGTGGGCCGTCCCCCGCGCGCTGAGTTCGGCTGCGACGAGCACCGCAGTGGCCAGCAGGCCCGCCAGCAGCACCCACTGCACGGTGTTGCCGCCTGGCACGTCGACGGCCAGTGCCAACACTGCGTAGCCGGCGCCACCCGCAACCGTGGCCTGTGCGAGCAGCGTCGGCAGGAGCAGGGGCGTCTGCCAGAGGTCGCGGCCCTCGCACTGACCGAACAGGAAGGCGGTGTAACCCGCCGTGGCCGCGGCCAGCACCGCTGCGGGCGCGGCGAGCACAGCCAACGTGCCGCCCGAACCGACGACACCGGCAATGAACCACGCCGCGCAGACCGCGGCGAAAGCACCGAGGACCACCGCGCCCTTCACCAGCCAGGACCGGCGGTTGGCTCGAGTGATCAGGTAATAGAACCGTTCCGGCCGGCGCAGGTCTCCCACCAGCAGCAGGCCGGTAACCGCCAGGAACACCCCTGCGATCACCGCCGGCGCCACGCCGACGGCGGCCTGCTCACCGCCGTGCCCGAGCAGCACCAGCAACGCGGCAACGGCCATCATGCCCGCGGCAACCGCTTTGGTGACCAGGTAGCTCGACACCTTCGCCTTCCACGTCATCTCATGCGCCGTGGTGTAGGTGGTGCGGGCCACCACGCCATGGCCCCCTGGTTCGGTGGTCGGGTGCTGGGTGGTGGTGTCGGCCCAGATCATCCCGTCGTCGGCGATCGCCGTGCGCAGCGGGTCGAGCGACGCCTGGTCGGCGCCCTTGTAGTGCACCTTGGGCAGCGTGTTCTGCTCGGGGGCCCGCACGGCGGTGTCGCTGCGGGCGATGAGCTTGGTGGTCTCGTCGTTCGGGTCGTCGAGGTCTGCCACCTTGATGGCGTGGGTGGGGCAGACCACCACGCAGCTCGGCTCGAGACCCTGCTCGATGCGGTGGTTGCAGAAATTGCACTTGTTGGCTGTGTCGGTGGCCGGGTTGATGTAGATGGCGTCGTAGGGACAGGCGTTCATGCACCCCTTGCAGCCGATGCAGTTGTCGTCGTCGAAGTCCACAACGCCGTTGGCCGCCCGGAACAGGGCGTTGGTGGGGCAGATGCTGATGCACGGCGCGTCGTCGCAGTGGTTGCACCGCATGACGGAGAAGTGCCGGCTGACATTGGGGAACGAGCCCGTCTCGATGTACTTGACCCAGGTCCGGTTGACGCCGAGGGGCACGTCGTGCTCGCTCTTGCACGCCACTGTGCAGGCGTGACAGCCGATGCAGCTGTCGCTGTCGAGCAGGAACCCGAGCCGGGTCACGAGACGCCTCCGGCGCTCACAGCCGAACTGCGGGAGAGCCGCTGAATCCCCGCGCACAGCAGTTCCACCAGATGCCCGAAGGTGTCCTCGGGGTCGTGCGGCAGCGGGTGGCCGTCGCCGGACTCGAGGTGGCTGAAGCCGTGGAATGCGCTGCGCAGGGTGCGGGCGGCGTGGACGCGGTCCGCCTCGCTGAGGTCGTAGCCCCGCAGGGCCTGGCCCAGAACGGCGAGCACCCTCTCCACCGCGGCCTCCAGTTCGGCGTCGCCGGCGCACGGGTAGCGATCGGTGGCGGCATAGATGCCGGGGTGGTCTCGAACCATCCGGCGCCAGGCATGGCCCACGGCGGCCACGGCATCGTCACCGGACAGCCCGACGGCGGCGTCGGTCAGCCGCTGGGCCAGGATCTCCCGACCGCGGAGGCTGAGACTGCGAAGCAGGTCGTCGTAGCCGCCGACGTGGCGGTACAGCGCCGGCTGGCGCACGCCGAGCATGTCGGCCACGCGGGTGAGGGTCAGCTTGTCGAGTCCCTCGGTGTCGGAGACCTGGGCCGCCACCGAGACCACCCGCTCGCGATCGAGAGCCTGCCGCGCCGGCGGCGGCGTGTCCTTCGCGCGCGTCATCTCCGTGTACCTCCCGCCTCTGCCGACATCCCGGGGGGATCCGCCGGACCGAAGCTAGCAGGTATAGCGCTCTGGTTAGACATCACTAACGCTGCGTGAGCGGCGTGGCAGGCCGCGATCACCGCCACGGCCACGATGTCGTCGCTGTCGCAGCCCCGCGACAGATCGTGTATGACGCCGGCGGTGCCCTGCAGCAGCGGTCCGTACGCCCGGGCGCCCGCCAGCCGTTCGGTGATCTTGTAGGCGATGTTGCCCGAATCCAGATCCGGGAAGACGAACACATTGGCCCGGCCCGCAACCTCGGATCCCGGGGCCTTCGATCGAGCCACCTCGCCGGCCCAGGCCGCGTCGAACTGCAGCTCGCCGTCGACCGCCAGCGACGGCGCCCGGCGCCGCACGATCTCGGTGGCGGCACGGACCCGCTCCACCCGGGGCCCCGCCGCGCTGCCCTTGGTGGAGTACGACAGCATGGCCACCCGAGCCGTCTCACCGGCGAGCGATTCGTGCGTGGCCGCGCTCGCCACGGCGATCGAGGCGAGTTGGTCGGCATCCGGCTCGGGCACCACGCCGCAGTCACCGAAGGTGATCGGCGTCCCGTCGGGCAGCACCAGCAGGAAGCAGCTGCTGACGGTCTCGACGCCGGGGGCCAACCCGATGCACCAGAGCGCCGCCCGCACCACATCGGCGGTCGGCCGTGTCGCCCCGCCCACGCAGGCGTCGGCCTCGCGGGCGGCCACCATGAGCGCGGCCACGTGCAGCGGATCGCCCAGATCGATGCGGTTGCACCACGGTGAGACCTCGGCTTCTGCCTGCACCGCAGGCGAGCAGGAAGCGGCCGGATCGCCGAGAAGGATCGGGATCGCCAGTCCCTCGGACTCCAGGCGAGCGGCGGCGTCGGCAGCCCGCGGGTCGTCGCCGTCGGCCAGCACCACGCGCCTAGGCGCGACGCGGGCTTGACGCCACCACGACTCTGCAACCGGGATGCGGCCCGCCGCGGGCCGGGTGTCGGTCAAACCTTGCCCCGCCAGGTGATCAGCCGCTTGCGAGCCAGGCGTCCACGCGGTCGAGCACCTGGTCGAGCCGGCCCAGGAGGTCGTCGATCACCGCCGCGTCGGCGACCAGCGGCGGCGACACCGACAGCATCACGCCACCCCGGCCATCGGGGCGCACCAGCAGCCGCGCCTCGCGCACCAAGCGGTCCAGCACGCCTCCGGGCAGCAGCTCGGCGCTCTCGGAGTCGCTGAGATCGATGCCCGAGTCGCGGTCGCGCATCAGTTCCACGGCATAGAAGTACCCGATTCCCCTTACGTCCTTCACGCAGGGGTGGGCCTGCATCAGCGCCCGCAGACCGTCGCCGAGTCGATTCTCGTTATCCAGCACGTTGGCGAACACGCCCTCGTCACGCAGGGCCGTCATATTGGCGACCGCCACTGCGGTGGCCACCGGGTGGCCACCGAAGGTGGATCCGTGCAGGAACATGCCTGCGGGCGAGTCCCACACCCGCTCCAGCAGTGGGCCGCGGACGATCAGCCCGGCCAGGGGCTGGTAGGCGCTGGTGACGCCCTTGGCGAACGTGATCATGTCGGGCCGGGCGCCGAAGCGCTCGCTGCCGAACCAGTGGCCGAGGCGGCCGAACGCGTTGATCACCTCGTCGGCGCACAGCAGGATGCCGTAGCGATCGCAGATGCGGCGCAGCTCCTGCCAGTAGCCATCGGGCGGCACGAGCGCGCCGCGGCCGTTCTGAACGGGTTCGGCGATCATCATGGCGACGGTCTCGGGACCCTCGGCGATGATCGCCTCCTCGACGGCGGCCACGCAGGGCAACCCGCGGGCCTCCCGGCCCGGTTCGAGGTGACAGCCCAGAGTGTTGGACACGTGTCGAGCGTCGCCGGCGAGCATCGGCAGGTACGGGTCGCGCAGATTGGGGATGCCCGTCAGCGCCAGGGCGCCGAGCGTGGTGCCGTGGTATGCCCAGTGCCGGGCGATCACCTTGTGGCGCTGCTCGTCGCCGTTGGCAAGGTGGTAGCAGCGGGCGAACTTGCGGGCCGATTCCACCGCCTCGGACCCGGAACTCACGAAGAACACCCGGTCCAGGTCGCCCGGCGTGACGGCGGCGATCATCGACGCCGCCTCGATGACCGAAGGGTGCGCGAAACCCCAGTTGGGGTAGAAACCCAGCTTGTCCATCTGCTTCGCCGCGGCCGCGGCCAGGTCGCTGCGGCCGTGGCCGAGGTTGGTGCAGAACAGGCCCGCGAGACCGTCGAGGTACTCGGTGCCGTCGGTGTCCCAGACGTAGCAACCCTCGCCACGCTCGATCACAACCAAGTCGCCCGACGTCCAAGCATCGCCTCGAGTGAAATGAGGTGACAGATGGCGGCGAGCCCGCTCCCGGTGGTCAGGCATTCGCCCCTCCATGATCACTCGCGGGCGTTGTTCGGCCCGACCTGGTTAGAAGCTACTAAAGAGCTGCAAACATTTATAACCGCGCCTCGTGGCGTCTACTCGTCGGGGTGCTCTCTGACGCCTGCTCGAGGGCCGCGGCCGGCGGCAAGGCGGGCGTCGAGCGCAGCGGGGCGTTCCACGCGGTGGCGTTCCAGAGCCTCGGGATCGAACGTGATGCCGGCGCCGGGGCTGTCGCCGAGGACGATCCAGCCGTCGCTGATCACCGAGTCGAAGCTGAACGTGGCGTCGCGGCCGGCCTCCAGGACCTCCATCATCGTGTGGTGCGGCAGCGCCGCGGCCAGGTGGGCGCCGTAGCGGCCGGCGGAGTTCATCAGCGACACGGGCCTGTCGAACGCCTGGGCCAACTCGGCGCCCCGCAGGCACGCCGTGAGCCCCGCCATGTTGGGGTTCACCTGCAGGATGTCGGCGGCGCCGTGGCGCAGCACAGCCGCGTACTCGTGGATGTCCTTGAGGTTCTCCCCGGTTGCCACCGCCGCGCCGATGGCCCGGGACACGTCGCGCAGGCCGTCGAGGTCGGTGCGGATGACCGGTTCCTCGCACCAGGTGATGTCGAATTCTCGCTCCAGGGCGCGCATCGCTCTGACGGCCTGCTTGGGTGACCAGAACTCGTTGGCGTCCACCAGCAGCGCAGGCCTCACCTCGTGGCCGCCGAGCGCCTCATGCATGATGGCGAGCCGGCGGAGGTCGGTCTCGACGCCGAAGCCCACTTTCAGCTTTCCTGCCCGTATCCCTCGGGCCGCCATGGACTCGTAGTAGGCGCGCAGCTCCCCGTCGCTCAGCGCGCCGTCCAATCCGCTGGCGTAGGCGAGCACCCGGGGCTCGAGTGCCCCGAAGAGCTGCCAGAGCGGGACGCCGGCGATCTTGGCGCGCAGGTCCCAGAGGGCGTTGTCGATGGCGGCGATCCCGATGGCCGTGGCCCCCTCGTTGCCGGGCTTGAACGAGGCGCGGATCATCCGTTCCCACAGGCCGCGGTGGCGCAGCGGGTCCTCGCCGATCACCGCCTCGGACAGCATCGGGATGGCGGCGAGGCCGAGCCGGCTGGCGATTGCGACGCCGTCGATGCCCTCGTCCGTACCGATGAACACGGCCAGGTCGGCGCGGCGCCGCATCCCGTTCGGGATGTTGACGTCGCCGATGGGTCGCGACAGCTCGTACTCGTAGAGGACGGTCTCGACGCCGGTGATCCTCATGGCATCGGATCGAGGTGGATGGCGCCGATGGGACAGTTGTCGACGGCGGCCGAGGCACCGGCGAGCTTCGCGCCGTTCACCTCACCGACGAGTACCCGCGTGATGCCGTCGTCGTCGAAGCCGAACAAGTCCGGGTCGATGAGCACGCACTGGCAGGCCGTGATGCAGGCGTCGTCGATCCAGAGCCGGAAGCGACCGGCGGAGGAGTCCCCCTCAGCGGCCATCGGTTGCCAGTTCCCGGGCGCCCCGGCCGGCGCCCGTCGCATCGCTGCCGGGCTCGGTCCACGAGCCCCGGGGATCGACCCACAGCTCCGCCAGGCCGCGCTGGTCGCGCGGCGACTTCCAGCGAGGCGTGTCGCTGACCAGCGTCGACTCGGGGAATCGAGTCAGGAACTCTTCGGTGGCCAGCGGCACCTCCAGACGGGCCAGCGAGGCGCCCAGGCAGAAGTGCGGGCCGCGCCCGAAGCCCATGTGGTCGGCCTTCGTGAGGCGGCGTCTGATGTCGAAACGTCCCGGATCGTCGTACTGGGCCGGATCCCGGTGAGCGGCGGCGATGTTCACCACCACGGTGTCGCCGGCTTCGATCGGCCGACCGCCCAGGCTCCGTGCCCTCGTGGCGGTTCGCCGTCCGTTGATGGCCGGCGCCTCGAAGCGCAGGACCTCCTCGATGGCGAAGTCCAACCACTGTGGTGAGGACCGGGCCAGATCCCGTTGCTCGGGGTGCCGTAGCAGCAGGTGGATGGTGGTGGCGATGAGGTTCGTGGACGTCTCGTGACCGGCCTGCAGGGCGTGGACCACGATGGCGATGCCGTCCTGGCGGCTCATCCGGCCGGTGTCGATGGCAGCGGCGACCACACTCACGAAGTCGTCACGCGGGTCGGCGCCCCGCTCGTCGATGAGGTCGCCGACGAATCGCCGCCACTCCACCAGGGCGTCGTCCAGATCGCGGGCGATGTCGGGGACCGGCAGCGGGCCGGTGAAGAACCGGGCCAGTTGCACCGACCAGCCGGGGAACCGGTCGAGCGCGTCGGCCGGGACGCCCAGCAGGCCGGCGATGACCTTGACCGGGAGGGGTCTCGCCAGGGTCGCCACGACATCGAACGGCGCCCCGACCTGCTGGGCCGCTTCGAGCAGAGCGCTCGCCTCCCGGCTGATGTCATCGGCCAGGGGCGCCAGAGCTGTAGGCGTGAACGAGGGGTTCACGGCCCGGCGCAGCGCCGTGTGCCTGGCGCCATCGGAGTGGATGAGGCCCGGCTGGCGGAAGTGGTAGGGCAGGATCCGCAGGCTCTCCAGCACGTCTGCCGGCAGGCGCCGGATGTAGGCCCCCTCGGCGCCGTGGCTGGAGAAGTCGGCCGGGTTGCGCAGCACCTGCTCGACGAGGTCGAACCTCGTGACGAGCCAGTAGTTCAGCGAGGGGCTCCAGTAGACCGGCGCCCGCTCGCGGAGCTCGGCGAACACCTCGTGCATGTGGTCCTGGAAGTCCGGGGCGCCCAGAGCCTCCTCGATCTCCGGAATCCCCCATCTGTGCACCGTGCCACCGTACCCGTCATCCCGGCGCCTCTCTCGGTTGTTCGTCAGTCCGGTCGGGGCCGCCGGTGGGCGTCGGCGGATCGTCTGGCGAAATCGATCCGGCGCCGTCCCCCGGCGTCCCCTCCCTCGGTTGCCTGGGTCCGTCCGGGCGGGGGCTCGCGGTGCCGCTCTGCTCCTTCGTGGCAGGCCAAAGGCGTCGCAGCCCGGCCCCCCGATCCCCCGCCCTCGGTTGTCGCTGTGGTTCCGAGGGGCCACCGGTGGGGCAGACTGGGAGTTGTGAGCGAATCGTCTGTCCGCTTCGCCGGGGTGGGGTTGTCTCTGTCGAACGAGGAGCCGGCGGCTGTCACTCTGGCGCAGGGTGTGCAGGCCGATGCGCTGGGGTATGACGAGGTGTCGATCCCGGAGAGCCGGTTGCATCGATCCGCGACGTCGGTCGCGGCGGCGATCCTGGCCCGTGCCCGGCGGATCACGGTCCGTATCGGCGTGGCCAATCCCGTGACCCGGCATCCCCTACTGCTCGCCTTGGAGGCCGCCTCGCTCGCCGACATCGGGTCGGGTCGCGTGCGGTTCGGGGTTGGTGCCTGCGAGTGGACCATGCGGGCCTTCGCGTGCGACCCGGAGGACTGGTTGCCCTACACGAACACCGTTGAGGCGGTGCGGGCGATGCGGTCGATGCTGGCGGGTGGGACGCTGGGATTCGAGCCGGAGACGTTCGCCGCCGACGCCGACCTGCGCCTCGAACTGCCACCGCCGGTGCCTGTGCCGGTGGATGTCGGAGCAGTCAACTCCCGGATGCTGACCGCTTCGGGACGCTGGGCCGACGGTGTGCAGTTGGGTGCACTGATGAGCCCCGCCTACGTGGCCTGGGCGGCCGAGAGGATCGCCGACGGTGCCCGCGCGGAAGGGCGGGATCCCAGCGACGTGCTGATCTCCGGCAACGTGCTCACCAGCCTGAGCCGTGACAGGGACGCTGCCCGCCGAGAGGTGTGCGAGGTCCTGGCGTACTACCTCGCCCGGGTGGAGGGTGTGGTCGTGGACCGTTCCGGCGCCGATCCCGAAGCAGTGGCAGCGGTTCGGGCCGCCGTGCGCGGGGACGGGATCGCCGCCGGGGCCGCCGCCGTGAGCGGGCAGCTGATCGACACGTTCGCCGTCACGGGCGACACTGACGAGGTGATCGAGCGCCTGATGCCCTTCGGCGAGGCGGGGATGGCAATGCCGCTGCTGTGGTACACACTCGGGCCCGATCCCACCTGGGCGGTGGAGGCGCTGGCCGTCGAGGTGCTGCCGGCCGTGCGTTCGGAGCCGTCGTGAGCGCCGGCGCGCCCCCAGACACCGGTCCACTGGTCGGGACCGACTGGCTGGCGGAGCGCCTGGCCGACCCGCGCGGCAACGTGCGTGTCGTGGACTGCCGCTGGTACCTGAAGCCGTTCGACATGCGCGACCCCGACATCGAGTACGCCCGCGGCCACATCCCCGGTGCGGTGCACCTGCGCTGGGACACGCACTGGGCGGATGCCGAGCACCCGATCCCGGGGATGCTCGCCCAGCCGGAGACGTTCGCCGAGGCTATGGCCTCGGCCGGCATCGGCGACGGCACGACGGTGGTCGCCTACGACGACGGCCACGTCACCGTGGCGGCCCGGCTGTGGTGGGCGCTGCGGGTGTACGGCCACGAGGCCGTGGCGGTTCTCGACGGCGGGATCGGACGCTGGATTGCCGAGGGCCGCCCGCTCAGCACGGAGGTCATCTCCTGGCCCCGGGGTGATTTCACAGTCCGGCCTCGCTCGGCGGCCTACGCCACGCACGCCGAAGTGGCGGGCGCGCTGGGCGATCCTTCGGTGGGGCTCGTGGACTGCCGGATGGAACCCGCCCGGGTCGAGGACGGGGCGATGATTCCGGGCAGCGCCTACCTGCCGGGCATCGAGTTCCTCGACGAGGACGGTCTCATGCGGTCCCCGGGGAGTTGCCGGGAGATCATCCTGGCGGCGACGGGTCCCCAGCCCCGCACGATCCTGTACTGCCGGGGCGGTGTGGGTGCCTGCGGTACCGCCCTGGCCTACGAGGTGGCCGGCCTCGGCGCCGGCGTGTCGGTCTACGACGGCTCCTGGAGCGAGTGGGCCACGATCGCCGACGACTCCCAGCGCGAGCCTCTCTGAATCGGCGTATCACCGCTCGTTCCGGGAGCGACACCTGCGTCGCGTGGACGCTCAGTCCAGGAACTCCTCCGTGCCCAGGTCGAGGGCGTGGGTGGCGTGGCGGCGTGCCATCGTGGCGATCAACTCGTCGCCGCGCTCGGTGCGCTCCACCCCCATGGACGCGAAGACGACCGTGGCCAGGCCGAAGATGGATGCACGGCGGTACGCCTCCCAGCATTCGGCCCATCCGAGTCCCGACGCGCCGTAGTCCAAGAGAGCGTCGTGGTAGTCGCGCACGATGCGCTCCTCGACGGAGCGGCGCTGGTCGACCTGCAGGTTGCCGCCCAGGAAGTACGAGACATCGCTGAGGGGGTGGCCGACGGCCAGGGACTGCCAGTCCACGACGGTGACCGCCGCCGGTGTTCGCGTCGAGTCGAGGAGCAGGTTGTCGAGCCGGTAGTCCTGGTGGATGGCGCAGAACGCCTCGCCGAGCGGTGGGCTGATGGGGAACTCCGGTGAGTCGGCCAGGCGCTGGAACAGGTCCTTCTGCTCGGCGGCGAGTTCGTCGCGGTGCCTGTCGAGAAACTCCGGGAGCACGCTCCGGAAGAAGGCACCGATGGCGTTGTGCAACTCCACCGGGTCGTCGAAGTTCAACCATTCGGCGCCTGCGAGCGAGGTGTCGCGCCAGGTCGGGCCGTGGAGCCCCACCAGCGCCAGGGTGATCCGGCGGGCCAGCGACGGGTCGCACGCGGCGATCTGATCACCCTGCTTCGCCGGATGCATGTCCTCCAGCAGGATCACGAACTCTGGACCATGGTCCCGGACGGCCGCGTAGTAGCAGTGCGGCGTCGCGATCCCGACCCCCGATCGGAGACGGTTGTAGAAGCCGACCTCCCGGGAATAGGCGCGCACGGCGACGGCCATGGTCCGGGTCATCTCGTCGGTGGAGGGGAACTTCCCGACGATCGTGGCCGGGTACTCGGGCTGCGGCCGGGCATAGTTGAGCGTGAAGCGCACGCAGTTGCCGAACTGGCCGGTGCCGATGGGGACATGGTGGAAACCCGTGACTTCGGCGTCGGCATGGCCGGCGGCGCGCAGCACCTCGCTCAGCCACCCGGCGGTCACCTCCTCGAGGGTGGGTATGGGATCGGCGGCGCTCACGGCCGGCTCTGGCGGTAGGCCTCCACGACGGGTGCGAGCTCGGCCGGGGTGGCGCCGTGCATGATGACGCCGTCGCAGCCCAGGTCGAGTTGGCGCCGGACGGCCTCGGCGCACTGCGCGGGCGATCCGGTTGCGCTGGCGGCGAACCATTCGTCGGGGATGATCGTGGCGACGTGTTCGAGCACCTCGGTCGAGCCGGCGGCGTCGAGCGCGGTCCAGCGGTGCTTGGCGACCATCTCGTCGGCCTCGAACCTCTCCAGCACGGCAGGATCCCAGCGGTTCGTCCGTACGAGGAGCTCGCCGTAGGCCTGCAGGTAGCTCGCCAGCCGTCCGATGGTTCCCCTCAGGCGCTTCTCGTAGGGGATCAGGTCGGAGATCGTGGCCAGACATGACCAGACCCGCACATCGTCGGGGTCGCGACCGGCCTGGATGGCGGCCGACTTCACCGTCTCGACGCATCGGACCACGGTCTCATCCGCGAAGTACGTGTGCAGGATCACCTCGTCGAAGCAGCGGCCGCCGAGGCGCAGGCTGTTCTCGCCGAAGCATGCGATGTTCATCGGCAGGTGCTCGTCGAGGGTCGGGTCGAGGAGGAGGAGCGGGAAACGCCCCGCCGGACCGTCGTGGTTCTGGACCATCTCGCCCCGGAAGAGCCGCCGCATGATGCCGGCGAAGTCCTCCATCTCGGCGGTGGTGATCTCGGGGATTCCCATCAACTGCTGCAGGATGGGGATCCCCCGGCCGATGCCCAGCATGAACCGCCCGCCGCTGAGGCTCTGCATGGTGTAGGCGAAGCCGGCGGTCAACAGGGGATGGCGGGTGTTGTTGTGCGTGGCGCCGGTGGCGATGGTGATCGACTCCGAGACCGCCGCGGCCGCACCGCACAGCGCCGCCGCCTCCTTCTTGTTGTAGCGCTCGGAGATGAACGCCGTGCCGAGGCCCAGCGCCTCACCCTCCCGCACCTCGTCCAGGAGGTCGCGCGAACTGGCCGGCTGGCCGGCCAGGCCGTAGAAGCCGAGCTCGGGAAACTCAGGAGTGGTCATGGCCGGTCGCCTCTGTTCTCGCCCGCCGGTGGGGTGCGGCAATCGTGCACGGGTACGGGCCGGGCGACTTGCCCGGATGCCGTCCCCAACGCCGCGAAAGCTACTGCGGCCGTCGCGGCAACGCCCAGGGATTCGCCATTCGTCGCATCTCTCGGGAGTTCTGAAGAACTAGAACCAGTTTTAGTCTTAGTCGTAATATTGCCTAACACTAAAACTAGAGAACTGTGAACTAGAACCGTGCGCTGGAACCACAGAACCGTGCACGCATACTACGGGTACTCCGAGCCAGTGCCGGGTCGTTCGAGTCAGTTGCCACCGACGGAATCTCGGTCAGGTGCGAGAGGTCCGGGTCCGTACTCGACGGCGGGGCCTCGATCGGATTCACTGATCCGCTCGAGGATCTGCCGCTCCACAAGTTCGCGAAGGACCACAGACGCCCGTGGTGAGCCGACCCGGAACAGACCTCGTACGTCCCGGTTCGTGATTCGACCGTGCTCGAGAAGATGTGCGATCACCGCTGCCTCGATCTCGCTGTTTGAGTGCCTCCGATGCGCGACGGCAATCCCGAGTCCGGCAGCGGCGACCCGCGAGAGGCGATAGCGAGCGAGCGTCCCGTTGGCCGAGGCGCCGGCGGATTCGATCAACGGGGCGGACGAGGTGGCAATCCGCTCGAGGACCCGGGCGGTCTCCAACGGTGAGCGTTGGAGTATGGGCGCGATGTCGGCAGGTGTTGCGCTGCTGGTGGCGCAGAGGTGTCGAAGGACGAGCAGCACCTCCACGTCGCCGCGGCTCGACGCGTCGAGCGACGAGACGAAGCGAGCGAACTCCATGTCGGCCGGCCCGCCCGCGAGTGACACTCGTACGCAGTCGGCCGAGGCTACGAAAGTGGGTGGCTCCTTGCCGAGTCGCAGCATCGAGCGGTACATCCGGACCACGCCGGTGCCGAGTTCCTCGATCAGCCCCAGGCTTCGGAACGCCCGAGCCAGCAGCCGGTTCCGGGGCCTGGATGGCGTCGTCAGGATGTTGTCGACCGTCACACCGCTTACCAGTGGGCCCATCGAGGTAATCGACAGAGAGTCGTCGAAGTGCTCGACGTGTATCGGATCGGTGAGGTCCAATCGGCGATGCACAAAGGCGTTGGCCAGCGCCTCCCGGACGGCGTCGTCGGGATAGCGCAGGAGTTGGAGTTGTTGACCGCCCGGCAGCAGCAGAGGATCCCACAGATTCCTGGCGGAAATGTGCTCAAGGGTGCGGTCCAAGGCGGCGAGCAGAGGTGGGTTGAATCGCGCGCTCGCATCGGGTGGGCTCCCCGCAGTGCGGCGATGTTGATAGCTGACGATCTCTCCGCCGGCCGCGCAGAAGAGTTGTTCGCCGGCCACGAGCAGTTCGCCGTCGGGCAGAGCGACGCCCATCGCCTGGCAGAGTGCTGAGCCGGAGAGTTCGGCCCAACGCGCGCGATCATCGGTGAGTTGTCGCAAGTGGCGACGCGCTAGGTCCACCGCCACCGGATCGAGTTCGTCCACCGATCGGCCGCTGCGGCCTTCGGACGGGTCCTGCCCGGCGCGTTCGGAATGGAGCGCCGCGACCTGATCGGGAGCGAGCGGGAGACAACTCCGGCCGATGCGCCGTGTGACTCTCCCCGCCACAGCGTGCACGGCTGCACCGAGCGGAACTCCGATGAGCAGGAGTCGCGCCCCCCGATGCGTGTGCTCGGCCACCGACACCGTCAGCCCCGGATCAGCGGTGTCGAAGATGTAACGACGGACTTCGAGTGGATCGAGTCTCGTTCCCGAGTACGCGCCGGGGCCGCCCACGGAGTTCTCCACGCCCACCACCACAGTCCCGCCCTGACCGTTCGCCAGACAGGTCGCGGCGTTGACAAGGTCGCCAAGAGTCTTCTTGGGATGGCCGTGATCCGACTTGAACTCGAGCGTCTCCGCCTCGAGGCTCTCCGGAGAGTCACCAAGGTCTATTCGAGCGAGCGCGTCGGTTACCTCGTGCGCGATCGGGAAGGTCGCCATCAATTCTAGCTTAGTACATGACGGAATCGAAGGCTAGAATTACTGGAGTTGCCCTCGCGGGTTGACACGACTAACAGTTAGAAGTGTGAATGTGTGCGCCCGCGCCCGGGCGCCACCGCTGACGAAGGTTCCACCTGTTCACAGCGGCAGCAACCGGCCGGCCTCGCGGAGACGTCGGCGGCGGTGTTGGGCGTCGGGCATTGCCTTGGCGACGAGTGCCCAGAATTCTCGGGAGTGGTTCTTGTGCGTGAGGTGGGCGAGTTCGTGGACCACGATGTACTCGATGAGGGCGGGCGTGAGCATCATGGCCCGCCAGTTGAAGCGGAGGGTGCCGTCGGGGGCGCAGCTTCCCCACCGTTGGCGTTGGTCGCGGATGAGGACGCGGGGTGACTCGCCATCGCCGAGTTGGGGCCACCAGCGCTCAACCGTCGCCGGTAGGCGGTCGGCGGCACGAGCGCGGTACCAAGCCACGACGGCGTGGCGAAGCCTGTCGGAGCGTTCGCTACCGTTCAGATCCTCCGGGACTGTGATCTGGAAGGTCCAGTGATCGAAGCGGACCTCCGGTGCGCGCACAGCCTTCGGCTCCACGACCATCCGGACGTTGCGGCCGAGGTAGGGGAGGGTCTCGCCGCTGACGAAGCGTTTCGGTGCCGCCTCCAGGGTCTGTCCGGTGCTGTGCGTGACGATCCACGCCGCCCGCTTGCGCACGATTCCTCGCAACTCGTCGCTCGAGGTCGTTGCAGGAGAAGCGACCTCCACGCCGCTTCCGTCCACGGTGATCTGGACGGTCTTCTTGCGACGTTCGCTACGGCGGATTCGGTACTGAATAGTGGTGTCACCGAAGCGGATGGAATCCTGCTCGGTCACGGCGCGGACCTCTCGCGGGCGATCCCGACGATGCGGTGCGCGAACTCGTCGAGGTCCTCCTCGCTGAGGCCACCCGTGGCGCGAAGCTCGCGCTTGATGTCTCGGCGCATCACCCGCTGGACCTCTAGGTTCGACTGCCATTCCACCACGGACCGGTGTTTGTCGACTGTCTCCTCCAGCTTCAGTGCTGTCGTCTTTGTCACCTCGTCGAAGTGCGTCCGGTAGGTGGCGTCCCCGTCGTCGGCGGACGGCTCAGCGTCCGACTCGTCGGCGTTGACGTCGAGTAGCTCATAGATGGCGAACGACATCGGTGACAGGCCGTGAGCGGCGGCGATGTCGGCCTCGCTCTGGATCGTGTCGCGCAACTCGAAGAGCCTCTGGCAGGCCTCAGCGGCGTCAATCACGCGCTGCTGCAGCTCTTGGATGATGCGAGCCAGTTGCACTGACAGGCGCTCGGCGAAGACCGGATTCTCCCCGATCCGGGCGTGGATCTGTGCCCGGATGGCGTGTTCCATCAACGACGCTCGAGCTTCGTCGTGCGGCAGCGTCGCGATCTTCTGGTCGAAGTCCTGGTCGAGGATCGAGAGCGGTTCCATCAGGGTGCGGACCTGTGCGTCGATGCGCTTGTCCACCAAGTCCTTGACCTTGGCGCCGATCTCGGTCCAGTTCAGGTGAGCGTCCTGGCGCAGGAACTGAGCTCGCACGTAGGCCCGAATCTGCGTCAGGCGAGCCAGTCGGGGTACGTAGTCCAAGGCGGCCGGATCAGGGAGGTAGCGATCCATCAGGCGCGAGAATTCCCGGTAGTCCCTATTGAAGCGCTCGTACAGGTCGACCTTGAAAGCGTCCTCGGTCGAGCCGTCCGGCGCGAATACCGAGACGCACGCCCACGTGTCGTCAAGGTCTCGTCTCTTGAAGTGGGACTCGGCTTGGACAGCCGTCGACTCGATCGCCGGCCCTGGATCTTCGTCCAGTTCGTGCATGGACTCCTGGACGTCGGGCCACTCGAAGCTCGACAGCGCCGCCTCCAAGTCCCGGGACACTCCGTGGTAGTCGATGACGAGCCCGTTGCGCTTTTCGGTTTCGACTCCGTCCTTGCGATGGCCGAAGCGGCGATTCACTCGCGCGATGGCTTGGAGGAGTCCGTGCTCCTGCAGGGCTCGATCCAGATAGAGCACCTGTTCCACCGGCGCATCGAAGCCGGTCAGCAGCATGTCGACAACGACCAGGATCTCCGGTTCGCCTTCGGGATCGACGAACGCGCTGACAATCTGTGGCTGGTCGAGATCGCGGGCCTCAGCGAATTCGGGACCGTCGCCAGGGACGGTCGTGATGATCGGGTAGGCACTTACCCCGAAGGCGTTGAGGTGCGCGGCGTAACGCAGGGCGGCCCTGCGGCTTGGCGCTACCACCTGTGCCTTGAATCCGTTGGGACGCACCTTCGCCTTGAAGTGGTCAGCGATGTCCAGGGCGATCATCTCGATTCTGCGATCTGCCTCGGCAACGCTCTCCTTGTTGGCGAAGCGCCGGCGGATTCGTGCCTGGACTTCTTCCGGCTCGTCGCCGAACATGGCCTCAAAGAGTTTGTCCAGCGTCACCGGACCCTCGATGGCGAGTTCCGGTAGACGCGCCTCGTAGTAGATCGGCACGGTCACGCCGTCGGCTACCGACTCTGGGATTGTGTACGAGTCGATGAGCGAGCCAAAGCGTCCCATAGTGCTTCGGTCCTCCTTGTCGATGGGCGTGCCGGTGAAGCCGATCAGCGTGGCGTTCGGCAACGCCTTCGACATCTCTGCCCCAAGGGTCCCGTACTGGCTGCGATGCGCCTCGTCGGCCATCACGAGCACGTTCTCCGAGGCGTTGAGGACGTCGAGTTCACCCTCAGGAGCCTCGAGCGCGTCGGCAAACTTCTGGATGGTGGTCATCACAGTGCGGCCGACGCCCGTGGTCAACAGCCGGCGGAGATCCTTGATGGTTGACGCCTGCTCAGGTGCTGGGAACCCGCACCGCCTGAACGTCTCGCTGATTTGACTGTCGAGCTGGGCGCGATCGGTCACGACGACGATCGTCCAACTGCCGAGTCGGGGCTCGCGGCGCAACTTCGTTGCCATCCACAGCATCGTCAGGGACTTGCCCGACCCTTGGGTGTGCCAGACAACCCCACCGCGTTCCTCGGGCCGGTCCCCTTGGACGATGCGGTCCAGCGCTGCCCGTACCGCCCGGTACTGCTGGTAGCGCGGCAGCTTCTTCACCAGCTTGCCCTGCTCTGGCTCGTACACCACGTAGTCGCGCAGGATGTCCAGCAATGTCGCCGGCGCGAGCATCCCAACTATGAGTCGAGCCTGGCCCTGCGGCTCGAACCCGAAGCGCTGGATTACCTCGTCGTCGGAGTAGGGGAGAACTGATTGCCAAGCGAAGTAGGCGCTCTCCGGGGCCGCAAGGCCCGCGTAGACGGCTTCGGCCCCGCAGTGGGCGATGCAGAGCAGGTTGTAGTCGAATAGCCGTGGCACGCCCGATCCGTGCCACTTCGCCTCGGCCTCCTGATAGCGCCGCAATTGCTGGATGGCCTGCGACCGCCAGTGCAGCAGCGTCGGTGATTTCGCCTCCATCACGACCAGTGGAATGCCGTTGGCGAACAACACCAGATCAGGGATAGCCGAGCGTTCGCGGTCGTGATCGTTACCTGACCCGCCCGAGAAGCGCTGGACACGAAACTGCGTTGTCACGATGAATTCGTTGAGGCCGCGATCCGGGTGCTCGAAATCGAAAAACCGCGCGACCCGGGTGCGACGTCCGCCTGGCTCATCAACGCTCAGCGGCATCCCGTAGGTCAGGTACTCATGGATCGCTTGGTTCCGAGCCATCCCCGTCGCGTTCAGATTCTCCAGTTCAAATACGACTCGCGAAGCCTGCTCCTCGGTCATCCACTCGTTCAGCCGCAGCAGGGCCCGAGTCAACCGCCCATTCAGCAGAACCTCGCGTTCATCTCCGCGCTCGGCTGCCAGAATCTCACGCGGCAGATATGTCCATCCCAGTCGCTTTAGCAGTTCGCGGGCTGGAGTCTCGGCATAGTTGAGTTCAATCTGATGTGAGGACTTCATCGAAGTGCGGTCTCTGCCTTGCCAACCTTGTAGAAGGCTCTATTCGCGGCGCAGTGATCACTTACCTGACTCACCCATGACTCGTACCAGTACCAAGTACCACATACGTCAACTCCGTAGCCCTTGCCACTCTTCCGCGCATCTAAGTCCTTCCACAAGGAAGTGTGGTGGTGCATGGCAAATCGGGTGTAACCTTCGTTCTTCATTAGGTTGACGATCTCTCCAGGACGGTACTTCCGACGCTCAGTCTCTTTTTTGCCCAGTATTGTTTGTCGATTGAGTCAGCCACCTCGCTATCAGCGCCGACAAACTCAATCACCTGATCGGCTTGAGAGACTCGATTTACGTGGTACCTGAGGCTCTGCTCTCGAGATCCCGGCGCATTGCTGATAGTCGGAAATACAACCAGAGAAGATCCGTTCCATCCTTCGCGACCACATTCTGGAATCCCTGGTTGGTGGTAACCGGAATGGTGTTAATTGCAATTTCACCGATTGTGGCTCGGCTGGTTAGGAGGATGGAATGGCTTGGGATGATTTGTAATCCAGCTGACTTGCGCCCGGCTTCGGTAATGGCCTCCTTTGTTGAAGTTAAGTAGCGATTGGGAAGGTCCGTAATCTCAGATGGTATGACCCACGAGATGTCGCCTCCCCAGAATTCTTGGGTAGCTCTTGATGGTGTACCGCCCCCGACGATGTCGGCGACCTCATCTAGCCTGACCACCTGCCAGCCATTGGGTACGTCGTTTATCACTCTCATCTGCCGACGTCCCCGTTCTGCAGATCGTCAAGCAGTATAGAGGAATTGACTTGACTCACTCGACCGAGCAATCGGAGCAATTGTTCCCCCTCTTCGCGAGGGAGTTCAATCATCGGGTGTACCCCAACTCAGCTAGCAATTCATCCATTCTGGCAACCGCATCGTCGCGCCGCTTCTCAGCCTTCCGGAGTTGTGCTAGAGCATCCTCAATGCTCATGACTTCGATGGGATCGGTTGTGTCGACGTAGCGGCTGATGTTGAGATTGAAGTCGTTGGCCTCGATCTCCGCGTGGTCAGCTACGTGGGCGAAACGCTCGGTCTCCTCGAACGCATCGTAGGCTCCGACGATCTTGGCGATGTGCTCGGAATCGAGGTAATTCTGAGCCTTGCCTTGGCGGAAGCAGCTCTCCTGGGCCGCATCAACGAACAGAATCCTGCCGCGCCGCTCGGGTGGTTTCGCCTGGTTCAGCACGCAGATGGCGACTGGAATGCTGGCACCGAAGAAGAGGTTTGGCGCCAAGCCAATGACCGCCTCGAACACGTCATCCTCGACAAGAGACCGGCGAATCTTCCCTTCGGCGCCGCCACGGAATAAGACACCGTGGGGCATCACCACACCGACCATGCCTGTGGGATTGGTTATGGCCAGCATGTGCAGCAGGAAGCCAAGGTCACCTCTTGTCCTCGGGGGGATCGCTCCATAGCGGTCGAAGCGGTGGTGCGGGTCGTTCGGTGCGAAGTCGTGGCCCCAATTCTTCAGGCTGAACGGCGGGTTAGCGATCACCCGGTCGTACGAGAGCAGATACCCCGACGAACTCACCAGACCTGGCTCAGCGATGACGTCGCCGGGTTCGAGCTGGGCGGCTCGCAGGTTGTGGAGCAGGAGGTTGAGCTTGCCGATGGCCAGGGTGCCCAGGTTCCGCTCTTGGCCATGCAGTACCAGGTTCCGAGGATCGCCCCCGTTCTCCTGCACGTACTGCGCTGTGTAGATGAGCATGCCGCCGGAGCCGGCCGTGGGGTCACAGATGCGCATGCCCTCGCCGGGTTGAAGGAGTTCGACGATGAGGCGGACCACCGCCCGCGGTGTGTAGAACTCTCCGCCCTTCTTGCCGGCGTCGTCGGCGAACTTGTAGATCAGGTACTCGTAGGCGTCGCCGAGCACGTTGCTGGAGCCACCGTCGGTGTCCCGCAGGTTGTCGTCGCGGAGGTTCAACTCGCCGAAGTGGTTGAGCAGGCTGCGGATGATCCGCTCGCGGTTAGCCGGGCTGCCCAGCTTGGACTCGTCATTCCAGTTCGTGCCGGTGAGGACCCCGTCGAGTCTCGGCGTGTTGGCCTCCTCAACGGCATGGCTGGCCACGTTCAGCGCTTCGCCCAGGTTCATTGAGGCCGCGGCGAGCGTGGGCCAGCGGGCTTCCTCGGGAACGAAGAACTCGTGCTCGTCAGGATCCGACAGCGCGACCTCGCGAGGGAGACCTGAGGCGACCGCCGTCTCGATCTCCTCGTCGAACCGGTCGGAGAGCCGCTTCAGGAACAGCGTCGAGAAGATGTAGTTCTTGTAGTCAGCAGCGTCGATCTGTCCCCGAAGGATGTCCGCGGCCTGCCACAGCTTCGATTCCAACTCCTGCCTGGTCAGCGCCATCAGTTCTCCCGGGTTGCTGACATGGCCGTACGGCCGATGTCGTCGATGATCGAGTCGCGAAGCGCCTCGCGGCGCAGCCTCGAGAGTTCGACCTCTGCTGCGTAGGCGGCTTCCGACGCCTCCACGAGTCTCGCGACGGAGTCGAGTCGACGGGGTGATGGTACGGGGATGTCGATCTCGCGAATGCTCTTTGCGGAGAGGGAGGTGATCGTTGCGGTCATTGTCAAGCGACGGGCGAGTTGGGCTCGCCCTTGGGCCGACGTCAGGAAATACCAGAGGTATTGGCCGAGACCCAGTTCGGCCTCTCGAGGTCGTA
>CAZTZI010000032.1:0-17050 GCA_964618115.1 uncultured Acidimicrobiales bacterium
GGCGTGGGGTGGGCGTGGCGGTTGGCGCTGGTGGTTGCCACGGGTCCGACCTCGGCCAGGAGTTGGCGCAGCCACGGGTGGTCGGGGCAGCGGACGCCCACGGTGTCGCGGTCGCCGCCGATGAGCGGCCGCCCGGTCGTCCGGGCACGGGGCAGCACGACCGTCAACGGGCCGGGCCAGTGGCGGTCCATGAGTTCCGCCAGCGGCGCCGGGACCGACTCGGCGAGGGATTCAGCCGCTGAGCGATCGGCGACCAGCACTGCGATCGAGCGGTCGGCCGGGCGGCCCTTGAGCACGAACAGGTCGTCCTCGGCGTCCGGGGTCAGGGCGGCGAGGCCGTACACCGTGTCGGTCGGGACCAGGACCACTCCCCCGGCCCGCAGCGCCGCGGCGGCCTCGGCGAGCGCCCGCTCGGGCTCGATTCGCAGGTCGATCAACTCGGGCGCAGAACTCATGCCGGGCGACGGGCGACGAGGACGCGGTCGGCGCCGTTCAGATCGGGGTGCACGGCCACGTCCGCCAGGCCTGCCGAGCCCGCCAGCGCCCGCACGCGGCCCGCGGTGCCGTCGGCCAGTTCCAGCACCACGGCGCCGGCCGGCGCCAGCCAGTCCCGCGCCCCGAGAAGGATCGTCGAGGTGGCCTCCAGTCCGGTGATCCCGGAGTAGAGCGCCACCGGCGGCTCGTGGTCGGCGATCTCGGCGGGCAGCGAGCCGCCCTCGGCGATGTAGGGCGGGTTGGAGACGATCACGTCCAGGCGTCCCCGCAACTCGGCGGGCAGCGCCTCGAACCAGGAGCCCTCGGCGAGGCGCACCCGGCGCGCCGGTCGGCCCAGCCCCGCCAGATTGGCGCTCGCCACGGCCAGGGCATCGGCCGACACATCCGTGCAGACGACCTCCACGTCGGCGCGCTCGGCCGCCAGCGAGAGCCCGATGGCCCCCGACCCGCACCCCAGGTCGGCCGCCAGCAGCATCGCTCCCGGCGCCGAGCCCCGAGGGGGAGGTGTCGGGGGGCCGGGCCGCGACGACTCTTCGCCCGGCACCGAGGAGC
This sequence comes from uncultured Acidimicrobiales bacterium, assembly GCA_964618115.1. Lineage (GTDB taxonomy): Bacteria > Actinomycetota > Acidimicrobiia > Acidimicrobiales > CATQHL01 > VXNF01. Next base: position 1,048 of record CAZTZI010000032.1, read on the forward strand.
GGAACGGCGCCCCGGCCCTTCCCCCGGGCACCAGCTCGTCGGCGCGGCGTTGCAGTTCGGCGAGGGCGCATCCGGCGACGATCTCGGTCTCGGGTCGGGGGATCAGCACGCGGGGGTCGAGGAACAGGTCGAGCGAGCGGAACCCCCAGCTTCCCAGCACGTACTGCAGCGGTTCCCCGGCCGCTCGCCGGCCCAGCATGCGGTCGAACGAGGCCACGCCGCGGCGGGTTGCCGGGCGGGACAGCACGCCGTGCCAGGCGCTGTCGTCGCAGCCGGCGGCGGCCACCACGATCCGCCGCGCCTCGACGCCGGCGGACTCCACGCCGGCCGCGGTCAGCCGCGCGGTCGCCTCGTCGAGCAGCTCCCGCCAGAGCACGACGCCGAGGGCGTCGTCACCGCTCACGCGGGGCCTCAGGGGGCGGTGCCGGCCAGCACCTGCTCCCGGTCGTGGCGGGCCAGCGCTTCGATGATGTCGTCGAGGTCGCCCGCCAGCACCCGGTCGAGCTTGTACAGCGTGAGCCCGATCCGGTGGTCGGTGACCCGGTTCTCCTTGTAGTTGTAGGTGCGGATCTTCTCCGAGCGCCCGCCCCGGCCGATCTGGCTGCGCCGCTGGTTGGACGCCTCGGCGGCGGCCCGCTCCTGTTCCACGCGCAACAGCCTCGCCCGCAGCACCTGCAGTGCCTTGTTGCGGTTCTGCAGTTGGCTCTTCTCGTCCTGCATGCTGACCACCAGGCCGGTGGGCCGGTGGGTGACGCGTACCGCCGAGTCGGTGGTGTTCACCGACTGGCCGCCGGGCCCCGACGAGCGGAACACGCTGATCAGGAGGTCCGCCTCGTCGATCTGCACCTCCACCTCGTCGGCCTCCGGCAGCACCGAGACCGTCGCCGAGGAGGTGTGGATGCGGCCCTGCGACTCGGTCTCGGGCACCCGCTGCACCCGGTGCGGGCCGCCCTCGAAGCGCAGCCGCTGCCACACGTCGTCGCCGGCAATGCCGAACGCCACGTGGGTGATGCCGCCGAGGTCGGAGGCCTGCGAGCCCAGGACGTCCACCTTCCAGCCCTGCCGCTCGGCGTAGGCGAGGTACATCTCGAGGAGCTCGCGGGCGAACAGGTTGGCCTCCTCGCCTCCCTCGGCGCCCCGGATCTCGACGATGACGTCCTTGCCGTCGTTGGGGTCTCGTGGGGCCAGCAGCAGGGCCAGTTCCTCGCCGAGCGCGGCCATGCGCCGCTCGGTCTCCTCCGCCTCGGCCCGCAACCCTTCGGCCTCGGTCGGCGTGGCCTCGGCCAGCAACTCCTCCGCGGCCTCCCGATCCTCGAGGGCGCCGCGCAGCTCGTCGACGCGGCTCATGATCTCGGTGAGCTCCTTGTAGCGCCGGGTGACCCTCTTGAACGCCTCCCGGTCGCGCGCCAGGTCACCGCCGGCGAGGCTCGCCTCGATCTCGGTGCGCTCGCGCGCCAGCGCCTCGAAGCGCTCGGAGTGGGGGTCGACACTCATCGGCGTACCGTCCCGTCGCAGATCACTGGATTCCGACCTCCGCCGGAATGACGATGGGGCAGAGCCACCGAACCGGCGGCGCCGGATTCCGGCCGCGGATCGAGTCCGGCGCAGGCTCCCCGCCGGAAAGACGGGGAAGCGGCAATCCGGGCGTGAAGGCGGTTCCCCGGCACTCCCCTATTTCCGGTCGCGCCTGCCGTACCGCCGCTCGAAACGCTCGACCCGCCCGGCGGTGTCGACGATGGTCATCGTGCCGGTGAAGAACGGGTGGCTGGCGCTGGAGATCTCCACCTTGGCCAGGGGATAGGTGTTGCCGTCGGTCCACTCGGTGGTCTCGCTGGTGGCGATCGTGGACTTCGTGAGGAACATCTCCCCCGAGGACGTGTCCTGGAACACGACCGTCCTGTACTCGGGATGGATGTCGGGCTTCATCTCTCGGCTCCTCTCTGCGGGCGGCCTGCTCAGCCGCCCATCGGCCCGCGGGCCACTTCCTCCAGGAAGGCGTCGTTGTCGGGGAACGTCTTCAGACGGTCTATCAGCAGTTCCAGCCCGGCGGCACCGTTGCCGTGGTCGCTGGCGAGGCCCGAGAGCACCCGGCGCAGCTTCCACACCTGCTGCAACTGCTTGCGCTCGAACAGCAACTCCTCGTGGCGGGTGGAGCTGGCGTCCACGTCGATGGCGGGATAGATGCGCCGCTCGGCGGTGCGCCGGTCGAGGCGCAACTCCATGTTGCCGGTGCCCTTGAACTCCTCGAAGATGACCTCGTCCATCTTCGAGCCGGTCTCCACGAGCGCCGTGGCCAGGATGGTGAGCGAGCCGCCCTCCTCCATGTTGCGCGCCGCGCCGAAGAACTTCTTCGGCGGGTACAGCGCCCCGGAATCCACGCCGCCGGACATGATGCGGCCGGTGGCCGGCGCCGCCAGGTTGTAGGCGCGGGCCAGGCGGGTGATGCCGTCGAGCATGATCACCACGTCCTCGCCGGCCTCGGTCATGCGCTTGGCCCGCTCGATGGTGAGTTCGGCGACGTGCGTGTGCTCCTCGGCGGGGCGGTCGAACGTGGAGGCCGCCACCTCGCCCCGCAGCAGCCAGCGCCGCATGTCGGTGACCTCCTCGGGACGCTCGTCCACGAGCAGCACGATGAGGCGGACCTCGGGGTTGTTGATCTCGATGGAGCGGGCGATCTCCTTCATGATCGTGGTCTTGCCGGCCTTCGGCGGCGAGACGATGAGGCCGCGCTGGCCCTTGCCGATCGGGGAGATGAGGTCGATGATGCGAGTGGTCATGTTGCCGCGGTCCCCGGAGCGCTCGAGGCTCAGCTTCTCGTCGGGGAACAGGGGCGTGAGATCCTCGAAGTTCGGGCGCTTGCGCGACTGCTCGGGGGGCTTGCCGTTGACGGTGTCGAGGCGCAGGAGTGCAGGGTTCTTCTCGCTGCGGTTGGCCGGCCGGGAGCCGCCACTGATGTGGTCCCCCCTGCGGAGCCCGTGCTGGCGCACCTGCTTGACCGACACGTAGACGTCCTCGCGGCTGGGCAGATGGCCGCTGAGTCGCAGGAACCCGTAGCCCTCGTCACGCAGGTCGAGGTAGCCGGCCACGTCCACCGGCTCGCCCTCCCACGGTTCGTCCTCGACGCGGCCGCGGCCCCGGCGGCGCCGGCGGTTGGCGTACTCCGTGCCGCCTTCCTCCCAGCGACCACGCTCGCCGTCGCCGCGCTCGGTGCGCTCGGCGGTTGCCGTGGAGGGTCGGCTCTCGCCCTCGGTTCGGGGCTCGCGACGCTGCTGCCCGTCCCGCCGCTCGGCGCCTTCGCGCCGCGGGGCACCGTCACGCCGCTGGGCGCCCTCGCGCCGCTCGGCGGACTCCGCGGGCGCGCCGGCCTCGGCAGGCCGGGAATCGACCGCGTCGGGGCCGGTCTCGGACCCGTTGGAGACCTCGGGACGCGTGACGCCGGTGTCAGCGGCGTCGACGGTGTCAGCGGTGTCGGCGGTGTCGACGGCCGTGGCTACAGCTGCCGCCGGCCCGGCGGCGTCGCCGGCGGCGGCCCCCGCCTCAGCGGCGGGTGCCGGCCCAGCGGCACCGAACCCTGCCAACTCCACGATCAGATCCACCAGTTCGGCCTTGCGGCTCCGCAACGAGGGTTGGCCCCCCATCGCCATGGCGATATCGATCAACTCGGCGCGACTCTTTGCCTCAAACAGGCTGCGTTGCGCATCAACGGTCTCGGTACTCACCTCAACCTCACTTCCACAAGCCGGCTCAGCAGCCGGCATGTCTTTACGCCCAGCTCAATCCTGGCGACGGGGAACCCCGGCACAACCTTTGCGACGGCTGCTTGCGGTGCGTGCGGGATGCACTCACGAAGCATTTTGGGGTACACACCAGCCCTCGGAATGCGATTGCGTGCCGACGGCGCAGTCCAGCGTAACCGCAGGCCATCGCCGCCACAACCTTCGCCCCACCGAGACCGCCGGCGGCCTCAGGCGCGCAGCAGCTCCCGCATGAGGCTGTGCCCCGCCACGACGGGGGCGGCTGCGGTGGCAGGCTCCGTGTAGGCACCGCCGGGCCCGTCGGTCCGCGAGTCCACCAGCAGGTACGGCACCGGGTCGGAGGTGTGGGTCCGCAGCACCAGCGGCGTGGCGTGGTCGGGCAGCAGGAGCAGCCGCCACGGGCCGAGCCCGTCCAGCCCGACCACGAGGTCGGCGAGGATCCGGCGGTCCCAGTTCTCGAGGCTGCGCACCTTCTCGTCGACGTCGCCGGCGTGGCCGGCCTCGTCGCTGGCCTCCACGTGGATCACGAACAGGTCGGCGCCGGCCTCGAGCCCCGCCAGGGCGGCGTCCCGCTTGCCCTCGTAGTTCGTGTCGTACCAGGCGGTGGCGCCCGCCACGGTGACGACGTCCATACCCGTCAGGACACCCAGCCCCCGCACCAGGTCGACCGCGCTGACGAGGCCGGCGGCCTTGCCGTAGCGGTCGACGAAGGAGGGCATCTGCGGCGACGTGCCCTGGCCCCAGAACCACACCTGCGTGGCCGCCAGGTCGAATCGGGCCAGCACGTCGCGGGAGGCGTCCATCAGCGCCCGCAGACGGGGGGCCGCCGGCCCGGTGGGCGGCACCGCCGGCTGCCCGGTGATGTCGTGAGGCGGGGTGCAGTCGGCCTCGGCCCAGGCGGCGGGAGCCACCATGATGTGGCGGTACTGCACGCCGGAGTGGAACGACACCTCCCCGCCCAAGGTGGCCTGCAGGGCGCCGATCACCTCGGCGGCGGCGGCGCTGGAGGGATGCCCGCCGGCGAAGTCCACCATCGTGCCGTCGCCGGCGACGTGGACCAGGTTGCAGCGGTACGCCACCTGTCCGGGACCCAGGCTCAGGCCCATGGCGGCGGCCTCGATTGAGGCCCTTCCGTTGTGGTACCGCCGGGGGTCGTAGCCCAGGATCGACATGTTGCCCACGTCGCTGCCGGCCGGCAGGCCCTCGGGGATGACCCGGGCGCGCCCCAAGGTGCCTCGGGCCGCCAAGCGGGCCAGCGTCGGCATGTGCGCCACCTCCAGGGGGGTGCGACCGTCGAGCGCGGGCACCGGCTCGTCGGCGCAGCCGTCGGGAACGCAGACCACGTACTTCACCGCTGCCCCCTGCTCACCGCTGGGGCATCCTGGTCCGGCACATGGCGCGCATCGTGGGCACAGGGCGCACGGCGGGCACGGCGCACATCATGGCGCGGCCGGGACGCCCGCCGGTCAACCCCACGGCGCCGACCTCAACCGCCGTCGCCGGTGCGGGTGCGGTCCGCCACGAACCGCTGGACCGCCGCCAGGTCGTTGTCGAGCACGGTGCAGCGCTCGGGGCGCGCGAGCAGGTCCGCCAGATGACCGGGCAACTCGGGGCGCCGCCCGCAGGCCCGCTCCACCGCGTCGGGGAACTTGGCCGGGTGGGCGGTGGCGAGCACCACCATCGGCACGTCGGGATCCCGCCGGCTGATCGCAGCCGCGCCGACACCGACCGCGGTGTGCGGATCGATCATCCGCCCGGTGCGGCGGTAGGTGTCGTCGATCACGTCCAGCGTGGCGTCCTCGTCCACACGAGCCCCCTCCCAGAGGGGGTGCAGCCCGCCGGCCCACTCGAGCGGCAGCACGGCCTCGCCGGTGGCGCGGAAGCGCTCCAGCAGCGCCGCGGTGGCGGCACCGTCGCGGCCGTTCAACTCGAACAGAAGCCGCTCCAGGTTCGACGACACCTGGATGTCCATGCTCGGCGACATGGTGGGGACCACCTCGCGGATCTCCAGGCGGGCCGAGGCGAAGAACCGGGTCAGGATGTCGTTGGTGTTGCTTCCCACGACGAGTTGCGAAGTGTTCAGGCCCATGCGGTGCGCCGCGTAGCCGGCGTACACGTTGCCGAAGTTGCCCGTCGGCACCGCGAAAGCGACCGGTCGGCCGCCCGGCGCCCCCGCCTCCAGCGCCCGCGCCGCCACCACGTAGTAGACGATCTGGGCCATCACTCTGGCGAAGTTGATGGAGTTCACCGCCGCCAGCCGGTGCCGGCGGCGGAACGCCTCGTCGGCGAACATGGCCTTCACGAGGTCCTGGCAGTCGTCGAAGCTGCCCTCGACGGCGATGTTGTGCACGTTCGACGACGCCACCGTCGTCATCTGGCGGCGCTGCACGTCGGTGACGCGGCCGAGGGGATGCAGCACGAAGATGTCGAGGGACTCCCGGTCGCGGCACGCCTCGATGGCCGCTGAGCCCGTGTCGCCCGAGGTGGCGCCCACGATCGTGACCCGCTCGCCCCGCCGGGCCAGCTCGTGGTCGAACAGCCGCCCTACGAGCTGCAGCGCGATGTCCTTGAACGCCAGGGTGGGGCCGTGGAACAGCTCCATGAGCCAGAGGTCGTCGTCGAGTGGGATCAGCGGGGCCACTTCGGGGTGCGTGAACGTGCCATAGGCCTCGGCGGTGATCTCTTCGAACGCTCGGCGGTCGATCTGGCCCTCGACGAACGGCCACATGACGTCGACCGCGGTCTTGGCGTAGTCGGATTGTGAGAGGCCGTCAGTGGTCTGTCCGGGAGGCGATGCCGGTGGCGCTCCGGCGGCCTCTGAGAATGGCACGCCTGCGCCGGCCCCCGGCATCCCCACCCTCGCTTGGGTGTCACGACGGGCGGGGGTGGGGAAGGTTGGCCAGGTCTCGGGGACGTAGAGGCCCCCGTCCTTGGCGAGGCCGGCCAGGAGGACGTCGCAGAAGGCCAGTTCTGGAGCTTGGCCTCGGGTGGAGACGTAGTGGAGGGTCATTCGTCGGCGATGACTCGTAGGACGCTTCCGACTTGGCGGACGGCCTCGAGGTGCCGGAGCTCGCCGAGGGTTGCGCGCATGTCCCGCTCGCATGCCACGTGCGTGATGAAGATGATGCGGGCCTGATCGCCGAGGCCCTCCTGCTCCATCGAGCGGATCGACACGCCGTGGCGGCCGAACACGCCCGCAACCGCCGCCAGCACGCCGGGGCGGTCGATCACCTCGAGCGCCAGGTAATAGGCGGTGTGCAACTCGTCGATGGGGTGGATGCGGGCCGGTGCCGTGGGAGGTGGCCCCCCGGAGGTGCCGGCGCGCTGGTTCACCGCCGCGTCGATGAGGTCGCCGAGTACCGCCGACGCCGTGGGACGGCCACCCGCGCCCCGCCCGTAGAGCATCAGCTCACCGGCGGCGTCGCCCTCCACGAACACGGCGTTGAAGCTGTCGCGGACCGCGGCCAGCGGGTGGTCCTCGGGAACCATCGCCGGATGCACCCGCACGGCGACGGCGCCGCCGTCGATCCGCTCGGCGATGGCCAGGAGCTTGACGACATGGCCCAGGCGGCCGGCGAAGGCGATGTCGTTGGGGCTGAGGGTGGAGATCCCCTCGCAGTGCACGTCGGCGGCGGTCACCTCGGCGCCGAAGGCGATCGCGGCCATGATGGCGGCCTTGGCGGCGGCGTCGTGACCCTCGACGTCGGCCCGCGGGTCGGCCTCGGCGTAGCCCAATGCCTGGGCCTCCGCCAGGGCGTCGACGTAGCTGGAGCCGCCCGTCGTCATGCGGCTGAGGATGTAGTTGGTGGTGCCGTTGACGATGCCCATGATGCGGCGCACCGACTCGCCGGCCAGCGACTCCCGCAGCGCCCGCACCAGCGGGATGGCCCCGCCCACGGCCGCTTCGAACAGCAGGTCCACGCCGGCGGCTCGGGCCGCCGCGAACAGCTCGGCACCGTGGGTGGCGACGACCTCCTTGTTGGCAGTGACCACCGGCTTGCCGCCGGCCATCGCCGCCAGCACCAGCTCCTTGGCGGGATGGGTGCCGCCGATGAGCTCCACCACCACGTCGGTGTCCGGGTGCGCCACCACGGCGGCGGCGTCGCCGGTGAGCAGGTCGGCGGGCACGCCGGGGCGCTGACGCTCGGGCGAACGGACCGCGACTGCCACCGGCTCGAGCACGACACCGCATCGGGCGGCGATCTCGGCCCGCCGCTCGTCCAGCAGCCCCACCAGCGCGGCGCCGACCGTGCCCCCACCCAGGATGCCGACGCCGATCCGCCGTGGGGCGGACGCGGCACCGGACGCGGCAGAAGAGGCGGAGACCATCCCACTCACGCTACCGGCGCAGCCGCGCCGCATCGCCCAGCGGAGCCAAGATCCGAAGTCGACCTCAACGATGGCATCTAGATGGGCTTTGCGGCACGTGGAACTATCGCGCCGTTCGGGCGGCTACTCGAAGCGAGCCCCCAAGGTGCGCATCATCTCGAACGTATTCTCATGCGGAACGTCGAGCTGATCGCAGGCATCGGGAATTTTCACCTTCTTCCTGCTCATTCCGGCCGGCGTTTCCAGCGTGACAACCGTTGCCCGAGACTCCGCGGCGACACCGACGAGGAACGGGTCGGCGCAGTTCATGAACTCCTCAACGACATGACCGCCGTACCCCTCTCGCCGCGCCCACGCGTCAAGATTGGCGACGTGCCGAGCTACCTGCGGCGACGAGGAGCTGACGCGAAACCTCGCATCGCGACACCTGCTTGCCCAGGCTGCCAACTCGTCGCCTCCGTCCCTAAGTTCCTGGTACACGAGTTCCGTAGACGCAAGTATCCCTGCCTCAGCCTGATGCTCCAGCCAGGTCCAGAAAGCCGGCACAAGATCGAACCCGTAGTAGAAGTTCTTCGCCGTTATGAACACATTGGCATCGAGCAGGCGGAGCACTACGTGGCTCCCAGGGATTCCCGCAGCTTGGGAATGTTGGCAGGCTTGACACCCAGAAGCCGGGACGCATCTCGAATCAGGGTCTCCGAGGATGCGACGCTCTCAAGGACAACTTCGGTGAGCAAGCGGCTGTTACGAATCGGGACGCTCTTGTAGTAGTCGCCTCCCGGAGACGCTGCACTACGTCGCTCGGCCCACTTTGTCCGCCCCTCCTCATAGAGTTCGAAGAATCGCTCGCGGGTGATCGCCTCATGGGTCCAGAGTTGTCGCGCGACCATGACGGTCGAGACACGGAATTCCGCAGAGATGCTCCTAAGCCACTCGCTCTCGGACGACCTCCGACGGCTCCAGCGGTCAGCGATACGGCTCCACGGCAGCAGGACTTCCCCGGCAACTTCGTTGCAATACGCCTCGATATGTGTCGACCCGCTGCCCTGGATGGTTAGGTCGGCGTCTGAAATACCGCCTTCGCCGATCCAGATGTGAGCAAGTTCATGAGCGAGGGTGAAGATCTGAGCAGCCTGACTATCCGCGTTGTTGACGAATATCACTGGAGCCATGGGATCAGCAATCGAGAAGCCGCGGAATTCCTCTACGCGCAGCGCCCGATTCGTCGCTTGACGGACGACTCCATTTCTCATCACCAGGACTCCAAGAGCCTCGACCCGAAGGACGAACGCCCTCAGGAACTGATCCCGCTGAGTTTCCGTCCGGACTGCGGAATCGAACTCGAGACTCCTGGTGATGTCCGCAGCCACTTCAGAAATCGCGGCTTGAGACGAGAACCGGCCTACGAACGGAAGCGGGGACTGATCCGCACCGAGCCTGAAGTCTCGATACCAATCCTGGTGTCGCAGCACGTCCGCGATCACGTCGCGAAGGTCCACCGACGGCTTACGAGTGCCTCCGGCCGGAGCACGCCGGAAATCGGGGAGCGGCAATTCCTCTGAAGGTGGATCGGCGAGGAAAAGGTATCCGAACGGTATCCGTAGCCGTTTCGCCAGGTTCTGCGCCTGCCGAAACGTTGGCGCGGACGATCCGTCCAGCCAACTCTCAATCGTCCCAACCGACTGGCGCAGGGACTTGCTCAGTGCTTCTGGCTCAACGTCGGCGCGATCTGCCGCCCATCTCAATATCGCCGGATTGATGTGGGCAGTCGACATGCGGAGTCAGAATAGCCACGAACGAATCAAGAGCACTTGAGCGCGACCCTGATTGACGGTGGAGCGCGGCAAGGCAACGGCCCGTCGCCTACAGGTCCAGGCGCAGCAGGTCTTCGAAGGTCTCGCGGCGGATCACCGGCCGGGCGTGGCCGTCTCGTACGAAGACGACGGCGGGGCGGGGCATCTTGATGTAGTTGGAGGCCATGGCGTAGCTGTAGGCACCTGCCACCGGTACACCCAAGATGTCGCCCACCTGGAGGTCGTGCGGCAAATTGGCGTCTCTAATCAGTACGTCGCTGGATTCACACAGCTTCCCGATGACAGTGACGTTCCAGTCACGGTCGGCGTCCGCGGAGCGCGGCAGAAAGGCCTCATAGCGACTGCCGTACATTGCCGGGCGGGGATTGTCGGACATGCCGCCGTCGACGCCTACGCAAGTCCCGATCCCGGGTACCTCCCTGATCGTCCCCACGGTGTACAAGGCGATCGCTGCCTGCGCCACCACAGATCGACCAGGCTCGGCACAGACGCGCGCGCTGATTCCCGCATCTGAGGCCGCGGACAGAATCGAACTGCCCCACTGGCTGATAGAAGGAGCCTGCTGGCCCGCTTCGTAGGCGACACCCAAGCCACCTCCAACCCACAGATCCTCCAACTCATCGGGTTGGTCCAGCGAGTTGATGAACTCCGCAAGTTCAGTCACTGCCCGACAGAACGGGGCCAAGTCCAGTATCTGGCTGCCTATGTGAGCGTGGATCCCGACCAGGTTCATCGATGCCGAGGAGCGAACCTGCTTGACGGCATTCTCGGCGGCTTGGGAGGAGATCGTGAATCCGAAATGCGAGTCGGCACCGCTGGTCGAGATGTGGGGATGAGTCGGGGGCCGCACGTCGGTCGTGACCCGCACCAACACCGAAGGGCAGCAGTCGAGGTCACGCGCGATCTCCTCTAGCCGAGCCACCTCGTCGAAACTCTCGACCACGATCCGGCCCACTCCGGCGCGGAGCGCGTAGGTCAGCTCGTCGCGCGACTTGTTGCTGCCGTGCATCACCACTCGATCGGCCGGGAAACCGGCTTGCAGGGCGACATGCAACTCGCCGCCCGTGGCTACGTTGAGACGCATGCCCTCCTCGTGCGCCAGTCGGATGATGGCGCGACACGCGAACGCCTTGGCGGCATAGGCCACGCGGTCGTCCCCAAAGGTCGCTCGCGCCTCTCGGCACCTCGCCCGAATGCAGTCCTCGTCGTACACGAGCAACGGCGTGCCGAATTCTCTGGCGAGGTCGATCAAGTCACAGCCGGCGACCGAGAGTCGGCCATCGGCACCGAGACTCGAACAGTCCGGGAGCAGGCCTCGCGGGAGCGGATCCGCGCCGCTCGATCCAGCGGGGTTGTCCGACGGGTTACCGATAGGCGGGTGCAGTGGGCTTAGACCGGTCGTCACGGCAACTTCCAGAGGGGTCGTGGGGGTGCTGCGCTGAGGCTAGCCGGGGAGCCCGGCGAGCCGATAGCCGCCTCGGCCTCTCGGTACGGTGCGACTTCGCACAGAACGTTACCGCAACCAGTGGATTTCGGCCATTGCGGGAGCCTCGATCGCTACCCGGCAGGTCGTCTGCGGTGCGGAGCGGTGCGCGGGATCCGCTCCCGGATCGCGTCGGCGGCAGGCTCATCGCCGGAACAGCGACGAGAGAGGGACGGTCACCGCGCCTCGAGAGCGGCGTCGGCGCTGAGCGACTCCATGCGTTCGGGGGCGCTGACGCCGAGCAGGTCCAAGGCGATGACCAGGCCGATGCGGGCCGCCTCGGCCAACCACAGGCGGGCGGCCGCCAGCGGCGGGTCGATGTCGCTGCGCAGCACCGGGCAGTCGTGGTAGAAGCCGTGGAAGGCGCCCGCCAACTCGCGCACCCACGTGGTGACCTTGTGGGGCGCCCGCTCCCGGGCCGCCTCGGCCACCACGTCGCCGAGGGCGTGCAGGGTCCGCAGCACCTCCAGCTCGCGGGGGCCGGTGAGCACCTCCAGGGGTACGCCATCCAGCGGCGGGCGGGCGATGCCCCGCTCGGCGGCGGTGGCCATCAACGAGCAGATGCGGGCGTGGGCGTACTGCACGTAGAAGACGGGGTTCTCCATGGACTGCGCCGCCACCACGTCCAGGTCGATGGTCTGGCGGCTGCCGAGGGACTGCAGCAGGAACGTCATGCGGGCGGCGTCGGCGCCGACGAGGCCGACGAGGTCGTCGAGCAGCACCAGATTCCCGGCCCGCTTGGAGATCTTGGCCTCCTCCCCGCGGCGCATCACCGTGACGAGCTGCCCCAGCACCACCTCCAGCTGCTCGCGTCGGTGCCCGAGGGCACCGACGCCGGTCGCCAGAGGCTCCACATGGCCGTGGTGGTCGGCACCCCACACGTCGATGAGAAGATCGAAGCCGCGGGCCAGCTTGTCGGCGTGGTAGGCGATGTCGGGCAGCAGGTAGGTGGGCTCGCCGTTGGAACGGACGAGCACCCGATCGCCGCCCCGGGTGGCGCGAGCGGCGTCCTCATCGCCGACTGCCGGGGCCGGACCGTCGCCGGCGCCCCGGTCGTCCCGGGGCGCTCCCTGTTGGGCGGCATCGGCGATGCGCAACCACACGGCACCGTCGGCGCGGTAGGTGGCACCCCTGCCGTCGAGGGTCTCCAGCGTGGCGGCGACGGCCCCTGAGTCCACCAGAGCCCGCTCGCTGGACCAGGTGTCGAACCGCACGCCGAGACGCGCCAGGCTCTCGGCCACGTCGCGGCGGGCGCGGGCGTAACCCCACTCCAGAGCGTCGGCGCCGTCGGGCATCTCGGCGGCCCACTCGCGGATGTAGTCCCCGTGGTAGCCGTCCTCCGGCGGCTCGGTGCCCTGCTTGCGGGCCACGAGCGACTCGGCGAAGGCGTCCATCTGCCGGCCGCGGTCGTTGAGGTAGTACTCCCGGTGCGGGGCGAAGCCGCAGCGGGCCAGGATGTTGCAGAGGCTGTCGCCGTAGGCGGCCCAGCGCCCGCCGCCGACGTGCAGCGGCCCGGTGGGGTTGGCGCTGACGAACTCCACGTTCACCGCCGTCCCGGCGCCGAAGTCGCTGCGGGCGAAGCCGTCGACGCCCTCGGCGACCACCTGCCGCAGCACGTCGTGCAGCCAGCCGTCGTCGAGGTGGAAGTTCACGAAACCCGGCCCCGCCACCTCCACCCGCCGCAGGTGGGCAGGGGGCTCGGCGCTGATGCGCTCGGCAAGCTCCTGGGCCAGCTCGCGGGGGTTCCGCCCGGCGGCGCGGGCGCAGACCAGCGCCACGTTGGAGGACCAGTCGCCGTGCTCGGCGCGGGCGGGGCGCCCGATCTCGATCGTGGCAGGCAGCGGCTCGACACCGGTGGCGACGAGGGCGGCGGCGAGGGCGTCGATCAGATGCGTGCGGATCATGCTGCAAATCCCTCGAGCCCCTCGGGGTGTTCCGGCAGCCCCTCGGCGGTGTGCGGCAGTGGCGGGAACCACGCCGGCGGCCTCTCGCCGCCCGGACCGGTCCCCGAAGGGTGGCCGGCCACCCAGATCGGACACTCAGCGTACCGGTGCGGGCGCGGCGGCCACAGCGTTAGCCTGCGAGTCCGGCCCTCGTAGCTCAGGGGATAGAGCAGCGGCCTCCGGAGCCGTGCGCGCAGGTTCGAATCCTGCCGAGGGCGCAGACGGCGATCAAGAAACCGCCGTCGAAACCGCGCGCGCAGGTTCCAGAACCCACCGCGGGCGCAGCGGCGAGGTGATCGATCCCGGCAGCACCACCTCCGGACTGGATTCCGGCCCCGGATCGAGTCCGAGGCAGGCTCTTCGCCGGAATGACCAAGACGAGGGCGGGGACGCCGGAGGCCGGCGCCGGATCGATTTCGCCAGACGATCCGCCGACGGACACCGGCGGCCCCGCCCGGACACAGCAACGAGCCGACGAAAGGATCGACGATGGCAGGACGACTCGCGGGCAAGGTTGCGGCCATCACGGGGAGCGCCAGTGGTTTCGGCGAGGCGGCGGCGCGGCTGTTCGCAGCCGAGGGCGCCCGCGTAGCGCTCGGCGACATCCAGACCGACCGGGGCCGGGAGATCGCCGCCGAAGTAGGCGAGGCGGCCCGCTTCATCGAATGCGACGTGACCAGCGAGGAGCAGGTGGCCGCCCTAGTCGACCTCGCCACAGGCAGCTTCGGCCAGCTCGACGTGATGTTCAACAACGCCGGCATCGTGGGCGCCCGCGGCCCCATCGACCAGCTCCCCGCCGCCGAGTGGCGCTTCACCGTCGACGTGCTGCTCCACGGCGTCTTCTACGGGATGAAGCACGCCGCCCGGGTGATGAAGCCGCGCCGCAGCGGTTCGATCGTCAGCATGGCCTCTACGGCGGGGGTCATCGGCGGCCTCGGCCCGCACGCCTACGCCGCTGCCAAGCACGCCGTCGTGGGGCTCACCAAGAACGCCGGCGCCGAGCTGTGCCGCTTCGGCATCCGCGTCAACTGCATCGCCCCTCACTCCATGGCCACGCCGATGGTGGCGATGGCGCACCTCGGCGACCCCGACGACATCGACGGCGTGACCGCCGAGCTGACTGAGCGTTCGCCGCTGGCGGGCCGGCCCGGGCTGGCCGCCGACGTGGCCAACGCCGCCCTCTGGCTGGCCAGCGACGAGTCCGGCTACACCAACGGCCACTGCCTGACCACCGACGCCGGGGTCACCACCGGCGCCAAGGCCGAGGACGCGCCGTACTCGGAGCTGCTGCCGATGATCCGCGAGGCGGGCCGCACCGGCCTCTGAATGAACTCTCCCGTCAGTCCAGTCGATCCAGCCAGGTCTGCAGGGTCTGGGTGGTCCACGTGGGGACACCTGTGCCCAGGAAATCGTTGTCGTTGGTCCACACCGCCGCGCTCAGCGCCAGCGCGCAGGCGACGACGGGCCAGTCGTGAGGATCGCGCTGCGAGCGCGCCCGCGCCTCCTGCTCGAACGGCGCATAGACCTCTGCGGCGACGACGGCGAGGTTGTTGTCCACCGCATCGAGGCACAGCATCAGGAGGTCGTCGCGCTCCACAGCATCGAGCCCGGCGGACTCCGCCACGGCACCGATACGCCGAGGCAGCTCCACATGAACCTCGCCCACCGTGTGCTCGGGGATACACAGGTCCAAACGGTGGTCGCTGAGCCGCTCCCTGCCCCTGACCCGCAGCAGGTCGGCAACCAGCACGCTGGTGTCGACCACCAGCAGCATTAGGCGGTCCGACTCCCCGGCACCAGCGCCTCGACGAGGTCCTCCTCGTCCCAACCCGTCCGGTCGAGCACCCGCTGGACAGCCTCGCCCACGCGGTCGAGCGATTCGCGAACCTCCTGACTGGTTCGCTTGGGCGCCGGAACGGGCACGAAGAAGCCGATCGGCTTGCCGTGCCGTTCGATGCGGATCGTCTCGCCCAGCTTCATCAACGCGGTCGCGTGATCCCTGAACTCCCTGATACCGACCGAGCGCATCACATACCTCCCCAGCCAGGTGACCACTAGTGTAGCCACAAAAGCCCAGCCTCTCTCCTGCACGAACGCCGGATGTGAGGCCCCGCGGGGTCGCCGGAGACAGGCCGCACCAGAATGTGAAGGGCCCGGCACGGGGTTCCGACCCGAATCGACCCCGGGGCAGGCTCCCGAATCAACTCCGGGACATGCCTACGCTCGAACGGCGGGGTGTGTGAGGCGGGCCGCACCGGCCTGTGACCGAGCCGGCGGTACCATCGAGGCCGTGACCGACACCACTGCGGCCTCGCCGCCCGCCGCAGCCGCCGCCCCCAAGCCCCGCTGGACCTACCAGTGGAAGGAACTCCACGACGAGGTCATCACCTCGGGCCTGTGCACCGGTTGCGCGGGGTGCGTGATCGCCTGCCCCCATCATGTGATCGGCTACACCCACGAGCCGGGCGCCTACAGGCCGTTCCACCTCGAGGAGGAGCTCGGAGCCGATGACTGCGTCCACGGGGTGAAGGGCTGCACATCGTGCACCCGGGCGTGCCCCCGGTTCCGCATGTGGGAGCCCGAGGCCGACATGCACCTGTTCGGCCGGGAGCGGGATCCCGACGAGATGTCGGGCATCTACTCCGACATCCTGCTGACCCGGGCCAGCGACGACTTCGT
>CAZTZI010000033.1:0-77171 GCA_964618115.1 uncultured Acidimicrobiales bacterium
GACCTCGAGCAGATGAGCGAGGAGGACATGGACCTGCTGCTCGACGTGGACCTCAAGGGGGTGCTGCTGTGCGCCCAGTACAGCATCGCCCCGATGCGCGCCCGCGGCGGCGGCTCGATGATCTTCACGTCCTCGGTGCAGGCCTCCCACTCGCTGCCGGGCTGCGTGGTGTACGCCGCCGCCAAGGCGGGGGTGGTGGCGGCCGCCCGCTCGCTCACACTGGAGGTCGGCCGCGACAACATCAGGGTCAACGCCATCTCGCCCGGCACGATCTACACACCCATGCTCACCCGGGACCTCGAGGACATGAACGTGGACGAGGCGGAGAACTTCATGGACAGGGTCGACGCCGCCAACACTCTGGGGCGCGTCGGCACGGTGGAGGAGGTCGGCGCCCTGATCGTGTTCCTGGCGTCCGACGCCTCCAGCTACATCAGCAGCACGAACATCGTCATCGACGCCGGCTTCACAGCCGTCAAGGCGTTCTAGGGACCCCTTCATGGCCGAGATCTCCTTCCGCGACGTCACCAAGGTCTACGGCGACGGCACCGAGGCGGTGACCTCGCTGAGCCTGGACATCGCCGACGGGGAGTTCGTCGTGCTGGTCGGGCCCTCGGGCTGCGGCAAGTCCACGCTGCTGCGGATGCTGGCCGGGCTGGAGGCCATCACGGCCGGGGACATCCTCGTGGACGGCGCCGTCGTGAACCAGGTGCATCCCCGGGACCGCGACGTGGCCATGGTCTTCCAGAACTACGCCCTGTACCCGCACATGACGGTCTTCGCCAACATCGCCTTCCCGCTGCGCCAGACCAAGGTGCCGTCCGCCGAGATCACCAGGCGGGTGACCGAGGTCGCCGAGACCCTCGAACTCAGCGAGCATCTGAAGCGGCGGCCCGCGGCGCTGTCGGGTGGCCAGCGACAGCGGGTCGCCATCGGCCGGGCCATCGTGCGCCAGCCCAAGGCGTTCCTGCTGGACGAGCCGCTCAGCAACCTCGACGCCAAGCTGCGCGTGCAGATGCGCGCCGAGTTGGCCCAGCTGCACGCCGATCTGGGGGTCACCACCGTCTTCGTGACCCACGACCAGACCGAGGCCATGACGCTCGGTGAGCGGGTCGCCGTGCTCAACGACGGCGAGCTGCGCCAGGTCGGCACGCCTCAGGAGCTCTACCACCGGCCGGCCGACCTGTTCGTGGCCGGCTTCATCGGCAGCCCCGCCATGAACCTGCTGACGGCCAAGGTGCGATCCGGCGAAGCCTCCGGCGGCCCGGTGTTGGACTTCGGCACGGCCGGCTCCGTCGCCGTTCCCGAGGCGGCGGCCGAGCTGTGCGCCTCCGCGCCCCGGGGCGCCGATCTGGTGGCCGGCATCCGGCCCGAGTCGTTGCTGCTGCGCGACCCGGCGGTGTGCCCGGAGGATCTGCCCCGGGCGAGGGTGCGCTTCACCGAGCTCGTCGAGCCCGAGACCTACGTGCATCTGGCCGGCGACTTCTCCGGCGTGGATCCGGGAGATCCCGATGCGCCGCCCCGTGACACACTTGTGGCGCGGGTGCGCTCGGATCGGGTCTTCACGCCGGGCGAGGAGGTGGCGCTGGAGATCGGCGGCACCGGCCTGCATCTGTTCGACATCGAGTCGGGAGGGACAATCCGATGACAACCGCTGCGACCATGACCGACCCCGCCACCGAGGCTCCCGCAGGCGCCGTCTGCGGCTTCTCCCATGCGGGTATCACCGTGGCCGACCTGGATCGCTCCATCGCCTTCTACGGCCTGCTGGGCTACGAGGTCATTGCCCGCTGGGTCCGCACCGAGGAGTACCTGCGGGAGCTCGTGGGCTACCCGACCGTCGAGATGCACGCCGCTGTGCTCCGCCATGACAGGGTCGGCGTGTTCCTGGAGCTCCTGGAGTACCGCAACATCGAGCGAAACGAGATCGACCCCTCCAACGGCAACCCCGGCACCGCCCACATCTGCCTGTTCGTGGAGGGGTTCGAGGCGCTGTGGGAGCGCCTGAAGGCGGCCGGCGTGCAGGCGGTGAGCGAGCCGGTCTCGCCCACCGTCGGACCCAACAAGGGCGCGCTGGCCGTCTACCTCATCGACCCCGACGGCTACCGGGTGGAACTCGTGGAGACGAAGCGCAATCTCGACGGAACGCCGCGCTGACGCGCACGCTCTGTCCCGGCCAACCAAGGAGGATGCACATGGAACCCATCGTGCCGCTGACCGATGTCGAGAACTTCGCCGAGGGCCTCGATCACGCCGAGGGCATCTGCATGGCGCCCGACGGCACCATCTACTGCGGGGGCGAGGCCGGCCAGCTCTACGTGATCGACCCCGATGAGGGCCCCCGGGAGCTCGCTGACACCGGCGGCTTCATGCTGGGGCTGGCCGCGGACGGCGACGGCAACGTCTACGCCATCGACCTGGTGAACAGCACGGTGTGGCGGTTCAGCCCCGACGGCGGCGAGCGGAGCGCCTTCTGCACCGGCAACGACGAGCAGTCCCTCGGCGTGCCGAACTGGGGGGCATTCGACGCCGACGGCAACTACTACCTCACCGACTCAGGCGGCTGGGGCGAGCAGAACGGCCACGTCTGGGTGCAGCGCCCCGGCGCGCAGGCCGAGGTCTGGAGCACCGAGTCGGTCAACTTCCCGAACGGCTGCGCCGTGTCGGCCGACGGTTCGCGCCTGTGGATCGTGGAGAGCTACCCCAGCGCCATCGTGGAGATCCCGATCGAGGCCGACGGATCGGCCGGGGCGCGGCGGGAGTTGTGCGATCTGGGGTTGGCCGTTCCCGACGGCATCGTGGAGACCACCGACGGGTCGCTCGTGGTGTCCTGCTACCGGCCCGACACCATCTTCGTTTGGCACGCCGAGACGGGGCTGCAGGTGCTGGCCACCGACCCCCGGGGAGCGATCATCGCCGCTCCGACCAACTGCGTGTTCACGGGCGACGACCGCGACGTCCTCGTGTTCCCCAACCTGGGGCGCTGGCACCTCAGCAGGTTCCGCACCCCGTACCGGGGGGTGGGCTGTTTCTACCCCAGCGCCGCCCGCATCGACGGCGACGAGTGACCCGCCGGAGGGCTTCGCGATGAACGATCCTGACGCTGTCGCCGTCACCGTCCCCACGGACTACGTGGGCGGCCTGTTCGACCTGTCGGGCAAGGTCACGCTCATCACCGGCGGGGCCAGCGGGCTCGGTGAGGCCATCGCGGTGGGGTTCGCCGACTGCGGCGCCGAGGTGACCTTCCTGGACGTGGACGTGGCGCGGGCCGAGCGGCTGGTCGCGGCGGCCGGTGCCCAGGGCCGGCGGCTTCGCTTCATCGAGGCCGACGTAACCAGCCGCGACGCCATGGAGGGCGCCGTCGCCGACGTGCTGGCTGCCCACGGCCACATCGACATCCTGGTGAACTGCGCCGGCACGGCCGCCCGGCACCCCGCTGAGGACTTCCCCGACGAGGTCTGGGAGCGGGTTGTGCGGCTGAACCTCTGGGGCACCTTCCTGTCGTGCCAGATCGTGGGGCGCACGATGATCGAGCGGGGCCGGGGCGCCATCGTGAACATGGCCTCCATCGGCGGCAGCCGCGCCTATCCCGAGACGACCGCCTACCTGCAGAGCAAGGGCGGCGTCATCCAGATGACCCGCAGCCTTGCCCTGGAGTGGATCCGCCACGGGGTGCGCGTCAACGCCCTGGCGCCGTCCATCTTCGAGACGCCGCTGGTGCTGGCCTCGGACCGCAAGCGCAGCTACACCAGCGAGTTCATCGCCGCCCGCACCCCCATCGACCGCCGGGGCCAGCCGCGGGAGATCGTCGGGCCGGCCATCTTCCTGGCGTCGGATGCCGCATCCATGGTGACCGGGCACATACTGAGCGTCGACGGGGGGTATCTCTGCGTATGAGTGACGAACGAGGACGGCGGATCGAAGCGGTCGACGCCCTGACGGTGCGCGCCCCGGTGCCGGAGGTGATCCGCTTCGGCGACTGGGTCATGGAGTACCGGGAGTTCGGCCTGGTGCGAGTCCGCACCCGCGACGGCATATGCGGGTACGGCTTCACGCTGAGCCGCGACGGCCCGATCGCGGAGATGATCCACGGCTACATCGGGCCGCGCTACGTGGGGCGCCCCACCGACGAGCCGGAGCAGGCGTTCGCCTCGGTGCAGCGCTCCAACCTGTCCTGCCTGGTCGGGGGGATCGGCCTGCGGGCGCTGTCGATCGTGGACCTGGCCGTCTGGGACGCCGAGGCCAAGCGCCGCGGCCTGCCGATCGCCCGGATGCTGGGCGGCTCCAACGTGGCGATGCCGGTGACGGGTATCGCCGGGTACCCCCCCTCCATCGGCCCCGCCGAGGTGGTCGAGCAGGTCACCGACCTGTACGAGCGGGGCTACCGGCGCGTCAAGCTGCCGATGGCGCCCGACGTGGTGCGCTCCAAGGCCCGGCTGGAGGCGGCCGCATCGGTGTCCGACGACCTCTGGGTGGGGTGCGACGGCGCCTGGGTGTTCAACGCCGTCGACGATGCCGTCGCCTTCCTGGAGAGCCTGGACATGACCCTGGGCTGGTTCGAGGACGCCTTCGCACCGGGCAATGCCCGCATCATCGCGGCGCTGCGGGAGCGCTCACCGTTCCCCATCGCCTTCGGCGACGAGCAGGGCGGGGCGCACTACCCCGAGTCGCTGGTCGCTCACAACGCGGTGGACTTCGTGCGGGTCGACGTCACGACGATGGGCGGGATCACCTCGATCGGCGACATCCTGGCGCAGGCGGACGCGGCCGGCATGCAGGTCGCCCCGCACATGAACGCCCTCGAGCACGCCCAGATCTTCGGTGGCCTGGGCCGCCCCGACGTGCCGCTGGAGTGGGGCATCGTCGGCAGCGGCGTGGACCAGTTCGCGGACTCGCTGCGGCAGCCGGTGGTGCGTGACGGGCTCATGGACCCGCTGCCCGACGAGCCGGGCTTCGGCCGGCTCGTGAATCCCGATTGGCTGCGCAGCGTGCCGCACGACGACCCTGCGGACATCATCGGCGAGGCGGCGGCGCTGGAGGGCTGATGGGCGGCGAATCAGGATCGGCGGCCGGCGGGGGCCGGGTCTTCGAGGCGCGTGAGCGGCGTTTCGGGGGCTGCTTCGAGGACTTCGAGGTGGGCGACGAGTACCGCCACTGGCCCGGCAAGACCATCACCGAGGCCGAGAGCCACCTGTTCTGCATGCTTACTCTGTCGGTGCACCCGCTGCACGTGGACTCGGCGCATTTCGACGGCACCCAGGGGCCGTTCGAGCGGCCCGTCGTGGCCGGCCCGCACATCTATTCGCTGCTGCTGGGCATGAGCGTGCCCGACATCTCGGGGCGGGCGCTGGCCAACCTGGGCACCACCGACCTGCGCCACACGGCGCCGGTGTACCCCGGCGACACGCTCTACGGCGCCAGCACCGTGATCGAGACCCGCCCCAGCCGGTCGCGGCCCGACGCGGGCATCGTCACCGTCGAGACGGTCGGGCGCAACCAGGACGGCGCGGTGGTGACGACCTACAAGCGCTCGGTGCTGCTGCCGCGACGATCCGCTGATGGCGGCTGAGGCTCCATCGGCCCCCGGCGGCGCCCCCGCTCCGCCGCAGGCCGAGTCGCTGCGTGCGCCCGCCGGCCGGGCCCCTCGCCACCGCGTGCGGCGCGACGAACCCGCGTCCGATCCCGAAGGCACGAGCACAGGGCCGCTGGCGGGCGTCCGGGTGGTGGACATGGCGACCGTCGTGGCCGGTCCCGGTGCGGCCCGGCTGTTCGGCGACTTCGGCGCCGACGTCATCAAGGTGGAGTCGCCGAGCGGCGACTCGGTCCGCCGGTTGGGCTGGATGCCGCCCGACGGCGCCGCCGACTCCTACTTCTGGAAGCTGGCGGGGCGCAACAAGCGGGCCGTGGTGCTGAACCTCAAGACCTCCGAGGGCCTCGACGCCATGCTGGGGCTGATCGACGGCGCCGACCTGCTCGTGGAGAACCTGCGGCCGGGCAAGCTGGAGGCGCTGGGGCTGGCGCCCGACGTGCTGCTCGAGCGCAACCCGCGGCTGGTGATCCTGCGCATCACCGCCTTCGGTCAGGAAGGCCCCTACGCCCAGCGGCCCGGCTTCGCCACCCTGGCCGAGGCGCTCAGCGGCTATGCGGCCATCAGCGGCGAGGCCGGCGGCCAGCCGCTGCTGCCGCCGGTTGCGCTCACCGACGAACTCACGGGCACGCTGGGGGCCTTCGGCGCCATGGCGGCGCTGTGGGAGGCTCGCCGCAGCGGCAAGGGACAGGTGGTGGATCTCTCGCTGGTGGAGGCGCTCATGCACGTCATGGGCCCGCTGCCCTCGGCGTTCGCCCACCTGGGCTACGAGCAGCCGCGCCTCGGCGCCGGCATCCCGTACTCGGTGCCACGCGGCACCTATCTCTGCAGTGACAGCGAGTGGGTGGCGCTCTCGGCCTCCAGCGACACCGTGGCGAACCGGGTGCTGGATCTCATCGGTGCCGGCGGCGACGAGCGCTTCGAGACGTTCACCGCCCGGTTCGAGAACCGCGACGCCCTCGAGGCGCTCGTCTCGGGCTGGATCGCCGAGCGACCCTCGGACGAGGTGATCCGGCGCTTCGAGGAGGCCGACGCGGCCATCGCCCCCGTCTACACGATGGCCGACCTGTTCGCCGACGAGCACTTCACCCAGCGCGGGCTGTTCACGACCGTCGAGGACGTCGTGATGCAGGCAGTGTCGCCGCGTCTCTCGCGCACGCCCGGCAAGGTGAACTTCGCGGGGCGCCCGCTGGGAGCCGACACCGACGAGGTGCTGGCCGAGTTGCGGGCCCCGCAGGCGCGCCACACCGGTGGGGCGCCGAGCAACGATGGAGCGGGCGCCGCCACCGATCTCGACCCGGTAGGCGACGGGCAGGGGAGCGCCGCATCGAGCGGTGCCGCGGTGGATGCAGCAGCGAAGCAGAGGGAGAGCGCAGATGAGTGACGCAGCCGAGTATCTGGTCCACATCGAGGTCAACTGGCCGCCCGACGGCGACCCCGCCAGGCGCGACGAACTCATGGCCGCTGAGCGGGCCCGTGGCCGGGAACTCGTCGAGGCAGGGATCATCCGCCGCCTCTGGCGGGTGCCGGGCCGCTGGGCCAACTGGGGCGTCTGGCGGGCCGCCTCGCCCGACGAACTCCACGCCGCCCTGGCATCGCTGCCGTTCTTCCCCTGGCTGGACATCGAGGTCATCCCGCTCGCCGGTCACCCCAACGACCCGGGCTAGCGCTCAGCGGTGCGCTGCACGTTGGTCGGGACGCCCCTCCGGTCGCCGAAGTAATAGCCGCTATGCGAGACTGAGGATTCGTGAGCAGGCTTCTGCGGCGTTGGATGATCGTCGGGCTGGTTGTGGCGCTGCTGGCCGGTGCCTGCTCCGGCGGCGGCGAGCAGGATGCCGACGAGGGCGGTCGGTCCGTCACCGCTCCCACACCTGTGGCCCGGGGAAGCTTCATACTTCCGGTCGTCGGTGATGCCGGATCGGGGCAGGACACCTACTACACCATTCGCCTGAGCGAGGGCGACCAGAGCGCCGGCCGGATTGTGCCGACGGTGAGGCGACTCGATGGCCTCGTGCTCGGCGACGAAGAGATCCGCGCGGTGCTCGAACGGCTGCCTCCCTGGGACGGCGACGATGTCGGTGCGGTCGTCTTCAACCGTCCGGCTGAGTCGCTGCCCCCGCCGCGCACCGGCAGGACCGTCGATCAGCCGTTCCCCGCTGGGACGGATCTCACAGCGCCGGTCACCGCTGCCGGGCCGCTGGAGGTCTTGCGGGTCCAGCCCCGGGGCGAGGTGGACATCGCTCCCTTCATCAGCATCACCTTCAACCGGCCGATGGTGCCGCTGGCCACCGTCGACCAACTCGACGACATGGACGTTCCGGCGAAGCTGACGCCGCCGCTGCCGGGTCGCTGGCAGTGGATCGGCACCCGCACGCTCCGCTTCGAGCACGACCGGGAGATCTTCGATCGCCTGCCGATGGCGACCAGCTACACCGTCGAAGTTCCAGCGGGGACCGCGTCGCAGACCGGCGGCGAACTGGCCGAGACGTTCCGGGCCACCTTCGAGACGCCGCCTCCGAGCCTGCTGAGGCTCGAGCCGCAGCACGAGTCCCTGGACCTGCAACCGGTGTTCGTGGCCGTATTCGACCAGCGAGTCGAACCCTCCGAGGTGCTTGGAGCCGTCACTCTGGTCGCCGGCGGCGACGAGCGCGAGATCCGCTTGGCCACCACCGCCGAGATCGAGGGAGACGAGACCGTCGCGTACTACGTCGAGCGGGCGCTCGAAGGCACCTGGGTCGCGTTCAGACCGGCGGCGCCGCTGGGGCCCGACTCCTCGGTCAGGATCACCGTCGGCCCGCATGTGCCGTCGGTCGAGGGCCCGAACACCGGCGCAGACTCATCGACGGTGACGGCCCGCACCTACGCGCCCCTGAGGGTGGAGGGCACGAACTGCTGGACACGGTCCTGCCCTCTGGGGATTCCCCTCGAGGTCTACTTCAACAACGAGCTCGACGTCGCAACGGTGAACGCGGCCGACATCT
The DNA here is from genome assembly GCA_964618115.1 of uncultured Acidimicrobiales bacterium. Classification (GTDB taxonomy): domain Bacteria; phylum Actinomycetota; class Acidimicrobiia; order Acidimicrobiales; family CATQHL01; genus VXNF01. The sequence goes on from CAZTZI010000033.1 coordinate 8,569, forward strand.
CGGTGACACCGGGAATCCCCGATGCCACGGTCTCGGCGTACAGCTCCTACCTGACCATCGACGGCCCCACGATGGGCGGCGCCGTCTACACGGTGGTGATCCCCGCGACGGTGGGCGACGTTTTCGGTCAGACGTTGGGGCGGCCCGAGACCGTCGAGTTCGAGATCGAAGAGGCCCGCCCCCTGATCTGGTCCATGGGCGGAGGGTTCGCCACGGTCGACCCGCTCGGAGCCGGGCAGACGATTCCGGTGATCGTGCGCCGGTGGGAGCAGCTCCGTGTACGCCTCTACGCCGTGGAACCGGACGACTTCGCGTCGTACCTGGACTTCTCGTCTCGCTTTCGCTACCGGCCGCTCCCCACAGAACTCGACGTGCCGTGGCCTCTGGTGACCGAGGAGACAGTTCGCACCGGGATCCGCGACGACGCTCTCACCGAGGTGCCGATCGATCTTTCCGGCGCCCTCAAAGGCGGGCACGGTCACTTGGTCATGATCGTCGAAGGCGCCGGCCGGCTTGCAGACACCGCGGACCCGTATCGAAGCGGTTCCATGGTGTTCACCTGGATTCAGGACACCGACATCGGCGTCGACCTCGTCGAAGACGGCCGCGAAGTGGCTGTGTGGACCACCGACCTGCGCTCCGGCGCCCCGCTGGCCGGCGTGGAGATCCAACTCGGAGACCGAAGCCCGACGCTCGTCAGCGACAACGACGGCCTGGTGCGCGCCCCGACCGGCGCGGACGGGTTCGAAGGGATCGTCGCCTCGCTGGGGGCGGACCGGGCGCTGAGCCCGGTGACCGTCTGGGAGTCGCTGGAGGACCAGACGGTCTGGTACACCGCCGATGACCGCGGCATGTACCGTCCCGGGGAGACGCTGCGCCTGAAGGGCTGGGTCCGGCATCTCGACCTCACCGGGGACGGCGATCTGGAGCTTCTCCCGAGTGGAGAGCCGATCAGCTACAGGGCCGTCGGACCGTCCGGCAACGATCTCGGCCGCGGCTCGGTCCGTACCGACGAGCACGGCGGCTTCGATCTCGCCTTAGCGCTGAGCGAGGGGGCGAACCTGGGCTGGAGCCGGATCGAGTTCCGGCGCCCGGGCGCCGCCGACGACGACCGGCACACCCATTCGTTCCAGGTCCAGGAGTTCCGCCGGCCCGAGTTCGAGGTCGAGGCACGCCTCGAGTCGGCGGGCCCGCACTTCAGCGGCGAGCCGGTGACGGTGGCGGTCGATGCCCGCTACTTCTCCGGTGGCGCCCTCCCCGGCGCCGAGGTCGCCTGGTCGGTCACCACGCGGCGAGGGTCGTACTCCCCGCCCAACTGGAGTGACTTCACGTTCGGCGTCCGGAGGCCGTGGTGGCACTACGACGAGGACGGGCCCAGGCCGTCGCAGTTCGAGACCTTCTCCGGTATGACCGGTGCCGACGGCAGCCACCACCTGCGCATCGACGTCGATGACGACGGCGACCACCTCCCGGTGGCGGTGACCGCGGAGGCGACGGTGTTCGACGTGAACCGCCAAGGATGGGCAGCGGAGACGGACCTCCTGGTTCATTCCGCCGACCTCTATGTCGGTATTCGATCCTCCCGCGCCTTCGTGAGGGCCGGCGACGGGATCGACATCGAGGCCGTCGTCACCGACCTCGACGGCAACCCCGTGGCGGGCCGATCCTTCGAGGTGACCGCGGCGCGTGTGGACTACAGGTACGTCGAGGGCGCCTGGACCGAAGTCGAGTTGGACTCCGAGACCTGCGAGACCGCCTCAGGGCCGGCGCCGGTGGTCTGCGAGTTCGCGGCCGAAGAGGGCGGCCGCTACCGGATCTCGGCCCGCGTCGTCGACGACTCGGGGCGCGCCAACCGCAGCGAGATGACCCGCTGGGTCAGCGGCGCCAAGGACGGCGTGCCGAGCCGCGGCGTCGAACTCGAGGCCGTCGACCTCGTACCCGACGTCGAGGCGTACGCCGCGGGGGACACCGCGGAGATCCTCGTCGGGTCCCCCTTCGCTGAGGCCACGGGCCTGCTGACGGTCGCTCACAGCCGGATCATCGAACTCCGCACCTTCGAGGTCACCGACCACACCGCGGTCCTCCGAGTGCCGATAACCGACGACCACGTGCCCGAACTCAGACTGCGGGTGGACCTCGCCGCCACGACCGACCGGACCGCAGACGACGGCTCTGTCCTCGCCGGTGCGCCGCCCCGGCCGGCCCACGCGTCCGGGGAGATCCTGCTGCGGGTCCCGCCCGTGCAGCGGACGCTGGCAGTCACGGTCGCACCGGCGAGGGCGGTCGTGCAGCCGGGCGCCGCCACTAGCGTCGCGGTGGAGGTCCACGACGCCGGCGGGGCGCCGGTCGAGGGGGCCAACGTCCTTCTCATCGTCGTCGACGAGGCGGTGCTGGCCCTCTCGGGCTACGAACTGATCGATCCCATCGACGTCTTCTACCGTCAGCGGGCCGCGGTGTTGAGCGCAGTGCGAGGCAGGGACACGATCCTGCTCGAGGACCTGCAGGGGTCGCAAGGCCAGCTCGATGAGGCGGTCGCTGCTGCCCAAGCAGAGGCCCAATCTGCCCCGGCCGCCTTTGCTTTGGACGCGGGTGGGGCCGGCGGGCTCCTCGTGGCGGTCCGCCAGAACCTCGACGCTCTGGCGCTGTTCGAGCCGGAGGCGGTCACCGACGCCAGCGGGCGGCTGACAGTCGATTTCGATCTGCCCGACAATCTCACCCGCTACCGGGTGATGGCCGTGGCGGTCGAAGGCGCCGACCGCTTCGGTGCCGGCGAGTCGGCCGTCACGGCGCGGCTGGCGCTGCAGGTCCGGCCGTCGCCGCCCCGGTTCTTGAACTACGGCGACGAATTCGAGTTGCCGATCGTGGTCCACAACCAGACCGGCGCCGCCGTCGAGGCCGATGTGGTGGTGCAGACCGCCAACCTCGAGTTGATCGGGTCGGCGGGAAGGCGGATCGTGGTCCCGGCCAACGACCGGGTCGAGGTGCGGTTCCCGGCGCGGACGGAGTCGCCGGGGACGGCCCGCTTCCGCGCGGCGGCGGTGTCGGGTGACCACGCCGACGCCCAGGTTGTGTCCCTGCCCGTGTACACCCCGGCGACCAGCGAGGCCTTCGCCACCTACGGGGTGGTGGACCGGGGCGCCATCATCCAGCCGATCGCCGCCCCCGAGGACGTGATCCCGCAGTTCGGCGGGCTCGAGGTCAACACCTCCTCGACCGCGCTGCAGGCCCTCACGGACGCCGTGCTGTACCTCGCCGCCTACAGGTATCGGAGTTCCGACGCCTACGCCAGCCGCATCATGGCGATCTCCGCGCTCAGGGACGTGCTGGCGGCCTTCGAGGCCGAAGGTCTTCCCGGTCCCGCTGAACTCGATGCCACGGTGCGCCGCGACATCGCCGAACTGTCGTCTCTCCAGAACTATGACGGCGGCTTCGGGTGGCTGTCGCGGGACGGGACCTCGCACCCGTTCTCGTCGATCCAGGCGATGCACGCGCTGGCCATCGCCAAGAACAATCGCTTCGACGTCCGGTCCGAGGTCATGGGGAACGGGCTCTGGTATCTGCAAGAGATCGAACGCCGGATCCCGGACTACTACAGCCGGCGCAGCAGAGACATGCTGACGGCCTACGCGCTCCATGTGCGCTCGCTCTACGGACAGCAGGTGGCCGACGAGGCCCGCGACCTGTGGGACCGCCGGGGCGAAGCTCTGCCGTTGGACGCCCTGGCCTGGCTCTGGCCGGTGGTCGAGGACGGCGGCATCGAGGCCGAGATCGGACGGATCGTGAACAACCGAGCCGTCGAGACCGCCGGGGCGGCCACCTTCGCCACCGGCTACGGCGAGGACGCCTACCTGCTGCTGCACTCCAGCCGGCGCACCGACGGCATCGTGCTCGATGCGCTGATCGGTATGGCGCCCCGCTCGGATCTCATCCCCAAGGTCGTGGCCGGCCTGCTGGCCCACCGGGTCCGGGGACGCTGGAACAACATCCAGGAGAACACGTTCATCCTGTTGGCCCTCGAGCGCTACTTCGAGACGTTCGAGGCGACCGATCCCGACTTCGTCGCCCGCGTCTGGCTCGGCGACCTCTACGCGGCAGAGCACACCTACTCGGGGCGCAGCACCGATCGGGGCGCCACGCTGATCCCGATGGCCGAACTGCTGGACGCGGGCGATTCCGATCTCATCGTTCAGAAGGACGGCGAGGGCCGCCTCTACTACCGCCTCGGCCTGCGCTACGCCCCCGACGACCTGGATCTGGATCTACTGGACCGCGGCTTCGTGGTGCAGCGCAGCTACGAGGCGGTCGGCGACCCCGGCGACGTGTGGCTCGGCGACGACGGTGTCTGGCACGTACGGGCCGGCGCCGAGGTGCGGGTCAACGTGACCATGGTCAACGACAGCCGGCGCACCAACATGGCGCTGATCGATCCGTTGCCCGCGGGCTTCGAGCCTCTCAACCCGGCGCTGGCGGTGACCGGCGACGTCGACGTCCGCGACGACAGCGGTTGGTGGCAGTGGACCTGGTACCGGCACCAGAACCTGCGCGACGACCGCGCCGAGGCCTTCGCCTCGTATCTCTGGGCGGGAACCCACGAATACAGCTACGTCGCCCGCGCCACCACTCCGGGCGCCTTCGTCGTCCCCCCGGCCAGAGCCGAGGAAATCTACGCCCCGGAAGTCTTCGGCCGCTCCGCCACCGACAGAGTCATCGTGGCCGACAGCCGCTGAGCACCCCCGCAGGGCCCGCGGCCCCGGCGGCACTGCCCTTGCACGCCCCTTTACAGTAGCTGTCGCGGTGAAATCTCTCTGACCTGCTATTTCACCCCTACTCTAAACCGACTGTAACGTTACTCTAAATAAGTTAGAGCAGAGATCCGAACGTGCGGTGATCCCACTGCCGCGCGCCAGCCGTTTCGTCGCTGACCCCGTCGGTACTGCAATCTACTCTAAACTGTTTATAGTAATTTCATGTCGACGGTTGCGGTGGAGCAGGCTCTGGCTCAGAACCCCGCCCATCGCGGGGACGCGCTCCTCGGTCTTGCCGAGGATCAGTGGTTCGATCGCAAGAGTGCCCGAGTAGGAGCGCGGGAACTGGCGGACACCTTGATCGGGTTTGCCAACTCGGAGGGCGGCACGGTGGTCGTCGGGCTGTGGAACGGCGTCGTGGAGGGGATCGCCGCGGCGGGACCGGCCAAGCTGTCCCGATGGCAGCAGGCGGTGATCGATTTCACCGCACCGCCCGTGCCGCACAGGATTCGCCTCGTGGACTGTCGCAACTCGCGGGGTGCCCCCGACCGGTTGCTCGTCTTCGAGGTGGAAGTCTCCCGGCAGGTCCATGCGAACAGGCGGGACGAGGTGTTCCTGCGCGTCGGCGACGAGAACCGGCGGCTCACGTTCTCGCAGCGCCAGGAACTGCTCTACGACAAGGGGCAGGCATCCTACGAGACCACACCGGTGGCCGGTGCCACTCTCGAAGATCTGGATCGCCCCCTGCTCGGTTCCTATGCCGAGGCCGTCAACCATCCCGAGCCGGTGCGGCTGCTCGACGCCCGTGGCCTTCTGACCTCTGCCGGGGGTGTCACCGTGGCGGCCATGCTGCTTTTCGGGATCCATCCGCAGCGCCAGCTACCCGAGGCGTGCGTCCGCGTGCTCCGCTACCGGGGCACTGAACGCGGCACCGGGGCCCGGCAGCAACTCCTTTCCGACGTCCGCATCGAGGGTGCGATCCCGTATCTCCTCGAAGAGGCTCGCCAGGCGATCGCCGGTCTCCTGCCCGCCCGGCGTGCCCTGGCGGGCAACGGGCGCTTCGAACGGATACCGCTCGTTCCCACCGATGCCTGGATCGAGGGTGTCGTGAACGCAGTGATCCACCGTTCCTACAGCGTGAGCGGCGACCACATCAGGGTCGAGATCTTCGACGACCGCATCGAGATCGAGAGTCCCGGACGTTTCCCGGGCGTCGTGGACGTGTCGGACCCGCTGCATGTCTCCCGGTTCGCGCGCAATCCGAGGATCGCCAGGGTCTGTGCCGATCTCCGCTTCGGGCAGGAACTCGGTGAGGGAATCCGGCGGATCTTCGAGGAGATGAGACTCGCCGGCCTGGCCGACCCCGCATACGCCCAGACGGCCGGCAGCGTGCGCCTGACCCTGTCGTCCGCCGTCGTCGACAGAACTCTCGAGGCGCGTCTGCCGCGGGGCGCCCGGAACGTTCTCCGCCTGATCCGCGAGGCCGGCCGCCTCAGCACGGGTGAGGTCGCCGAGGCCACCGGCGGATCGCGCCCGGCCGTGCTGCGACAGCTGCGGGCGCTCGAGCAGGAAGGGCTCATCGAGTGGGTGGGCAAGTCGAAGAAGGACCCGCGGGCGTACTGGAAGCTTCGAGTGGACTGAGAGTCAGAGCGGCGATCGAGTCAGACGGCTGATTCGCGTCGCCGTGAACAGGGACTTCGGCCCGCCCCGGGGTCTACTTGGAACTACTCTAAAATCTTTAGAGTAGTTCCGCCGCCGCGAGGACGGAGCGCCCCCATCTGCGTGGCCGGCCCGACGAAGCAGTCTCCGGCGATGCCTCTGAGCTGCTGAGGCGGGCCGCGGGGTCAGCCGGGATTGACGTGCAGGCCGTCGTAGTAGACGTGCTGGCGCTCGAAGCGCTGCTGGATGCGGTCGGGCATGGGGGTGAGATCGACCCGGCGGCCGGCCTGCATCACCGTCGTGAGCAACTTGCGCCGGCCGAGCACGGAGATGTCCCTCGACGGGTCGCCGTCGACCACGATGACGTCGGCGAGCTTGCCGGGTTCCAGGCTGCCGATCTCGTGCTCCCAGCGGGGGAGTGTGACCGCCGCCTGCTGCGTTCCCGCCGAGATCGCCTCGAGAGGCGTGAAACCGCAGTGCGTGACCAGGATCTCCATCTCCTTGTGGTGCCAGTGCCCGTAGGGGGTCAGTGAGAACCCGGACTCGGAGCCCGCGATGATGGGAGCACCCGCGTCGTAGGCCTTCCGGATGTTCGCGGCGCCCTCGTCGATCTCCCGCTTCAGCCCGTCACGCGAGGCGGCCGACATCTCGGCGCCGACCGCGTCGAGGGCGTTGACCAGCAGCGGCAGCGTCGGGCAGATCGGGATCTTCTTCTCGGCCACCAGCTCCAGGCCTTCGTCGTCCATGAACGAGGCGTGCATGATCCAGTCGAAGCCGGCCTTGGCGGCAAAGGTGACCGACTCCGCCGAGCGGGCGTGGATCGTGCACTTCCGGCCCAGGCGGTGCACCTCGTCGGCGAGCAGCTCGAGCTCGTCGAGGCGGAACGAGCAGCCGACCAGCGGGTTGTAGTAGCTGGTCGCATCGCCGGAGCCGGCGACCTTCACGAAATCCACGGTGTCCTTGATCTGCAGGCGAACGGTCTCGAGGATCTCGTCCTTGTTCCGCACCAGGATGCTGGCGTTGCCGACCGGGTTCTGGATCCAGTTCGGGAAGGCGTCGCCCAGCCCTTGGTGCGTGGTGATCTCCGGGCCGGCCACACAGAAGCGCGGCCCCTCCACGAGTCCCGCGTCGACGGCGTCGCGCACGGCGATCGGCACGCGGTACACCGCCGCGGGATCAGAAGCGCTCGTGACGCCGGCGCGCAGCACCTTCCCGGCGTTGTAGCCGGCGAGGATGGCCCGCCACTCCGCCGAGCCGTACATCGCCAACTCCTCCTCGCTGCGCGGCTCGCCGTAGGAGATGTGGCAGTGCGCATCCACGATGCCCGGCAGGACCGAGCCGCTGCCGGCATCGATGATCTCTGCCACATCGTTCTTGGCCCACTGCTCGGGGAGATCTGTCCTCGGTCCGACCCAGGCGATGCGGTCACCCAATACCGCCACCGCGCCGTCCTCGATGGGCGGAGCGCCGGTGCCGTCGATCACCCGCCCGTAGAAGACGTACTCGTCCGATCCGCTCATCGCGATCCCCCAAGATGCTCTGTTCCCGTCGGGATGTGCGCACTGGTCTTGCCGAGGTTCACATAGACCCACTTCCGGCTGCCCATCCACGCTACGAACGGCGATCGTACCCGCTCGAACCCGGGCGGGCAGGTTGTCGACAGCAGTCCCCAGAAGGCCGACCAGCGCTGGGTGTGCTCCACCAGCGGTCGCTCGCGTGCCTCCCATTCCGCCAGGCCGCGATCGAGGTCGTTGCGGTGGCGGTCGGCGAACACCGCCAGGGACAGCATGTTGGACATCGCCAGGCACGCTCCCTGGCCGAGGTTCGGCGGCTGCGAGTGGGCGGCATCCCCGCCGATCGCCACTCGCCCCTTGTGCCAGGACTTGAGTCGCACCATGGAGAACGAATCCCAGCGTGCCTCGGTCTCGGGCGTCACCCGCCGGAACCAGGACTCGAGCCGGGGGAACGACGAGATCCAGGTGTCGTGATCGATCGGAACCCGGCGGGCCTTGGTGTCGTCGTTGCGGGCGCAGACCGCGAAGTACACCCAGTCATCGTGGCAGGGCGTGTACAGCACCCGCCGGGTCCTCGACCAGTGCTCGATGCAGCGCTGGGTCTCCGGTTCGCGCCGCTCAGCCTCTGTCCGGGGGATCAGCATCCGGGTGGCGCCGTCGCGCAGGATCCGCTTCTGGCGCCCCAGGCCGACCGAATCGCGGATCTGCGAGTGAAGGCCGTCGGCGCCGACGACGAGGTCGGCCTTGACGCTGCTGCCGTCCTCGAAGCTGAGTTCGCCGGCCGGCGTGGCCGCGATCGCTCTGGCGCCGGTCACGATCTCTGCGCCGAGGTCGGTGGCTCGCTGTGCCAGCGCGCTGTGCAGCAGCGGTCGCAGCATGGTCGTCAGCCGATCCCCGGGCTCGTGGGAGTACTTGAAGCTCTCGACCGTCCGCGCCCACTCGTCCCGCACGTCGAACCGGTGGACCGGGTGCGAGGCGGGCATCAACTCTTCATAGACACCCAGCGCCTCCAGCGTCAGGAGGCCGTTCTCCCACACGTAGAGCCCGGCGCCCAGCTCCCGCAGGGTGGGGGCCTGCTCCCAGACCCGAGTCCTCCAACCCCGCTCTGCGAAGGCGATGGCGCAGGACAGTCCCGCCAGGCCGCCCCCGGCGATCTCGACGGACGGTTCGGCCATCAGGAGGCGCGCTCGACGAATCGCCGCTGGATCTCGTTGAACGAAGCCGCCTGCTCGAGCGAGGCCATGTGGCCGGCCCTGGGCGGCTCCACGAACTCCGCGCCGGGCCGGGCGTGGCTCGTCCTGGCGTCAGTCACTCTGGGGGATGATCGCCACGCCGTCGACCTCAACCGTGAGCCCTTCGAGGGCCAGCGCGGTCACCCCGAGAAGGGTCGAAGCCGGGTACGGCGCCTGGAAGTACTCCCGCCGGATCGCCAGGACCCGCTCGCGGTCGCGCAGGTCGGTGAGGTAGATCCGGATCTGCACGATGTCGTCGAGCGTCGCGCCCACCGTGGCGAGGGTCGCGGCGATGCCGTCCAGCGTGTAGCGGGTCTGTGCCTCGGGGTCGCCCGGGCTGACCACCGATCCGTCCGGCGCCAGCGCGGTGTGCCCGGCGATGTAGACGGTGTCGCCGACGACGCGGGCGAACGAGTACAGGCCGACGGTCAGCTGGCCCTCGGGTGAGGCGACGACTCCGTCGACGCATTCGAGTTCGGTCATCTGCTTCTCCCTCGACTTCTCGCTCGTCTCACAGGTCCGTCACGAAGCCCTGCTTGAGGGACTCGTCGTAGCGGAAGCGCCCCTGGAGGTAGATCTTGTTCTTCTCCCAGGAGTACTCCCTGCGCTCGGGGATCGGCGTGTCCCGGTCCACGGATGAGCCGCCCTTGAGGACCATGGCGATCTTGGACGGCGACTGCAGCACGCGGATGTCGGCCAGCGGATCGGCGTCCAGCACCAGCACATCGGCCAGCTTGCCGGGCTCCAGCGTGCCGATGCGGTCCGCCCACTGCGGCACGGTCACGGCCGCCGCGCCGGTGCCGGCGTGGATGGCCTCCAGGGGCGACAGGCCGAGGTACCTCACCAGGATCTCCATCTCGAAGGCGTGCCACTCGCCGAAGGGCACCAGCGACCAGCCGGTCTCGGACCCCGAGATGATGGTCGCCCCCTGCCTGAAGGCGTTGCCCAGGTTCTCGCTGGCGGCGTCGACCTCCCGCTTGAAGACGTCCAGCGAGCTGGCGCCGGCATCGCCCACCGACGCCAGCAGGTTCACCAGCAGCGTGAGCGCGGGCACGATCGGGATGTCCTTCTCGAGGACCAGGTCGAGGCCCTCGGAGTCCATGTACGAGGCGTGCTGGAGCCAGTCGAAGCCGGCCGCGGCGCAGGCCCGGACCGACTGCGAGGTGCGGGCGTGCACGGTGCACTTGCGCCCCAGCCGGTGGGTCTCGGTGGCCATCAGCGTGAACTCCTCCTCGGTGAAGGCCATGCCCTCCACCGGCCCGGAGGTCACCGCCGAGTCGTTCGACCCGGAGACCTTGATGACGTCGACGCCGTCCTTGACCTGCAGGCGGATCTCCTCGACGATCTCGTCAGGGCTCTTGACGAGCACCCCGGCCTGGCCGGGGGGGAACTCCATCCAGCTGGGGAAGGCGTCCTCCAGGCCTTGGCGGCTGGTGATCTGCCGGCCGGCGGCCGCCATGCGGGGACCCTCGACGATCCCCGCCTCGATGGCGTCGCGCAGGCAGGCCGAGATGTTGAACGTCGTGGCGGGGTCCGAGAGGCTCGTGACGCCGGCGCGCAGCACCTTGCGCACGTTCCAGGCGGCGAGCATCGAGCGGTACTCCACCGGCGTGTAGAGCGCCAGCTCCTCCTCCGACCGGGCCTCCCCGAAGGAGGTGTGGACGTGGGCGTCGACGATGCCGGGCATGATCGTGCGGTCGTGGGCGGTCACGTGCTCGAGTTCCATCGCCGCGTACTTCTCGGGCACGGCGGCTGTCTCGCCGACCCAGTCGATGGTGTCGCCGACGACGATCACCGTCCCCTCGGTGATGGGGGCCGCGCCGGTCCCGTCGATGACCTGGCCGTCCAGTCGGTATCCGTTGCTCATGGCTGCGCTCCTTCGGGGATGCCGGCGACCGCTTCAATCTCGACGAGCATGTCCGGAACGGCGAGAGCGCTGACCTCGAACAGCGTGCTGGCCGGCTTGGCGTCACCGAAGAACTCCTTGCGGACGGGGTTGACGGCCGCCCGGTCGCCGATGTCGGTCAGGAAGACCGTGACCTTCAACACGTCGCCCATGTCTGCGCCGACCTCGTGCAGGGCGTCGCGGATGTTCTGCAGCACGACCCGTGTCTGGGTGACCACGTCGCCCTTGCCGACGATGTTCCCATCGCTGTCGAAGGCAGCGGCCCCCGAGATGAACAGCAGGTCTCCGAAACGGACCGCGTCGGTGTAGTGGCTGATCGGCTCGGCCGCTCCCTCGACTCTGATCTCCTGTCTTGTCGCCACGGCTAGCTCCTTTGTTCAGCGGACTCGGCTTGTTCGGCGGCTTCGACGTCGCGCAGGAACTCGTCGATCGCCTCGTTGAGTTCGGCACCCCGCTCGACCCACATGAAGTGTCCCGCCTTGGGAATCACCCGGCGTCGCGCTCCCGGGATCGCCTGTGCGACCGTCTCGTTGTAGCGGGGCAGCGTGATGAGGTCCTCCTCGCCGTAGACCACGAGCGTGGGGCAGGTGATCCCTCCGAGGCGGTCGGTGGTGTCGTGGGCCATGTCGGCCTCGAAGTGCCCGATGTAGGCGTGCAGGGGCTGGGCGCCGGAGTTGGCCGCGAAGCACTCCTCGACCTGTGCCTGGACGTCGGGCTCGAGGTCGATGACGGTGTGTCCGGACATCCAGAAGGCGAACGCCCGGAAGACCTCGATGGGCGCTTCGGAGCGGAGCGTGAGCAGCCGGGCCTCGAACCAGCGGCGGATGTGATGCTCCCGGGCGGTCGAGGACCAGGTGGATATCAGCGTCGCCGAGCGGACCAACTGGGGCCATCCCAGCGCCAGCTCCTGGATGATCGCCGAGCCCAGGCTGACGCCCGCGAAGTGGGCCGGCGGCAGGTCGAGATGCTCCACGAGCCCGACGACGTCCTCGGCGAAGGTGCCCACCGAGTAGCCGGTCTCGGGCGAGTCGCTCCTGCCGGCGCCGCGCAGATCGAAGGTCACGCACCGGTAGCGCTGCTCGAAGTGCGGGGTCTGCCAGACGTCCCAGACGCCGCCCCCGATGCCCGTGCCGGCGACCCAGACGAGCGGATCCCCCTGCCCCCGCTCGGTGTAGTGCAGCCTGATCCCGTTGACATTCACGTACGGCATGGTTCACCCGATCGCTCGTCCACCGTCGACGTTGAACTCGGTGCCGGTGATCCATGTCGCCGAAGCCGACACGAGCAGGCGCACCATCCCGGCGACGTCGTCCGGCTCGCCGACCCGCCCGAGCGGGAAGATGCGCGTGAGTTCGTCGAGCATCCGGTCGTAGTCCCCGGGGTCCATGCCGGCGTCGATGTAGATGTCGCTGCGCACCAGCGACGGCCGGACCACGTTGACCCGCACGCCGTGGGGTGCCAACTCGGCGGCCAGCGCCTTCGTCAGCCCCTCGATCGCCCCCTTTGTAGCCGTGTAGCCCACGGCGTTGGCGAGCGGCCGCCGGGTCAGCATCGAACTGAAGTTGACCACGGAGCCGCGTGTCGCCTTGAGGTCGTCGAGGCACTGCTGGATCATGATGAGCGTTCCCTCGACGTTGGTGCGGAACTGCTCACGCAGCGCATCGAGGGTCAGGTCCTCGATGGACTGCTCGATGATGGTCCCCGCCGCGTTGACCAAGCCGTACACGGGTCCCAGCGACGCCCGGATCTCCTCGAGGCAGGTGGCCACCTGGGAGGGTTCGCGCACGTCATAGCTGTGGCTCTGGATATGGCCGCGCGAGGTGTAATCGCGGAGCTTCCCGGCGCGCCGGCCCACTGCGGCGACGGGATGGCCCGCGTCGGCCAGGACTTCGCAGCACCGGCGCCCGATACCGGTTCCTGCGCCGGTGACAACGACAACCCCGCTCTCGGTTGCCATCGAATCGCGGTTCAGACGGTCACGGGCAAGTCGATGCTGTAGAGCTCGGCCGCGGTCTTGTAGGCGATCCGGTCGATCGTGTCCTGGGCCATGCCCGCCACGCGGTCCTCCACGATGCTGCGCGAGTCGGGGAACGTGCAGCGCACGTGGGGGAAGTCCGACCCCCACGAGAGGCTCATGTCCTCGCCCAGCAGGTCCACGACGTGACGCATGTAGGGGTCGTCGATGGCGGTGTGGTAGCAGCGCTTGAGGGCGAGGTCGCGCACCGGGGTGTTGAGGTCGCGCAGGCCCCAGTCCGGCGGGTAATCGTTCTCCAGCTGGTCGAGTCGGTACATGAAGTTCGGCAGCCAGGCCACCTCGTACTCGCCGAGTTGGACCTTCAGTTCACCGAACCGGTCGAGGATGCGGCCGAAGACGAACTCGTTGGCCAGCGTCGGCTGGACCTCCTGCAGCACCGCGATCGTCATGGCGGCGGCGTCGCCGATCTCGTCGGCGTTGAGCGTGAAGGGGTCGCGCTCGTTACCGGTGATGATGTGCAGGATGATCGGGTTGTCCGTCTCGATCGCCGTTTGCCAGAGCGGGTCGTAGGCGGGGTCGCGGTAGGGCGGGGCACCGGGCACGTTGGCGCAGAAGATCAGCGCGCCCTTCATCCCCCTGGCGGTGGTGCGTTCGATCTCGGCGCAGGCCCAGCCGACGTCGTCGGTGGGGATCATGGCGGTGGCGAGGAACCGGTCCGGGTGCGCGCCGGCGAACTCGGCGGCCCAGTCGTTGTAGGCCCGGGCGCAGTCCCGCCGCAGGTCGGCGTTGGTGATGCGCATGCCGTAGAGCATCCAGGTGGAGTTCAGGATCTCGAAGGCCACACCGTCGATGTCGAGCGCCTTCACCCGTGCGTCGGGGTTCGCGCCGGCCTGCAGCACCAGGGCGTTGATCTCGGGGTCATCGTTGGTCTGGTCGATGATGCCCCCGCCGATGGGGATGTACTCGAGCCCCGTGAAGAACAGCGGGCCGCCCTCGACGTCGGTGATGAGCCGCGGCAGCACCTCGTCGTCCCACGACGAACCCAACGCCTTCTGCCACAGGTCGTAGGGCTCCACGAGGTGAGAGTCGGCCGAGATCAGGTGCTCGAAAGTCGTCATGTAGTGCCCCTCCACTTGCTGCAGTCAATGTGCGATTTGCGCCCGCCCGGCGGCAGACGCTATCCCTAATCCGCATCGCTGGTGAGTGTCAAACCGGGCATGCGGAGATCGCCGGTGCGGGCTTGGCCGGCTTGGCCACGGCGATCGCACTGGCCCAACACGGCTGGACCGTGCGCATGCACGAGGCCGCTCCGGAGTTGCGCGAGATCGGGGCCGGGCTCTACATCTGGGAGAACGGGCTGCGCGTACTCGAGGCCATCGACATGTACGACAAGATCGAGGCGCGGGCGCATCGGGTGCCGGCCTTCGACGTCGTCGACGAGCGTTACCGGCTGGTGCACCGGATGGAGTTCTCCACCAAGCCCGGCGAGCGCCTCTTCATCGTCCTGCGCCCCGAACTGCACCGTGCCCTCGTGGACTATGCCCAGTCCCTCGGCGTCGAGATCGAGACGTCGTCCCGCGTGCTGAGCGCCGACCCTGACGGGAGCGTTCAGCTCGAGGACGGCTCACGGCACAAGGCGGACCTCGTCGTCGGCGCGGACGGTCTCAACTCCGCGGTCCGGGACTCGCTGGGCATGCTGAAGCGCAAGCGGGACCTCATCGACGGCGCCATCCGGCTACTGATCCCCCGGCGGGCCGAGGAGCGGACCGACCCCCACTTCCAGCGATGCATCGAGTACTGGCGCGGCCCGCGGCGGATCCTGTACACGCCGGCCGGACCCGACGACGTTTACCTGTGCCTCACTTCGCAGGCCTCCGACGAGGCGGCCAAGCAGATCCCGCTCGACATGGACATGTGGCGGCCGAACTTCCCGCGCCTGGCCGATGCGCTGGAGCGGGTGACCGGCGAGACGCCGGCCCGCTGGGATCGCTTCTCGATGGTCAAGGTCCGTGCCTGGTCGCGGGGCAGGGTTGCGATCCTGGGTGACGCCCTGCACGCACAGCCGCCGAATCTCGGCCAGGGCGCCGGGCTCGGCATGCAGGGAGGTCTGGCGCTGGCCCACGCGCTCTCGAAGTCTCCCGACGTGGTGTCCGGACTGGCGCGCTGGGAGCAGACCGAGCGGGAGATCGTGGCGCACACGCAGCGCTGGACCTGGCTCTGGGGATTGTCCTCGGCTGCGTTCCCCCATCGGATGCAGCGGGCCAGGTCGCGGTTCGTCAGCTGGGTGGCGAGCCGTGAGCGGGTCGCCCGCAACGTCAGCCGTACCGCATTCCACGTCCCGACGGGCAGCGTCCCGATCGGCGGCTGGAGCGCTGGGGACTAGCCGCCCCGGACGAACGGGATGCCCAGCGCTGCGGGTTGGCGGACCCTGACGATGAGGCCGCCCAGCACGGCGATCGTCAAGGCGTAGGGGAACGCCAGCCACAGCAGCGACGGCAGACTCACCTGGGGCTCGAAGATCGCCAGCAGGAAAACGCCGACGAAGGAAACCAGGGCGACGGCGAGTTCGGGCGTGAGTATCGGGTGCGCGGCCGCCAGGTAGGCGGGGCGACGGCGCTCCAAGGTGAGGCGCTGCACGATGAACGCCAGGATCAGCGCACCCAGCACGATCCAGACGCTGCGCGGCACGAAGGTCTCGGCCTGGAGGCGCAACTGCAGGGCGTCGGCCGCGCCGAACAGCGCAGCTGCGGCTGCCACCCCGAGCGGGCGCCACCCGCCCACGATCACCGCGGCGAGCGCCAGGAACCCCCGCCCCGCGGTCATGCCGTCGAGGAAGGTGCCGACGAGCCCGATCGACAGGAACGCACCGCCGAGACCGGCGAAGGCGCCGGCGATGAGGACGCCCTGCCAGCGGAGTGCCCGCACGCTCACGCCGGCGGTCTCGTCCGCCTCGGGAAGCTCGCCCGCCGCCCGCATCCGGAGCCCCCACGTGGTCTTGTAGAACATCACCCACACCACCGGCACCAGCAGCAGCGCGATGTAGACGAGCGGGATCTGGCTGAACAGCGCCGGCCCGATCACCGGGATCTCCTTCAGCCCGGGGATCTCGAGACGTGCCATGCGATCGATGAACAGATCCGGCTGGTTCTGCGAATACTTCTGGAAGGCGAACGCGGACAGGCCCGCGCCGAGGATGTTGAGCGCCACGCCGACCACGATCTGATCGGCACCCGCACCGATGGACGCGAACGCCATGATGACGGCCAGGAGCACGCCTGCCAGGACGCCGGCGAGCACGCCGAGCCACGGGTTCCCGAATTCGCCGCCGGCCCAGAAGCCGGCGAACGCTCCGACCAGCATCATGCCCTCGAGGCCGATGTTGAACACGCCGGCGATCTCGGAGATCAACTCGCCGAGGGCGACGAGTATGAGCGGGCTGGCGATGAGTATCGCGGCGCGGAGGAATTCGCTATCGAACGGGGGCATCTTCCTGCTCCGCCGTTCCCCGCCGCGATGCGGCCCGGGCCTCCAGCCGGCGGGTGAGGATCACCGAGGTGGCGACCAGGACGACGATGATCCCCTGGGTGATGAAGATCATCTCCGACGGCACATCGGCGCGGACCTGCATGACACTGCCGCCCGTGTCCAGGATGGCGAACAGGGCGGCCGCGGCGACGCAGCCGACGGGCGAGTTCCGGGCGACGAGGGCCACCACGATGCCGGTGAACCCGATGTTCCCGGCGAACCCACCCGACAGGACGTTGCGCTCACCACCGATGACCAGGGCGGTGCCGCTCAATCCGGCCAGCGCTCCCGAGAGCACGAAGCTGAGGACGATCGTCCGCACCGTCTGGACGCCGGCATGGCGAGCCGAGGTGGGATTCTCGCCGGCCAGCCGGAGCTTGTAGCCGAAGGTGGTCCGGTTGAGCACGAAGACGATGATCAAGACAGCGGCGACCGTCAGGAACACCTCTGCCGTGAACGGTGTCCTGTCGACGAGAGCCGGCCATCGGTACTCCGGCGGCAGGGGTCGGGACTGGAACGCCGAACTGGACAGGTCGTGGAGCGGCCCACGGACGATCCAGAGCAGCACCTGGGTGGCGATGAAGGTGAGCATCAGGGTCGAGACGATCTCGTTCACGCCGCGCTTGGCCCAGAGGACGGCCGCGATGGCGGCGAACAGCGCTCCCGCGGCCATGCCGGCGAGAGTCGCCACGATGAGGGCGAGCGCCGGCGGCAACGAGGGGCCCTCGAGTGCGATGTAGGCGGAGACGATGCCTCCGGCGATCATCTGGCCCTGGAGTCCGAGATTCACCTTGGCGCCTCGGAACGCTACGATCCAGCCGAGCGCGACGAGCACGAGGGGAGACATGCGCGCCGCGGTGATGGCGATGCGCTCCCGGGTGCCCAGCGAGCCGTCGAGCAGCGCAAGGAGTGCGTCGACCGGCGATCCGCCCGTGGCGGCGATGATGCCAAGAGAGATGGCAACCCCGGCGATGACCAGGACGATTGCCAGCAGGACGTTGACAGCGGGGTCGCGGACCCGCCCCGAGGTGATGAACCGATGGATTGCGGCCGAGGAGGTCAGCGTGCCACCGCTTCCAACATCGTGGCCTCGTCCTCCTCCGCGATCGCCTCTCCTCCCATCAGCAACCCGAGTCGCGCGTACGTCGCCTCGTTGCGATCGAGCGTGGCGAGGAGCTTGCCGTTCACCATGACCGCAACGCGGTCCGACAGCAGCAGGATCTCCTCGATCTCTGTGGAGAAGAGCACGATGGCGCAGTCGCGTTCCCGCTCGGCCTGCAGGCGGGACAGCACCGTCTCGGTTGCTCCCACGTCGAGACCTCTCGTGGGTTGGGAGGCGATGAGCAGCGGTGGCCGCCGGCACAACTCACGTGCCAGCACGGCTTTCTGCTGGTTCCCGCCGGAGAGATGCCGCATCTTCACCCGGGCATCGGGCGTGCGGATGTCGTACTCGGCGATGAGGTCGGAGCAGAACTGGTCCACCGCTGCATCGTTGATGACCCCCCAACGCTGCATCCGGCCCAGCGCCAACTCCTTCATGACGAGGTTGTCGCGGACCGAGAGTTCCAGAGCGAGACCTGTGTGATGGCGATCCGCGGGGATCACCGACCCGCCGAGGCGGTAGAAGTCGAGCGGCGACATCGCCGTGAGCCAATCGCCGGTGTATCCCAGCCGGCCGCTCGTCGGGGCGCGCAGGCCGGTCAGCACCTCGGCGAGTTCCTGCTGGCCGTTCCCGTCGACGCCGGCGATGCCGAGGATCTCTCCGGCTCGAACCTCCAGCGAGATCCCGTCGAGAGACAGACGGCCGTCCGGCTCCACCAGGCTGATGTCCTCGGCGACCAATGCGACCCGGCCGCGCTCGCGTTCGGTTACCTGCACGTCGAACATCACATCGCGCCCGATCGTCATGCGGGCGAGTTCGGCCTTGTCCGTGTCGGCGACATCGACGGTCCCGACGACGTGTCCCTGGCGCAGGACCGTGCACCGGTCGGCGATACCCATCAGCTCGTCGAGCTTGTGGGTGATGAGGATGATCGCATGACCCTTGCCGGCGAGGTTGCGGAGTATCCGGACGAGGTGTTCCCACTCCAGAGGCGTGAGCACGGAGGTGGGCTCGTCGAGGATGAGAATCTCGGCGCCGCCGTGGAGCAGCTTGATGATCTCGACTCGCTGGCGCGCCCCTACCGAGAGGTCCTCCACGAGCGCGTCGGGGTCGACATCGAGATGGTACGTCTCGGACATCTCGCGCACGCGGGCGCTGATCCCGCCGATGTTGGCGAAGACGCCCCGCGAGCCGATGCTGCTCAGCGCCAGATTCTCGGCGACCGTGAGGGTCGGTGCGAGGGCGAAGTGCTGGTACACCATGCCGATCCCGAGGTCCCGGGCGTCGGCCGGCTTGCGGATGCGAGCCGGCCGCCCGTCGACCTCGATCGAACCCTCGTCGGGGTCCAGCATCCCGCTGACGATGCTCATCAGCGTGGACTTGCCGGCGCCGTTCTCCCCGAGGATCGCCAGGATCTCGCCGCGACGCACGTCGAGCGAGACCCCGGCGTTCGCCGTGACCCCCGGGAAGTGCTTTGTAATTCCGGTCAGTTTGAGCCGGATGCCGCCCTCTTGGGCCGAGGTCACCTCGCGGTGACTTCGGACGGCAACTGCAGCGAGCCGTCCTTGATGGCCGCGACCGTGCCGGTGGCCAGCGCCACCAACTCCGCGTCCTGGTAGCCGGAGCACAGGTTGAAGAACTGGATCGACTCGTCCTCGAGGCCGTACGCCGCGGTGCGCGGCGGCAGCGTGCCGTTGGCGAAGTCGCCGATGGCCGCGGTCACCATCGCGGGGATGTCCGACACGTTGTTGCCGACGATGTTGTCGCCACGATCGCACCGATCGACCACCGGGCTGAACAGCAGCACCTCTGACGTCGCTTCGTCAGCCGCCTGCTGGAGCCCGACGAAGCCGGCATCCACGAAGCCGTACAGGATGTCGACCCCGGACGCGATCTGGGCCGCAGCCGCCTGCTGGGTGCCGGGCACGTCGGAGTAGCTGGACACGACGGTCTCGACGACCTCGATGTCGGGGTTGACCGACCGGGCGCCCTGGGTGTAGCCGGCCAGAGCGGTGCGCTCGATCGGGAACGTGGGACCGGTGATGTAGCCGATCTTGCCCGTCTCGGAGAGCGTTCCCGCGATAACGCCCATCGGGTAGGTGGCCCAGCCATAGACCGTGACGTAGCCGTAGATGTTGTCGGGTACGTCACCCTGGGCGAAGAATCCCGACGTGATGATGTAGGTGGTGTCGGGGTTCTCCTCGGCGACGGGTAGCACCGACCCGAAGACGGTGATGTCGGCCACCACCAGGTCGTGCTCCTCGGTGAGGTTGCGGATCGCATCGCCTGCCGCGGTCTCGTCGCCGCCGAGATTGTCGACGATCGACGGGTTGCCCCCGTAGGCGACGACACCCTCGTAGACGCTCTGGAAGTAGGCCTGGTCGTTGCGCGGTCCACCGAGCGCCAATCCGAACGAGATCCCTTCCTCGGCCGGCTCGGCGGGCGCGGGTGGCGGCGGTTCCGGTGGCGGAGGCGCAGGTGCTTCCGTCGGTGCAGGCGCCGGCGGTGGCGCGGGCGCCGCTTCCTCCTCGTCATCCCCGCAGGCCGCGGCGACCAGTGCGAGGATGGCGAGCAGTGCGATCAGCAATTTAGGAGTCTGTCTACGCGGTTTCATGGAAGTTCCTTTCCCTTTGCAGCCATGTGGCCTGTCCCCTCGGAAGTCGGCGGCAGTCTAGGGCGAACGGTTTCGGGCGATCAAACGACGGCCGCTGTCGCTCTCAGGGTGCCGGGCTGGTGTAGCGACTCGTTCGATCTGGCATCACTCCGGATCTTGCGGTAGTGTCCGCCGCGCAAAATTCGGTTGGGCCGCGATCCGGAAGAGGTGCCGGCCGACTGGCAAGAAGGGGACGGGACATGCGTCGGAAGAGTCTTTTGGCGGTCATTGGAGTTTTCGCAGCACTGGCGCTTCTCGCGTCTGCCTGCGGCGATGACGATTCAGGGGGCACCGCAGCACCGGCGCCCGAGCCGGCACCGGCGCCCGAGCCCGCACCGGCGCCCGAGCCGGCGCCTTCGCCGGATCCGGTCCCCGAGCCGCCTCCGCCGCCCGAGCCGGCCCCCGAGCCGCCTCCGCCGCCGCCCGAGCCGGTCGTGCTGAACGAGGAGTACTTCAGCACGCCGCTGGACTGCGACGTCAACTCCACGACGGACGATCTCATCAACTACACCCCGCCGGCGGCCGACGGCGACTACGAGATCGACTTCATGCAGGTGAGCCTGGCCGCCGAGTACTACCAGGCCATGGCCTACGGGGCGGAGCAGGCCGCAGCCGACGTCACCGCCGCAGGCGGCGGCACCGTCACGGTCCGCCACACCGCCGGCGTGGGCTACACCGGCCCGGCCGACCAGCTGGCCGACGCCGAGAACATCCTGCAGCGCGGCCCCGACGCCATCATCCTGGCTCCGGTGGACACGGCCGGCTCGATCGCCATCGTGGACGCCGCGGACGCGGCCGGCGTGCCCGTCGTGAATGTCTCGACCGAGGTCCCCGACGGCAGGGTCTACATGATCATGCAGGACGACTACCTCTTCGGGAAGGCCGGCGCCGACGCCATCGCCGCGCTGGTGCCCGAGGGCGGCAGGGGCGTCGTCATGGCCGGCCCCGCCAACGCCACCTGGTCGAAGAAGCGCCACGTGGGCTTCGTGGACCGCGTCGAGGAGGCCTACCCGAACCTCGAGATCATCGAGGCGCCCAACCAGCTGGTGGACCCGGAGGAAGGCCTCGCCGACTTCATGAACGTGGTGGCAGGCAACCCGGAGATCGACTGGATCTACGCCGCCCACTTCGCGCTGCTGCTGCCGATCACCATCCCGGAGGAGTACGCGGACGTGCCCTACGTGGCCTCGGACTTCACCAACTTCTCCCAGCCGTGGATCCACGACGGCAGCGCCGACGCGCTGTTCCTGGTGAGCCCGTACTGGATGGGCTACGTGGGCCTGGGGACCGCGGTTGCGGTGCTGAACGGCCAGGACGTGCCGCGCATCAACTGCGTGCCCTTCCCGGTCGTGGACCCGTCCAACGTGGACGAGCCCTGGGTGCAGATCGAGCTGATTCCCGAGGGCTGGCAGGCCGAGGTCGGCTAGCCCCCCGGGGGCCCGACCCCCCGGCCACGAGAACCGGGCCATGAGAACCGGGCCGAGAGAACCGAGCCACAGGCAGGGAGGACACAGATGACCAGCGAAGAACACACGATCTGTCTCACGTTCGACTTCGATGCGATCTGCCTCTGGCTCGGCTCGTTCGGGGCGGAGACACCCAGCATGTGCTCGCGGGGCGAGTTCGCCGTCCCCGGCTTGAAACGTGTGCTCAAGCTGCTGGAGAAGCACGACGTCCAGTCCACCTTCTTCGTCCCGGGCCACTCGGCCCACCTGTACCCGAGCTACGTGAAGGAGATCGTCGACGGGGGCCACGAGATCGGGCACCACGGCTGGAGCCACCGCAACCCCACCAAGCTCTCACGCGAGGAGGAGCGGCGGGACTTCGAGCTCGGATTCGAGGCGCTCGACTGGGCCGCCGGTGTCCGCCCCACGGGATGCCGCACCGCCGCATGGGACTTCAGCCCCAACACGCTGGACCTGATGATCGAGTACGACCTCGACTACTCGTCCACGTTCATGGCCAACGACTTCTACCCGTACTACCTGCGCTCGGGCGACGAGTTCCCCAAGAACGAGCCGTTCGTCTTCGGCGACCTGGTCGACGTCGTGGAGCTGCCGCCGAGTTGGGGGCTCGACGACTTCCCGCCGCTGGAGTACGTGTGGGGCATGAACCAGGGCCCCAACACGCCGTCGCAGGTGCGGGAGCTGTGGCAGGGCGAGTTCGACTACATGGTCGAGAACTGCCCGGGCGGGATGTACGTGCTCACGTGCCACCCGCAGTTCATCGGCCGGGGGTCGCGCCTCAAGATGTTCGACGAGCTGGTCGAGCACATGAAGGGCGACGGGCGGGTCTTCCGCACGCTCGGCGATCTGGCGGCCAAGTTCCGCGCCGAGAACCCCATCGACCAGTGGGCGGCGGAGAACCCCCACCTCACCGGGGCCGCGGCGCGGCCGCCGGAGACCTCCGAGCGCCTGCGGCAACTGATGGAGGCGCCCTAGGCGGCAGCCCGCAGGAGCAGCCAGCAGGGCCGCTCGCCGAGGGGCCGGAGAGCGACAGTTGACGATGCACATGCTCGGTCGGGGCGCCGGTGACTGACCGCCCGCCCGCCGAGCGCGCCCCGTCGGCGGCTGCCGGGAGCCACCGGCTCTCGCTGCGGGACTGGGCCACCAAGCACTCGACCGAGTTGCAACTGCTGGTGGGCCTGGGGCTGCTGATCCTCGTCTTCTCGCTGATCGAGCCGTCCATCTACCCCACGACGGACAACGTCCGGAACATCGCCCGGCAGGCGGGGATCCTGATGGTCGTGTCGATCGGCCAGATGTTCGCCATCACCGTCGGCGGCTTCGACCTGTCGGTGGGGGCCAACATGGGCTTCACCAGCGTCGCCACCGCCCAGGCGCTGGGGGCCCACGGGGTGGCGGCGGCAATCATCATCGGCCTCCTGGTCGGCGCTGCCATCGGCCTGGTGAACGGGCTGCTGATCGCCAAGCTGCGCGTCAGCCCGTTCGTCGTCACCATGGCCATGCTGTACTTCCTGACCGGCTACTCCAACGTCCGCAGCGCGGGGTCGTCGGTCATCGCCAACCATCCCTCGTTCCAGTGGTTCGGGCGCACCGACTGGGGGTTCCTGCCCTCCACGATCGGCATCGGGCTGATCGTGCTGCTGCTGGCGATGGTGTTCACCGGCCGGACGCGCATCGGCCTGTACGTGTACGGCATCGGCGGGAGCCGCGAGACGTGCCGGCTGGCCGGGATACCCGTGGCCCGCTACGAGACCGTCACCTACATGATCACCGGCATGCTCGCCGGCGCGGGTGGGATCATGGCCGCCTCCCGGGTGTCGGTCGGCCAGACCGGGCTCGGGGCGGGCTACGAGTTGCGGTCCATCGCCGCGGCGGTGATCGGGGGTGCGGTCATCGGCGGCGGCAAGGGCCGCCTCAGCGGGGTCTTCCTCGGTGTCGCGCTCATGACCTGCCTGACGGTGGGGCTGGGCGTGACCGGCACGAGCACGTTCCAGCAGCAGATGGCCATCGGCGTCGCACTGGTCGTGGCGGTGCTGATCAGCCAGGTTCGCGGCGGGCGCATCCGCCGGATGGCCGATGTCCTGCCGGCGTTCGTGCAGCTTCTCGGTCTGGCCCGTCGTGACGAGGACCGCGACCGGCGGCTCCCCGCCGCGGCCCCGGTGGCGGATCCGGCGGACGATGACACCGGCTGAGTCCGCGACCGCGCCGAGCCGGCGCGCCGCGACCGCAGCGCACCGGTCGCCCGGCGCCGCCGCCGCACATCTGGAGGGGATATCCAAGTCGTTCCCGGGGGTGAAGGCCCTCGACGACGTGTCCCTGGACGTGCGGCGGGGCGAGGTCCATGCGCTCCTCGGCGAGAACGGCGCCGGCAAGTCCACCCTGGTGAAGATCCTGGCCGGGCTGATCCGCCCCGACTCCGGCCGCATCCAACTCGACGACGACGACGTGGTGTTCCACGGTCCCCGGGACGCCCAGCGGCGGGGTATCAGCTACGTGCCCCAGGAGGTCCAGGCCGTGCCCGACTTCAGCGTCGGGCGCAACATGCTGCTGGGCTTCGAGGGGCCGTTCGACCGCAAGGGCAAGCTCACCGCCAAGGAGCGGCGGCTCACCCGGGAGGCGCTCGACCTCTGCGGCGCCTCGTTCAGCGAGTCGGCCTCGGCGGCCCAGCTCAGCGTCCCCGAGCTGCGGCTGGCCCAGATATCCCGGACGTTGCTGCACCCGGGTGACGTCATCCTCCTGGATGAGCCCAACGCCGCCCTGTCGGAGAACGACGCCGCGGCGATGCTGGAGCGTCTGCACGTGCTGCGCGACCAGCAGAAGGCGATCATCTATGTGAGCCACCGGCTGACCGAGGTTCTGGGCATCGCCGACCGGATCACGGTGCTCCGCGACGGCCACGCCGTCGGCACGTTCCCCCGGGCCGAACTCGACAAGGACAGGATCGTCTCGTTGATGACGAAGGACAGCACGCTCGGCGATCGCGAGCCGGCCGGCCCGGCCGAGGCGCTCGAGCGGGTCGAGACGGCGGCGCTGCGAGCTCAGCCGGTTGCAGCGACGAACGGCAAGCCCCTGCTCGAAGTGGACGGGCTGACCAGCGATCCCAACCTCCTGGACGTCACGATGAGCGTGCGCCCCGGGCAGATCGTCGGCGTGGCAGGTGTGCAGGGCTCGGGTCACGGCCACCTGCTGCGCGCCATCGCGGGCGTCGACGGCTACGACCGGGGCCGCATCGCCGTCGGTGGCCAGAGTCTTCCCCCGGCGGTCGTACGCCATGCCTACCGGGCGGGTGTGGTGCTCGTTCCCGCCGATCGCCGCGCCTCGGCCATCGTCCCGGGGCTGTCGGTCCGGGCGAACCTCACGCTGCCCATCCACTCCACAGCGAGGCGGGCTGGGATGCGCCGGATCCGCAGGGAGCGGCAACTGGCTCGGGAGTACGTCGATGCGCTCGGCATCCGACCGGCCAACACCGAGATCCTCGCCGGGAACCTCAGCGGCGGCAACCAGCAGAAGCTGGCGCTGGCGCGGGCGCTCGTGTCCAAGCCGAGCGTCCTGCTGCTGGACGAACCCACGCAGGGGATCGACGTGGCGGCGAAGACGGAGATCCTGGCGCTGATCCGGCAGCTGGTGCAGGACGTCGGGTTCGGCGTGGTGGTGGCGTCCTCGGAGTTCGAGGAGTTGCTCGCCGTCACCGACGTGATCCACGTCATGAGCCAGGGACGGTTGGTGGCCACCTTCCCGACCGACGAGGCCGACTACGAGCGAATCCTGCACGCCGCCCTGCCCTAGCGGTTGAGCATCCCGGAGCTTGCCGACCCTTGCCCCCGATCCTCTCGATCGTCATTCCGGCGCAGGCCGGAATCCACCCCGCAGCGGTTCCGAGTGCATCCGCCGCCTACTGTCCAGCGCCGGTCCAGAAACGGAGACACACATGCAGTTGCTAGCCAACTCCCGAGGCAACTACCACTTCCTGTCGGGCATCGATCCCTACTCGTGCGGCGTGGTCGCCGACCCGGGCCACGAGATCGTCCACGCCACGCTGCAGGCGCCGCTGCCCTGGCGCGACGGCTTCGAGTTGATAGACGCCCACCTGGCAGCGGCCGGCCGCGGCCGTGAGGCCCTGTGCGGGATCCAGCTCCGCTCGCCCGAGCCCTTCACCATGGCGGGGTTCATCGAGTTCAACAGGGGCTACATCGACCTGCTCCGTTCCTGGGGCCTGTACATGGGTGACCTCAACCCGCTCGCCCGCACGAACGTGGCCCCCGAGGGCTTCCCTCCCGGCGTCGTCTCCCTGCAGGCGTTCTCCTACACGGCGCCCGCCGGGGCGGACGCGCCGCTGACCTTCGTTGTGGCCGGCGCCGGCGAGCTGCGGGCTGCGGCCCTCGACGCGGACACCATCGTCCGCAAGGGCGAGTTGGGCCCCGACGCCATGCGCGAGAAGGCCCGCCACGTGGCCGGCATCATGGAGGAGCGCCTGTTGGGCCTCGGCGCCGGCTGGGACCAGGTCACCACCACCGACGTGTACACGGTGCACCTGCTGGAGGGCCTGCTGGAGGACGCCGTGCTGCCCACGGTCGGCGAGGCCGCCCGCCGTGGCCTCTGCTGGATCCCCGCCCGCCCCCCGATCCGCGAGATCGAGTTCGAGATGGACCTCCGCGGCGTGCGATCCGAGATCACGCTGTAGCCGGCGCGCCCGGCCGGCCAGACCCATCAACAGCGCCCGAGCGGGCTACTTGACAGGGATAGTTAGTAAGTTAGACTGACAAACGATGTCCGAGCGGTCGGATTCGAGCCTGCTCCGGCTGCTCAACAGCCGGAAAATCGTTGATGTGGTCCTCGACGTCGCCCCGCACGGCATCTCCCGGGCGGACGTGGCGCGGGCCACCGGCCTGTCGAAACCCACTGTCTCGACTCTCGTGGGCGACCTCGAGGCCGCCGGTCTCGTGCGGATGGCCGATCCCGGCAGTCCCAGTGGGGGAATCGGTCGTCCCGCGGCGCTCTACGAGATCGTGCCGGACTCGAGCCTTGTCGTGGGGGCCGACATCGGTGCCACGAAGATCATCGTCGGGGTGGCCGACCTGCTGGGGCGCTCGATTGCCGAGCAGATGGTCGAGACCCCGCCGGATGCCACGGCTGCCGCCGACGCCGTGGCGGAGACGGCGCTCCGGCTGCTGCAGGAGTGTGGCCGGGGGCCCGCACGGCTCCGCAACGCCTGCGTCGGCGTGCCGGGGGTGTACCGCTCAGCCACGGACAGCGTGGAGATGGCCCTCAACCTTCCTGGCTTCGAGGATCTCAACATCGGGCGGCACCTGTCGGATCGCCTGGGTGTGCCCACCCAGGTCGACAACGACGTCAACCTGGCGGCGGTCGGTGAGGCCGGCGCCGGAGTCGATCACCCCGACTTCGCTGCCGTGTCGATCGGTACGGGCATCGGCACGGGACTCATCATCGGCGGCGAGCTGTACCGCGGCGGCACGGGAGCCGCCGGCGAGTTGGGGTCGCTGCTCCTCCCCACCGCCGAAGGGGCCACGGATGACGGTGGGCGAGCCACGCTGGAGGACCTGGCCTCCGCGCCGGCCATCCGCCGGATCTTCAGCCGGGCCGTGGGGAACGGGCGGTCGTCCGTCCTGGACCGCGGCGCGGAGGTGGCGGACATCATCAGCGCCGCCGCCGCCGGCGACGAGGCGGCTGGGTACGCGTTGTCGCAGGCCGCCGGCGCCATGGCCTTCGCCGTGACGCACCTGTGCCTCATCAATGACCCGGCGCTGATCGTGTTCGGAGGCGGCGTCGGCGCCAACCCCGTCTTCGTGGAGGCGGTCGCAGGGGAACTGGACGGTCTTCTGCCGCACCCTCCCGAACTGGCCCCCTCGACGCTGGGTCGGCGAGCGACGTTCCTCGGGGCGATCTCGCTGGCTCTGCGCTCGCTTCGCGACACCCTGGTCGAGCGGGCACTGGATGGGCGCGAACCTCGGGAGGCGCACCGGTGAGCGACGTGGCCGCCGCCGTCGCCGACGCGGTCGACGCCGAAGGCCTGGTGGAACTCGTGCGCCGCGCCACTCGGATTCCCAGCGTCACCGGCGACGAGGCGGAGTTCGCCATGTGGGTGCGTGACCGGCTTGCCGAAGGAGGCTGGGAGCAGGTCCGCACCTCCGATGCGGCACCGGGGCGCCCCAACGTGTATGCCTCCGCCGGTCGCCCGGGTGACGGGCGGTCGCTCGTCCTGGCGGGGCATCTCGACACGGTGGCGGTGGACGACTGGCGCCGGGAATGGGAGGGGACCGACCTCGCCGATCCCTTCGGCGCCCACGTCGTCGACGGTGAGATCTGGGGTCGCGGCGTCGCCGACCAGAAGGCCGGGATCTGCGCGGTCATCGAGGCCTTGCGCGCCCTGCGCCGGAGCGGCCTGCAGCCCTCCGGTCGGGTGAGGGCCGTGTTCGTGTGCGACGAGGAATCGGGCCGGCCAGGCACGGGTGTCTCGGCGGGCATGCAGGCGGCGGTGCGCGACGTGTTCGGAACCGAGGACGGCCACGGGGCACCGGCCGACTTCGCCATCTACACCGAGCCCACCACCTCGGCGGTCTACACGGCCCAGATGGGCTTCTGTATCGCCGACATCTCCCTCGTTGGCCGGTCGGCGTACTTCGGCACCCCCGAGTTGGGTGTGGACGCGTTGCAGGCCGGGCACACGCTGCTGGCGGAACTCTGGCGGTACTCCGAGGAGCTTCGCTCCAGCGGCTCGCATGAACTGCTCGGCGAAGCGTTCCTGCTGGTCACCAGCGTTTCAGCTGGGGGGAACATCGCCGTGCCGGGCCGCTTCGAACTGTCGCTCATCCGCAAGGCACTGCCGGGGGAGGACCTTGCCGAGGCCGCGAGGGCGATCGAGCGGATCAGCGAGTCGGTGGCGGAGCGCCACGGGGTCGTCTCCGAGGTCGCGTTCAGTGCGCCACGCGATCACGCCCTCGGCGGTACTGCCGACGAGATCTCCGCCAACCATCGCGGGGTCGTCGGCTTGAGACGCTCCATCGAGGCCACCACTCGGCGGGCCGCACGCATCGAGGGCGCCCCGTACTGGTCCGAGAAGCCGTTCCTGCGTGCGCTGGGCATCCCCGGCGTCTACTTCGCCCCGGGCGACATCTCCAACTGTCACACGCCCTTCGAGCGTCTGGCGATCGAGGAACTCATATCTGCGACCCGCAGCCTGGCGCACTTCGTGGCGTCGTGGTGCGGCGTACAGAAGCTGCAGACAACACCTGGTTAGGAGGGGTGAATGAAAGCCAAACCAAGAAGACTGCGACTGTTGACAGCTGTTGCGATGCTGGCCGTTCTCGGCCTGGTCGCCGCAGCCTGCGGTGGGGATGACGACTCCGGAACGTCGGCCCCGCAACCCGCGCCTGCGCCGGCCCCCGAGCCGGCCGCGCCTGCGCCTGCGCCGGAACCGGAGCCACCGGCTCCTGCACCCGAGCCACCGGCGCCGGCCCCGGAGCCGCCCGCGCCTGCGCCTGAACCACCGGCACCTCCGCCCGAACCGCCACCTGCGCCCGCCTTCGAGGCGCCTGTCACGCAGGGACCGGGCGGCGAGGAGGCCACCTCCTCGGCGGAGATCAGCCTCAGCGACGCCGAGGCCGACGAGGTGCGAGCGGGTGGCTACACCGCGGCGCTGCTGTGGCACACCGCCGGGGCCTTCACCGATGCCGTCAGCCAGGGCGCCCGCGACGCCTTCGCCGACCTGGGCATCGAGGTGATCGCCGAGACGAACGCCTCCTTCGACGCCGCTCAGCAGGCCAACGACGTGGAGACCGTCATGGCGCAGAGCCCGGACATCATCATCAGCCTGGTGCTCGACCCGGTGTCCGGGGCCGAAGCGTTCCGCCCCGCCGTCGATGCCGGCGTGCAGCTGGTGTTCTTGAGCAACGTGCCGGAGGGCTACGTGCAGGGTGTCGACTACGTGGGACTCGTGACCGACGACCTGGCGGCCATGGGCATCGCCGCCGCCGATCTGCTGGCGGAAGCCCTCGGCGGCGAGGGCGAAGTGGGGTTCATCTTCCACGATGCCCCCTACTACGTCACCAACCAGCGTGACCAGGCGTTCAAGGCGTGGATCGAGGGCAACTATCCCGACATGGAGATCGTGGCCTCCCAGGGCCTGGCCGATCCCGCCGCGGCGGAGGAGATCGCCTCGACACTGCTGACGCGCTACCCCGATCTCGACGGCATCTACGCCCCGTGGTCCGCCGGCCCGGCCGACGGAGTGCTGGCCGCGCTGCGGGCCGCCGGCGCATCCGACGTGGCGGTCGTGACCCTCGATCTCGACACCAACGTCTCGCTCGATCTCGTGGAGGGCGGCAACGTCGTCGGTATCGCTGCGGACGAGGCGTACGACCTCGGTCGCACGATGGCCGTCGAGGGCGCCTACGGGTTGCTGGGCAAGCCCGCACCCGCCTTCGTGGTGGTGCCTGCCATTGCCGTCACGGCGGACAATATCGTCGAGGCCTATCGGCAGTCACTCGCCACCGATCCACCGCAGGCCGTGCTCGACGCCCTCGGGTGATCACCTGACCACACACCCATGGGAGCGAGGATCGCTCTCGTGAGCAGCCTCCGAGCCCGGCTGGCCCGGCTGCCGCCTCCCCCCGGCGGTGGCCGGGCACGCCGGCGCGACACCGATCTCCAGCAGTACGTCGTCTACCTGGCGTTCGCACTGATCCTGGCGGCCTTCGCCATCATCCTGCGGAACGACGGTTTCCTGAGTTCGGCGAACCTGCTCAACATCGGCCGCCAGGCGGCACCCATCGCCGTGATGGCGGTGGGGATGACGTTCGCCCTGGCCGCCGCGGAGATCGATCTCTCCGTCGGCTCGGTCGTGGCGCTGTCGTCGCTGGTGGCGGCGGAGGTCGTGACGGCGGCGGGGTTCCTGGCGGGGACGCTGGCGGCGGTCGGCGTGGGTGTCGCCGCGGGCCTCCTCAACGGTCTCATCGCCGTGAAGGTCCGCATCCCGTCGTTCCTCGTGACGCTCGGGATGCTGGGGGTGATCAGCGGGATCGCCCGCAACATGAACAACCTGCAGTCCTACCCCATCCGCAACGACACCTTCTCGGCCGTCTTCGGGGCCGGATCCGCGGGTCCGGTCTCCTCGCTGCTGATCTGGACCGTCGTCGCGCTGGTGGTGGGCCACGTGGCGCTGCGCCACCTCCGCTGGGGGCGCCACGTGCTGGCGACCGGCGCCAACCGGGAGGCGGCCAACGCGCTCGGCATCCGCACTGACCGGGTCCGCATCAGCGCCCTTGTCACCAGCGCCACCGCGGCGGCCTTCGCCGGCGTGCTGCTCGCCGGGCGGCTGGCCATCGGGCGCCACGATCTCGGTGAGAACGATCTGCTCACCGTCATCGCCGCCGTGGTGATCGGTGGGACCAGCCTGTTCGGCGGGCGGGGATCGGTCGCGGGCGCCGTCGTGGGCGCCGCCATCATGGCGATGCTCAACAACGGCCTGATCCTCATGGGGCTGCGCGTGGCGGATCAGATGATCGCTCGCGGGGTCATCATCGTGCTGGCGGTGGCCGTCAGCATGCGCGAGCGGCGCGAGCGCTAGGAGGTCGGAGCGATGTTCCTGGACGTGCTGCGCCGGCGCAACGCCTCGTTCCTGGAAGCCGCTGTGGCATTGCATCAGACCGGGGAGATTCCGGCCAACAGCTACGTGCTGGACCTCGACGCCATCGCCGCCAACACCGCCGGGCTGTGTGCCGAGGCGCATCGCCGCAACCTCACGGTCCTCGCCATGACGAAGCAGGTGGGGAGGGCGCCGGGCGCGCTCGACGCCATGGCGGCTGGCGGTGCGGACGGCTTCGTGGCCGTGGACATGGCCTGTGCCCGGGCGATCGCGGCCAACGGGCACCGGCTTGGCCATCTGGGCCATCTCGTGCAGGTGCCCCGTGCCGAGGCACCGGAAGCGGCGGCGCTGGAACCGGACTTCTGGACGGTGTTCAGCGACGTCAAGGCCGCCGAGGCCGCTTCCAGTTCCGCTGCCGCGGGACGGACCCAGAATCTGCTGGTCCGCGTCCACGCCGGCGGCGACGAGTTCTACCCGGGTCACGAGGGCGGTGTCCCGCTGGAGGATCTCCCCGCGATGATCCGGCGGCTGGAGGCGATGCCGGGAGCGCGTTTCGCCGGACTGACGACGTTCCCGGCGCTGCTGTTCGACCCCGAGACCGGGGGTGCCCGGACGACGCGGAACGTCGAGACCCTGGCGCGTGCCGCCGATGTGGCGCGCCGCCACCTCGGAGCAGGTGCCGCCGTCGAGATCAACGCCCCCGGCACCACCTCGACCGCCGTTCTGGGCCAGCTCGCCGAGGCGGGCGCCACGCAGGTGGAGCCCGGCCACGGTCTCACCGGCACCACGCCCCTGCATGCGGTCAGGGATCTGCCGGAGGTGCCGGCGATCTGCTACCTCAGCGAGGTGTCGCACCTCCACGCCGGCGTGCCGCTGTGCTTCGGTGGGGGTCTCTACATCGATCCTGTCTTCGCTCCCTACAGCCCCAGGGCGCTGGTGGCCGCCGACCCTGCCGACCTGGATCTGGAGCCCGTGGACATGGACTTCCCCGATCCTGCCGGCATCGATTACTACGCCCGACTGCACCCGCCATCGGGCAGGCAGGTCCGCGAGGGCGACACCGTCGTTTGCGGGTTCCGGGCGCAGGCCTTCGTAACGCGTGCCGCCGTGGTGGGGCTCAGCGGGGTGGCGGTCGGAGCCCCGGCGGTTGTGGGCTGCTGGGACACCCTCGGCCGGCCCCTGGGGCGGGGAATCTCGTGAGCCGAGCACCCGGCGGGTGCGGGGCTCCGGAGCAGAGAGGGATCCGGTGACCGTGGCACCCGGCCGGCAGGGGCAAACGGCGAGCACGCCCGCGCTGGTCGCCGAGGGCATCTCCAAGGCCTTCCGGGCGGTGCAGGCCCTCGAGGACGTGGCGATCGAGTTGCACTACGGCCGCGTCACAGCCCTCCTGGGCGACAACGGTGCCGGCAAGTCCACGCTGGTGAAGTGCCTGGCGGGTGTGTACCAGCCCGACGCCGGCGCCATCAGCATCGACGGGGTGCGGCGGGCGATCCCGTCGCCGGATGCGGCTCGCGGTCTCGGCATCGAGACCGTGCACCAGACGCTGGCGGTCATCGACACGCTCGATGTGGCGGCCAACCTGTTCCTGAACCGGGAGTTCCTGCGGGGTGGCCCCATCGGCCGGCGCCTGGGGCTGCTGGACCACAAACGCATGCGCGCCGAGTGCGAGGCCACCCTGGGGCGCCTGGACATCCGCATCCCGTCGCTGCGCCGGGCGGCGGGGCTGCTCTCGGGCGGGCAGCGCCAAGCCGTCGCCATCGGGCGGGCCGTGGCCTGGGGCCAGCGCATCGTGCTGCTCGACGAGCCCGCCGCGGCCCTGGGAGTGGAGCAGACGGCGCGTGTCCTGGATCTGATCCGCAACCTGCGCGACGGCGGCGTGGCGGTGCTGCTGATCACCCACAACATGGATCGTGTCATCGACGTCTGCGATCACGCCGTCGTACTGCGCCAGGGCCGCAAGACTGCCGAAGCACCCGTCGACGAGGTCACCAAGAACGACCTCGTGGCCTTCATCACAGGTGCGGCGGCGACTGAGTGACCGGCGCCCGCCGGCGCATCCCCCTCACCGCAGCGGCGCCGGGTGCCGGGACTGCTCGGCGGTGATCAGTCTCGGTCACGTCTGGCCGGCGGCGGTGTCGTGGGCCCGGCCGGACCTGTGAGCGGTCGTCCCCCCTCGACCGGGCTGCGGCTGCTGGTGGCCCATAGCGGCGAGGAGTTGGCCACGCTGGCAGCCGATGTGGTGCAGGACGGCTTGTCGGCGGCGCCGTCACCGCTTCTGGGGCTGGCTACCGGCGGCTCGGTGGCGGGGCTCTACGGCGAGCTGGTCCGGCGCAACCGCTCCGAGGGTCTCAGCTTCGCCGGCGTGCGGGCGTTCCTGCTGGATGAGTACCTGGGGCTGCCGCCCGAGCATCCGAAGGCCTACCGCAACGTCATCAGACGGCTCCTGGTGGACCACGTGGACTTCGCATCCGGCGCCGTGGCCGGTCCCGATCCTGCGGCAGCCGACCTGGCAGCCGAGTGCGCCCGCTACGACCGCCGGCTGTCGCGCGGGGTCGACCTCCAGATCCTGGGAATCGGCCGCAACGGACACATCGCCTTCAACGAACCCGGCGCGTCGCTCACCGGCACCACCCGTGTCGTGACGATCAGCGAGCAGACCCGGAGCGACAACGCCCGCTTCTTCGACGATCCCGCCGACGTGCCTCGCCGGGCCATCACCCAGGGCATCGGCACGATCCTTCGGGCGGCGCACTTGCTCCTCGTCGCCGCCGGCGAGTCAAAGGCCGCAGCCCTGCGCGCCGCCGTGGAAGGACCGGTGACGACCGCCGTCCCAGCCTCGGTCCTGCAGCTTCACCCGTGCGTCACCGTTGTGGCCGACCGTGCCGCGGCGGCGGCCCTGACCCGCCGACCGCCGCGGGCCTGAACCGCCCGGATCATCAGTCCGGCGGGAGCTCGCCGGACTCGAACCGAGGTCGGCCGCCCTGCGGGTTCGAGCTCGTGCCGGCAGCGCGCTGCTATCGCCCGTTGCTCTTGGCGGGCCGACTACAGCGAGGCGGCCGCCCGCAGGTGGGCGGTGAGTTCGCCGAGCGACGTGCGCGCGTTCAAGCCGCTGGTGGAGGGCATCACGTAGGCCGGGCGGCCGCCGATGCGGCGAGGCTGGAGTCCGGGAGTGGCCCGGCGATCCACAGCCGCCCGCCAGCCGGCCAGGCCCACGAAGCAGATCACCCGGGGTTCGAGCCGTTCGGCGAGGCGCTCGAGGCGCTGCAGACCCTCGCTGTACTCGGCGGCGGTCAACTCGGCGGCCTGGCGGGTCGGGCGTTTCACCAGGTCGGTCATGCCGACCCCGTGGGCGACGAGGGCGTGGCGAGGGTCGCGGTCGCGGCTCACCAGGCCGGCGGCGAGGGCTGACGGCCAGAAGCGGTTTGTGCCTCGGGCGAACCCCACCCCCACGTCCGCCGCGTACACGCTGGGGTTCAGTCCGCACACGAGCATGCGCATGCCGGGCGCAACAGTGTCGGCCAGCGTGTGCAGGCGCCGGGCGGCCACCAGCAGGACCTTCTTGCGGCGTTCGATGCCCCCGACTTCGAATCCCGCGCCCACCAGCACGTCCTCCAGCCACGGCACCGGCCAGCGTGAGAAGCGCCGCCCCGGGAAGTCGTCGTCGGGGTGCTCGTCCCACTCGGCGTCACCCTCGAAGAGATGCAGTTCCACAGTGGCGTCGGGTACCAGCGCCCGGTGCAGATCGGCCAGGGCCAGCGGCACCTCGGATCGGGCCAGGTGGATGTACGACCGCGACGCCCAGGCTGCCCGCAGGCAGCGGTCCCGCAGCGGCAGGGCGCGGAGATCGCCGGCCACCCGCATCGGATTGTCCACTTCGGCCAGCATCGACCGGCTGGCGTCCAGCGCCAGCGCCGGCTGCGGGAGGCCACCGACGTGCCATCCCGGCCCGCAGCCCAGGTCTGCAACCGGCCCGGTGGCCACAGGCCCTGCCGCCACGCGGTCCGCGAACTGCTCCAGCCGGTCGGCGTACTGGCGCGTGCGGCGGTTCATCCACTCCTGCGCGCAGGACTCATAGACGGCAATGCTCGGTTCGGTCACCATGTCTCACCTCTGTCCGATACTGTGGCATTCCAGACCGACAACCACCGAACCGGACGGTCGCCGGCGAGAGGGGTGACGGGCGAGGACCGGCACCTCGCACGCCGGCGGTGCAAGGGAATAGGATCGGGACATGACAGAAACCGCCGCCACCGTCACCACGGAAGAATCCACGAATCGTGATCAGGCGCTCGCCCTCATCGACGGCAAGCTCGGCGAGATCGGCATGCGCGAGTTGGTCTCGCGCACGGAGTTCACGAACGTGCTACTGGACCTGCGGCTGCTTCTGTCGGACGACCCCGAGGCCGTGTCGGTCAACTGACCCTTCCGAGCAGATCCGGAGTCAGGCGCGAGTCCGAGCCGGCGGTATTGCCGGACGGGACACCGGTTCCGGCGGGGACCGTGTAGGGACAACTGAAGGGGGGAACCGGTGACGACGCGGTTGATCGGCGAGCGCGTTCCGCGGTCCGAGGACCGGCGCATCCTCGAGGGTCACGGCACGTTCATCGACGACATCGAGCCACCCGGTTGCCTGCACGTGGCCATGGTCCGCTCGACGTGTGCCAACGGCCGCATCCTCGGCATCGAGACCGCTGCGGCGGCTGCGCGGCCCGACGTCATCGCCGTCTACACCGCCGGCGACCTGGGTGAGCTCGGCCGGCAGGCGCTGCCGCTGCTTATCCCCAATCCCAACCTGACCGAGCCGCGAACCCAGTTCCCGCTGGCCGCGGAGTACGTGCACTTCGTGGGAGAGGCCGTGGCGATGATCGTCGCCACGAGCCGGTATGCGGCGGAGGACGCCGCCGAGCTGGTGGAGGTGACCTACGAGCGGCAACCTGCGGTGGTGGGCCCGCTGGCCGCCTACCACGGGGACGACCTCACCCACGCCGACATGACCGGCAACGTGGCGGCGCACTTCGTCCAGGAGCACGGCGACGTGGAGGCCGCCCTGGCCGCCGCGCCGCGCAGCCTCGTGCGGCGGTTCTGGGTGGAGCGCAGCGCGGCCGCACCCATGGAGTGCCGCGGCGTGGTGGCGATCCCTGACGAGTTCGGCCATCTGCTGGTCTACGACACCTCGCAGGCCCCCAGCACCGTCCGGGCGGGCCTGTCGACCTACTTGAAACTCGCCGAGCACGAGGTGGACGTGGTGGCTCCCGACGTGGGCGGGGGGTTCGGGGTCAAGCTGCCCGTCTTCTACCCCGAGGAGATCCTGGTCCCGTGGGCGGCCCTGCAACTCCGCAGCCCCGTCAAGTTCATCGAGGACCGTGTCGAGCACTTCGTCGCCTCCAACCACGAGCGCGCCCAGTGGCACGAGGTGCGGGTCGGCTTCGACGACGACGGCCGCATCCTCGGCCTGCACGACGAGTTCATCCATGACGCGGGCGCCTACTGCCCCTACGGGATCATCATCCCGATCGTGACCGCCTCCCGCCTGCCGGGCCCGTACAAACTCCCCAACTACGGCAGTGAGATGCACGTGGTGTACACCAACACGGTGCCGGTCACGCCGTACCGCGGTGCCGGCATGCCTCAGGGGGCCTTCGTGATGGAGCGGGTGATCGACCTGATCGCCCGGGACCTGGGGATCGACCGGGCCGAGGTGCGCCGGCGGAACTTCATCCAGCCCGACGAGTTCCCCTACGTCGTCGGGCTGATGGACGAGGACGGCCTGACGACCACCTATGACAGCGGTGACTATCCAGCGGGTCTCGACAAGCTGCTGGAGGCCGTCGGCTACGAGGGATTCGCCGCCGAGCAGGCCGCCGCACTCACCGAGGGGCGACGGATCGGCATCGGCTTGGGCTGCTATGTGGAGGGCACCGGCAGCGGGCCCTACGAGGGAGCGCGGGTCCACGTGGAGCCCACGGGCAAGGTCTTCGTCACGACGGGCATCTCCACCCAGGGCCAGGCGCACGCCACGATCCTCGCCCAGGTGGCGGCGGAGGTCCTGCAGGTTCCCTTCGCCGACGTCGTCGTGCGCACAGGTGACACGCGCCAGTTCAAGTGGGCCACGGGAACGTTCGCCAGCCGGATCGGCGTCGTGGCCTCCAATGCGGTAGCCCAGGCGTCGGAGCTCGTGCGGGCGAAGGCCGCGCAGATCGCCGCCCGCATCCTCGAGGCGAACGAGGCGGACATCATCTTCGAGGACGGCCACGTGTCGGTCCGGGGCTCACCGGACGTCCGCGTCCCGCTCCGCCAGATCGCCGTCCTCGCCAACCCGCTGCGCTACGCCTTCAGCAAGGAGGCTCTGGCCGCCACCCAGTTCATCGGCGACGGGGGCGAGGCGGAGGCACCCCCCGTCTCCGAGGTCGCTCCCGGCCTGGAGGCGACGGCCTACAACAGCCCGAGGCATGCCACGTTCGCCAGCGGCGCGCACGCTGTCGTCGTGGAGGTTGATGTCGAGACCGGCGAGGTCCGCCTGCTCCGCTACATGATCGTCCACGATTGCGGAAGGATGATCAACCCGGCTGTCGTGGAGGGTCAGGTCCACGGAGGGACGGCGCAAGGCATCGCCGGGGCGCTCTACGAGCGGATGCACTACGACGGAGACGGGCAACTCCGCAACGCCGGATTCGCCGACTTCCTCATCCCGTCCGCGGCGGAACTGCCCACGTTCGGGGTGGAACATGTCGAGACGCTCTCGCCGCTGAACCCTCTCGGTGTCAAGGGAGTCGGGGAGGCGGGCTGCGTCCCCGCGGCGGCGGCGATCATCGGCGCGGTATCCGACGCCATCGGCATCGAGATCACCGAGGCCCCGCTCAGCCCGGCGAGACTCGCCGAGTTGATGCAGTCCTCGAACTCGTGACAACGGCGCGGCGACGTTCTCCGTGACGCGGCGACTCCCGGTCGTGGCGCCACATGGGTCTTGGCGACCCGGGCAAGCGTCCGGCGCCGGTGGGCCGGTGGTGGCCGGTCGTGCCGGCCGGGGGCCATGACGGATCGGGCTGCGATGACGGCGGTGGGGGCGCTCGACTCGACGCGGGTGACGGCGATCGGCGTCCGCCCGGCCCGTGAGGTGATCGGTGCGGTCGGCGAGCGCCGGTACCTGCACGCCGGCCCGCCGCTGGGCGGCGCGGACATCGTGGGTCCCCTCCGTGGCGCCCTCATCGGGGCGCTGATGCTCGAAGATGAGGCCGACTCTCCCGAGGCGGCCGCCGGGATTCTCGACGGGGGCGGCCTGGCGTTGGCCTCCTGCCACGACAACGGCGGAGTCGGGGCCATGGCGGGGGTCGTCACGCCCTCCATGCCGGTCGTGGTCATGGAGACCGGTAGCGGCTCCCGGGCGTTCTCGCCCCTGAACGAGGGACTCGGCCGGGCGCTGCGCTTCGGTTCCTACGATCCGGCGACCCTGGAGCGGCTTCGCTGGATGGCGGCGGTCGCCTGCCCTGTTCTCGACGCGGCCATCGGCGAGGTGGGCGGGTTGGACATGGTCGACCTCTGGGCGGAGGGGCTCCGGCGCGGCGACGAGTGCCACAACCGGAACGTGGCTTCCAGCGCCGCGGTTCTGGCTCGTCTGGCCCCGGCGATCACCGCTGCCGCCGATCGCCGGGATGCGGTCGACGTGCTGTCCTACATGGGGGCCAACCCGCACTTCTTCCTGGCGCTCAGCATCGCGGCGGCGAAGGCCGTCGCCGACGCGGTCCACCGCGCCGGCGATCCGGGTGTCGTCACGGCGATGTCGTCCAACGGCACCAGCCTCGGGATCAGGGTCAGCGGTGCCGGTGACCGCTGGTTCCTGACCGACTCCCTGATCGGCGCCCCCAAGCTGTTCGAGGGCTATGTGCAGGCCGATGCCTCACCGGTGCTCGGCGATTCGTTCATCACCGAGACCGTCGGCCTCGGCGCCTTCGCCCTCTCGGCTGCGCCGGCCATCGTCTCCTTCGTCGGGGGCGATCCGCTGACGGCCTCGGAGACCGTCGAGGAGTTGCGCGGCATCTGCCGGGGTGCCAGCTCGCGGTTCCTCATCCCCGCCGAGGGCTTCCGCGGGACGCCCATCGGGATCGACGTGCAGAAGGTGTCGGCCACGGGGATCGCACCCCTCGCCAACGCCGGCTTGGCCCACCGGGAGCCCGGACGGGGCCAGGTCGGGGCGTGCCTCCTGCGCCTGCCCCTGCAGCCTTTCGAGGAGGCGGCCGCCTTCCTGGATTCCTAGCCGGTCAGGTCAGGAGGTCCAGGGCCGTCGCCGTGTAGACCTGTGCCGAGAGCGCCACGGCCTCGAGGCTGACCGACTCGTCGATCGTGTGCCACATCTCCTGCTCGCCTGCCCCCAGCATGACGGCGGGGATGCCGCGGCTCGAGAACAGCCCGGCGTCGATGCAGCCGTGCGAGTAGGTGAGCGGCGGGTCGGGGTGTCCGGCGGCCGCGAACGCCGCCCGCAGCACCTCCACGAAGGGGGAGTCGGGCGGAACGTCGGACGGATACATCAGCGGTCCGGGTTCGAGTTCGATGTCCCAGCCGTCGATCCCCTCCACGGCCTCGCGGATGTCCGCCAGGGCCTCCTCCGGATCATCGCCCGGCAGCAGTCGCCGGTCGACGGTGATCTCCACGAGATCGGGGACGGTGTGCGTGGCGTTGGGGCTGCTGTGCACGGCCGTGGGGGTGAGCGTCGGCTGCCCGAGATGCGGGTGGTCGCCGGCGAGCGCGATCCCGTCGAGGCATCTCAGCACCCGGCGCGCGCCCTCGATGGCGTTCTTGGTGCGCCAGGGCATGGAACTGTGCCCCGCCAGCCCGGCCACGCGGATGGTGGCGTCGACACGTCCCTTGTTGGCGACGCAGATGGCGTTGTCGGTGCCGATCCCCACGATGCAGGCCGCCGGCGCGCCCCGTTCCCCGTAGCCGGCCAGGAAGCTGCGGGCCGTGTCATGGCGCCCGGTCTCACCCGCCGGCGAGACGCACAGCACGAGCGGCCCCGCCAGGTCTGCCGCCCGCTGGGACAAGGTTCCGGCGGTCAGGATCGCGGCCGCCAGCGCCCCCATCTGCTCGCTGGCACCCCGGCCGCGTAGCCGAGTCACACCGTCCTCACCCGCGATCCGGCTCGCGGTGAACGGATCGACCATGCGGCCCGCCGGATGCGTCATGGCATAGCAGAACAACACCAACCCCGGCGCGTCACCGCTGCCGATCTCGGCGATCACATTGCCGGCCTCGTCGGTGTTCGTGTGCAGTCCGAGTTGCTCGAGTTGAGGTACGACCACCGTCTGCAGGAACGCCCTGATCAGTGGGTCGTCCTCGAACAGGTCCGTCTGCTCCGAAGGCGTCTCCAACAGCGGGCGAAGCACCCGCTCGACGCTGCCCTCGTCGAACGTGGGAACCCCGATCATCTAGCGGCGCAGGCCCATCTTCTTGAGCCGGGGGAAGATCTCTTCCTCCATCTGCTGCAGGCCCAGGAACGGGTCGAAGAACGAGATCAGGGCGCTCTCGATGCCCGCGTCGTAGAGCTCCCGCAGCATCTCGGCCACCGTGTCGTAGCTGCCCACGAACTGGTGGGCGCCGATGCCCAGACCCATGCGCATGAAGAGGTCCCGGCCGATGCCGCCGTAGGGGTCGGCGCTCTCCTCCTCCGCCTCGATCCACCCGAAGGTGGAGGAGATGTGCTGCCGCTTGGCCGACTGGATGAAGTTCATCGTGGCCTGATGGTCGATCTCCTCGGCGATCCATTCGGCGGTGGCCTGCGCGGCGGCGTCGGTCTTGTCGATGATGGGCCACAGTTGGGTGGCCACGAGAACCCTCCGGCCGTAGGAGGCCGCCTTGTCGTGGATGTCCTTGGCGACGGTCCGGTAGTTCTCGATCTGGGGCTGGATCTGGAAGATCCACTCGGCGTGCCGGCAGGCGAAGTCGATGCCGACCGGGGACTGCCCGGCCTGCATGAGCAGCGGGCGCGGCTTGCGTGTGGGCTTCGGGTTCACGTAGGCGCCGTAGCACTGGTAGTACTCGCCCTCGAAGATGATCGGCACATCGGAGGCCCACAGCGCCTTGACGAGCGTGAAGAACTCGTCGGCGCGGCGGTACGACTCGTCGTGCTCGGGCGGCTCGAGGTGGCCGAACGCGGCGTATTCCTTGGCCGAGTAGCCGGTGACCATGTTGAGTCCCCAGCGCCCGTCGGAGATGTGGTCGACGGTCACCCCGAACTTGGCGAAGTGGAACGGGTGGAACTCGTAGTTGCTGTGGGCCGTGGAGAACTGCAGCATGCGACTCGTGATCGAGGAGGCGGCCGCCGCCGCGGTGAGGGATTCCAGGCAGGTCTCGTTCCAGTCGGTGTCGCCTCCCTGGCCGATCCAGCGGGCGAACGGAACCTGGTAGTCGAAGCCGACCCGCTCGGCCTCGGTGATCAGCTTCGAGGCCAGCGGCCACTTCCAGTAGTTCTGGAAGCGATCGGGGTCGGAAAGTACGGCCTTGGAGCCGGTGGAACCCCCCTGGATGTTCCAGGCGAAGAGCCCGAGCTGGAGCGGCTGGCCGAGATGCGGATCGGGCTGCCCATGCGGTTCGTAGGGCCCGGTGAGTTGCTCGATCTTCACTGGTCTGGTGCCGTAGCGAGTGGTTACCACGATGTCCCCCTTAGCTCGGTGAATCGTCGGGTGGAATTGTTCGATAGATCGGGCCGCGCTCGACCACCTCGTCGAGGAGTTCCTCCTCGATGTAGGTCGGAAGCTCCCCGATGTCGATGCGGAGCGCCTCCTGCCCCGCGTAGTGAAGCAGCTTCCTGACCTCGGTGCTGATGTAGTAGCCGCCCAGCACCAGCACCATCAGCGCGCTGAAGCCGTCGGGATCGGTGGCGGCGAGCTGCTCGAGTGCCTCGGGGCTGGGAGGGTCGGTGCAGTCGCGCACGGCGCGCCGGCAGTCGGCGGCCAGGTCGGGACGTGCTCGAAGCGCCTTGTCCAGCAGGTCCCCGGCGATCCCGACGGAACTGGCCGCGGGCATCCCCTGGTATGGCGGCACCAGAACGTCGGCGATCCGCGCCAGCCGGGCGCGGAACGCCTCGTCGAAGCCCTCGGCCTGCTGCACGTCCGTCATGGCACCCGCCGGGCGCGACGCCCGCATGTGGGTTCAGGCCTTCTTCGGAATGACAAGCTCCCGATCGTCATGGCACCCGCTGCTCCCGGCGCACTTTCGTCAGGCGCTCCGTCGCCCGCAGGGCCAGGGCGGAGATCGTGGCGGTGGGGTTGACACCACCGGAGGTCACGAAGATGCTGCCGTCGATCACGTAGAGGTTCTCGACGTCGTGGCTCCGGCACCAGCGGTCCACGACGGAGGTCTCGGGGTCGTCGCCCATCCGGGCCGTCCCCAGCAGGTGCCAGCCGGTGCCGCGCACCTGGGGGGTGACGACCGTCTCGTAGGCGCCCGCCTCGCTGAGGGACTCGGCGGCCCGGGCAGCCTGGAATTTCAACAGCCGCCGGGAGTTCTCCGAGACCCGGTACTGGATCCGGGGCGCCGGGATGCCGCCGGGGTCGACCAGTTCATCGTCGAGGGTCACCCGGTTGGCCTCGTCGGGCAGGTCCTCGCCGATGATGCCCCACATGATCGAGTGGCCGAGGTTGGTACGGACCCGCTCGTGCAGTGCGGTCCCCCAGACCGGATCCCCGCCGAAGCCCAGGGCGGCGCCGAGGGGGCCACCGGTGGGCTGCAGTCCCCATTTGGCGCCGCGCACGAAATCCCGCTCCGGGTCGGTCTCGTAGAACTGCATGCATTGCAGGCTCTGGCCCCAGTGCCCCTGCCAGCTGGGCCAGTGGCGGTCGAACAGCCCGATCACGGTGCCGAAGGGGTGCATCATCAGCCGCTTGCCGACCAGGCCGGAGCGGTTGGCGAGGCCGTCGGGGAACCCGGCGCTCTTCGACAGCAGCAGCAGGCGCGGCGTGCCGATCCCGTTGGCGGCGACCATCACGACCGAGGCCGGCTGGTGCCGCTGCCGGCCGTCGCGGTCGACGTAGAGCGCACCGGTGACGAGGCCGCGGCCGTTGACCGTGATCTCCCGCACGCGGGCGCCGGTCACCAGACGGGCGCCGAAGTGCTCCGCGTCCGGCCAATGGGTCTGGTCGGTTGATCCCTTGGCGCCCTCCCCGCAGCCCCAGGCGCAGGTGCCGCGCTGGACGCAGGGCCGCCGCCCCCGGTAGCGCCGGGAGGCGATGGCGTTGGTGCCGGGCCACCAGTGCCAGC
This sequence comes from uncultured Acidimicrobiales bacterium, assembly GCA_964618115.1. Lineage (GTDB taxonomy): Bacteria > Actinomycetota > Acidimicrobiia > Acidimicrobiales > CATQHL01 > VXNF01. The sequence continues at coordinate 52,196 of CAZTZI010000033.1, forward strand.
CGAGCCGGTTGTGCGCCCGGGCGATGTCGGTCGCCACGTCGGGTAGCGGCAACGGGGGCAGCGGAGGCTCGGCTCCCGGCGGGTAGGCGGGATCGCCGCCCAGCCCCGAGACGCCGAAATCCACGTCGGAGCGTTCGTAGAAGGGTTGGAGCTCCTCGTAGGTCAGCGGCCAGTCGTCGGCGACGCCGTCCAGCGTCCGGACCCGGAAATCCGACGGCGCCAGGCGGGGCCACTGGGCGGCGAACTGCACGGTGCTGCCGCCCACCCCGTTGAACATGAGCGGGTCGATGTCGGACTCGCTGACGTCGACGGGATAGTCGGCAGGGGCCCGGCGGATGTTCGGGTCCCAGGTCCATTGCTTCAGTCCGGTGAGTTCCCAGTCGTCGTAGGCGCCGCGGTACGCGCCCGGATCGGATCGCTCGCCCTGCTCGAGGCACATCACGTCGAAGCCGTCCTCGGCCAACCTCCTGGCCGCGACGGCTCCCGAGGCACCGGCCCCGATGATCAGGACGTCGACCGGGTTCACGTGATCGCCGGGATGATGTCGGACCCGAACACGTCGATCAGATCCAGGGGCAGCTCGTAGGACGGGAAGCCTCGAATGTAGAAGTTCCTGACACCGGCGTCGCGGGCCTGCTGCAGCCGCTCCGTGACCTCTGCTGCCGTTCCGACCAGGCAGAACGTCTCGGCGTAGCGTCGGCCGTCCTCGTCGCTGACCCAGCGTCCGGCCACTTCGGCGGCGTGCATCCAGTCCTCGGCGTGTGTCATGTCCGGATAGACGTCGGGTACCACCGCCGGAACGTCGATGTCGATCCCGGCGAGGCGCAGGGCACCGGTTGCGCCCACCTGAGCCAGACCCACGCAGACGGGTTTGGTGACGCGTGCCGCCTCGTCGGGATCATCGGTGATGTGGCAGAACGTCCCCACGCAGACGTCCAGATCCTCGAGTGATCGGCCGGCCCGCGCCGCGCCGGTGCTGATGTTGCCGAGTGCCTGCTCCAGCAGCGGCGGCGCCAGGCCTGCCAGCACGATCACGCCGTCGGCGATCTCGCCGGCCAGTTGCAGGGCCTTCGGGCCGGTGGCGGCCATGTAGACCGGGACCGGCGTCGGCTCGGAGCCGTGGAGATGGATCTCCCGCCCGCCGTAGTCCGCCGGTAGGCCGTCGAGCAGCCGGCGCACGGCCTCGATGTTCCGGCGCATCCCGGCCAGCCGGGTGGGCTTCATGCCGAGCAGCTTGATGGCGCTGTCCCCGCTGCCCACGCCGAGAATCGTGCGGTCCGGAGCCAGTTCGGCGATCGTGCGCGTGGCTGCCGCGGTCACGCTCGGGTGCCGGGTCTCGAAGGTCGTGACGCACGAGCCGACCCGGATGGTGCGGGTCTCGAGCGCGGCCACCGCCAGCGTGGCCCAGACGTCGCGCCAGAGGAACTGCGAGTCCGGGTACCAGGCGATCTCGAAGTTGGCCTCCTCGGCGGCCCGGGCCGCGGCGCCGGCCGTCCGGGCATCGGCGCACGGGGGTATGCGGATCCCGAAGACGGGCGGCGCGGCGCTCACGTGACGGGTTCGCTCACTTGAACAGGTAGAGGGGACGGCCCTCCTCGCGCGGCGGCAGGACCTTCCGCCCGGAGACGGCGATGGCCAGGATCGTCACGATGTAGGGGAGGGCCAGCAGCAACTCGCCGGCCACCGGGATGTCCCGGGCCTGGAGCTGGAAGCCGAGGGCGTAGGAGACTCCGAAGACGACCGCCGCCACCGCGCCGCCGGCGGGGTTCCAGCGCCCCAGGATGACGATGGCGATGGCGATGTAGCCCCGGCCGCGCACGATGTCGTGCAGGAAGAGCCGGATGTCGGCCAGGACCATGTAGGCGCCGGCGAGAGCGCCGAGCATGCCGCTGACCGTCATCGCCGCCAGACGGACCCGCAGCACGTTGACCCCGGTTGCCTGGGCGCCCTCGGCGTACTCCCCGCAGGCCCGCAGGCGCACACCGATCCCCGTTCTGAACATCAGGTACCAGATGGCGGGCACGCACAGATAGGTCATGTAGGCCATCCAGTGCTGATCGGCGAGCACGCCGATGCCGGGGATGGCCGCCAGACCGGGTATCCGCTGCGTGATCGATCCCCGCGGCACGGACATGGCTTCCAGCCCGCCGCGCCGTATCAGCACGTCGAAGAGGTAGCTGGTGGCGCCGAGGGCCAGGATGTTGAAGGCGATCCCGACCACCACCTGGTCGCCCCGCAGGCCGACGGTGATCCAGCCCAGGAGCAGCCCGAGGGCGGCTCCGAACAGCAGGGCGAACCAGAACCCCGCCTGCTCGGCTCCGAAGCCGGCCGCGGTCCATGCCGCCACCCAGGCACCGATCAGCATCAGCCCCTCGAGCCCGATGTTGAGGACGCCCGAGCGCTGGGCGATCACGCCGCCGAGGGCGGCGAGCAGCAGAGGAACGCCGGCCACGACCGTGGCGTTCAGGACGTCACTCACGAGAAGGTTCCTCGCCCGACCTCAATCCGGTCCATCGGGACCGGGATTCCCCCCATGCGGGCGAATACTACAGACAGCCTCCGAGGCCGTCTGCCGGCAGTGCCGATCCGGCCGGTGCAGGGCGCCTGCCCGGGGCGCAGGACGATCCTCCCGATGCGGCTCGGCGCCAATCGCCGGCTCCCGCCGGAGGTTCTCGGCCGCTTCGCATTATTTCCGGCCTGACCGCCGGGTGTATAGTCCCGCGCCGGGGGAGTTCGGGTATGACCGGTCAGAACGGCCAGCACGTAGCGCAGCATCTCGATCTCGGAGGCGGGCGCATCCATGTGATGCGTGCCGGCGCGGGCGAGGAGTTGCTGTTCCTCCACCCTGCTGCGGGTGCCGGGTTCTGGCTGCCGTTCCACGATCTGCTTGCCGAACACTTCGATGTGATCTCCCCCGATCACCCCGGCTTCGGGGAGTCCGACCGGCTCGAGTGGATCGACGGCATGGAGGACCTCGTCTACTTCTACCTCGACCTGCTGGACGAGCTCGGATTGGAGTCGGTGCATGTGGTGGGGGCATCCCTCGGGGGGTGGCTGGGCGCGGAGTTGGCGGTGCACCAGCCGTCGCGGGTGCGCAGCCTGGTGATGGTCGACCCGATCGGCCTCGACCTGCCCGAGCACCCCGTCGAGGACATCTTCGGCATGAACCCCGACGAACTCCGCGCCGCGCTGTTCCTCGACCAGGAGTTGGCGTTGCAGTTCATCTCCCCCGAGCCCGACCTCGACATGCTCATGCGCGCCTTCAAGGAGAAGACGAGCTTCGCCCGCCTGGCGTGGAACCCCTTCTGCTGCAATCCGAAGCTCCACCTGCGGCTGCACCGCGTCACAGCCCCGACGCTGGTGCTGTGGGGGAGTGACGATCGTCTCGTGCCGCTGGCGCACGGGGAGCGCTACCGGGACCTCATCGCCGGTGCGCGCCTCGAGATCATCGACGACTGCGGCCACGCGCCGCTGCTGGAGCAGCCCGAGCGGACCACCGAGGCCATCACCGGCTTCTGTAAGTCGCTCGTCGGGACGGGGGTCTGCTGATGCGGTTCTTCATGTTCCACCTGATGCCGTACCCGTACCTGCCGGCGGACTTCGACGAGCGCGAGTCGGCGTGGGTGACCCTGTCGAACAGCAACTACGACCCCAAGATCGGCACCGGCCTCTACAACCGCTATCTGGACGAGCTGGAGTACGCCGAGCAGCTCGGCTTCGACGGCATCTGCGTCAACGAGCACCACCAGAACGCCTACGGCACGATGCCCTCGCCCAACCTCATGGCCGCCACCCTCGTCCGCCGCACCGAGAAGCTCCGGATAGCGATCGTCGGCAACGGCCTGCCGCTGCGCGACCACCCGCTGCGGGTCGCCGAGGAGGTGGCGATGCTGGACGTCATCTCGGGCGGGCGAATCATCTCCGGGTTCGTGCGCGGCATCGGCGACGAGTACTTCTCCATGAGCATCGACCCGTCCACCTCCCGGGAGCGCTACAGCGAGGCGCACGACCTCATCATCAAGGCTTGGACGACCGACGGCCCGTTCCGCTGGATCGGCAAGCACTACCGCCTCAACTACGTCAACGTCTGGCCGCGCCCGCTGCAGCAGCCGCACCCGCCCATCTGGATCCCCGCCTTCGGCAGCACCGAGACCATGTCCTGGGCCGCCGAGAACCACTACACCTACCTGTCGGTGTTCGCCCCGTCGAAGCTGCTGAAGCGCTGGTTCGACGGGTACCGGGAGGGCGCCCGCGCCGCCGGCTACGAGGCGCCCCGGGACAAGATCGGCATCCTGTTGCCGATCTACGTCGCCGAGACCGACCGCCAGGCGCACGACGAGGGGCGCCAGTACGTCACGTGGCTCTACCACAAGGGCCTCAAGCACAAGTTCGAGCACCTCTTCCCGCCCGGCTACATGACCGATCACTCCTGGGGGAGATTCCTGCAGTCGGGCCTCGGCGCCTACTCCGACGTGAGCTACGAGGACCTGGTGTCCCAGGGCTACGCCGTCGTCGGCAGTCCGGCCACGGTGCGCGAGCGGCTGGCCGAACTCGCCGAGGAACTCGGCTTCGGCCTCGTCAACGCCCTGCTGCACATCGGGGACATGCCCCACGACCACACCATCCGCAACATGGAGCTCTTCGCCCGCGAGGTCATGCCGCACTTCAGGGCGCAGCGGCCCGCCGCCTGACAGGGCCCATCGCCGGCAACGCCGGCGCCGTTCAACCACCGATATCCGACCACCCGCAAACCAGCAGCCAACCACCGATATCCGACCACCGACAAGACCGACAACAAACAAGGGGGGACCCAATGATCACTCGACGCACACCTGCCGGGAGGCTGATGACACTGCTCCTGGCCCTACTCGCGACGCTCGCCCTGGTGGCCGTCTCGTGCGGGGAGGAAGAGGAGGCGGCGGCCCCGCCGCCCCCGCCTCCGGCCGAGCCCGCACCCGAGCCACCGCCGCCACCCGAGCCGGCACCCGAGCCACCGCCTCCGCCCGAGCCCGCCGCGCCGGCAGGCCCCGAGGTCTCCAAGGCCTCGCCGAGGATCGCGCAGCTGCACCCCGACGCCGTGAACGCGGCGGGCTGGTACCGCAACGGCTTCGCCGCCTTCGAGAAGATGGCGGCCATCCTCGACACCGAGCCGGATGTCCTCGAGCACATCTCCTACGACCAGGCGCCGCAGACGCTGCGCCAGCTGGCCGAGGAGGGTTACGACATCATCGTCCCGCACTCCAGCGGGTACGAGGCCGCTGTGCTGGAAGTCGCTCCGGACTTCCCAGGCACCTGGTTCATCATCTACTCGGACCTGTCGACCACCAACGACCTGCCGAACGTGGCGGGTTGGGCGGTCCACTGGAACCAGGTGGGCTACATGGCCGCCGCCATCGGCTGCGCCGCCTCCGACGCCAAGAGCATCGGCATGGTCGTGAGTGCCCCGATCCCGGCGTACACCCGCTGGACGGGCGGTTCGGGCCAGCTGAGCGATGATGCCGCGGACGTGCTGGGCTACGACTGCGAGTTCAACGACGTGTGGACCGGTGACTTCCTCGACGCCGCCAAGGCCAAGCAGGCCGCGCAGGCGCTGATCGACGGAGGGGCCGACGTGCTCTTCGACGGTGCGGACGCCGCGGGCGCTGGGGCCGTGGAGGCGGCTGTCCAGAACGGCGTCTGGTACGTGGGCGCCGTGGTGGACCAGTGCGAGCAGGCACCGGACACGATGCTCACGAGCGTCACCCTGAACTTCGACATCGCGTATGAGCAGATGGGCGAGTTCTACAAGGACGGCTCGCTGGAGCCCGCGATCTACTCGATGAACCTCGCCAACACCGGGATCGACCTGTCGCCGCCGTGCAACGCCAACGCGGACGTCGACGCTGCGATCGAGACCGTGATCGACGGGGTCTCCTCGGGCGACATCGTCGTCGACCCGACGCGCGAGAAGACCCCGTAACCCGGGGAACGGTCGCCACTAGCGTCTCCGGTACGTGGGAGCGGCCATAGATCACGCGGGGCCGGTGACGGCCAGGGAGGCTTCGACCCTGGCCGTCACCGGCCTGCACAAGCACTTCGGCCGGGTTCGGGCCAACGACGGCATCGACGTCACCTTCCGGGGTGGCGAGGTGCACGCTCTGCTCGGCGAGAACGGGGCGGGCAAGTCCACCCTCATCAAGTGCCTCTCGGGCGTCTACCGGCCCGACTCCGGGCGCGTCGAGATCGACGGCCGGGAGGCGGACATCCGGGATCCCGCCGATTCCCGCCAGTGCGGGATCGCGGTGGTGCACCAGAGTTCCACGCTGATCTCCCGCCTGACGCTGCTGGAGAACGTGGTCCTGCAGGAGGGACGCCTCGGCCGGATCCCCAGTGAACTGGCGGACCGCCTCGTCGAGAGCGGCAATCGCCTGGGTTTCACCATCGATCCCAGAGCGCGTGTCGAGAACCTCTCGGTCGGTGACCTCCAGCGGGCCGAGATCGCCCGGGCCTTCATGCAGGAGGCCTGGCTGGTCATCCTGGACGAGCCCACCGCCGTCCTGGCGCCGGCCGAACGCGCCAGCCTCTTCGATCTGTTCGGCTCGCTCACCTCGCAGGGGGTCGGGGTGGTCTTCGTCACCCACCACCTCGCCGAGGCGCTCGCCGAGAGCGGCCGCACGACGGTCCTCCGGGAGGGCCAGGTGGTCGGCCGCCTCGAGCCCGGCCACCAGGTGGACGAGGCCGAGCTCGTCCGGCTCGTCGTCGGCGACGACGAGTCGCACCCCTCGGTCTCCGGCCATGACGACAGCGATCATGCTCACGTCCCGCACATACCCGCGGGAGGTGAAGCAAGCGACGCGCTCGTGGAGGTGCGGGAGGTCTCGGGTGCGCCGCTGTGGGGCCGGGCACTGCACGACCTGGACCTGACGATCCGCCGCGGCGAGGTTCTCGGCATCGCCGGGGTCGAGGGGAACGGCCAGCGGGAGCTCTCGGCGCTGCTGACGGGCTCGTGGGTCCCCGAGAGCGGAAGCGTCCTGCTGGATGGCGCGCCGCTTTCGGACTACCCGCCGCCCCGGCGCTCCGAACTCGTGGGCGACGTGCCCGACGACCACTTCCTGGCCACGTGCGGGGAACTCTCGGTGTGGGAGAACCTGGCTCTGGGGACCTTCGCCTGGCAGGAGGCGCCGACACCGGGCCGCAAGGCTCGCCAGCGCCGCGCCGCCGGCGAACTCGTCGAGGAGTTCGACATCCGCACCGACGGGATCGCTGCCCCGGTGCGCCAGCTCTCCGGCGGCAACCGGCGGCGCGTGATCCTGGCCCGGGAGCTGCGCAAGCACCCGGTGCTGCTGGTGGCCACGTACCCCACGCGGGGGTTGGATGTCCGCTCTGCCGAGCAGGTCCGATCCTGGGTGCGCCGTCTCGCCGACGGGGGAGGCTCGGTGGTGTACATGAGCACCGAACTGGAGGAGATCATCGAGGTCAGCGACCGCGTGGCGGTCATGGTCAGGGGGCGCATCGCCGGCGTGTTGAGCGAGGGGATCACGATCGGCGGCATCGGCAATCTGATGCTCCAGGAACGATGATCCTCGGAGCGGGCCGCCGGCTGCGCGTGCCGGAGTGGGTCATCCCCGTTCTGGCGATCCTGGCCTCACTCGTTGTGTTGGCGCCGCTGGTGCAGATCGGCGGCGCCGGATTCGCCGAGGGCTACAGGGAGCTCTTCAAGGCGTCGTTCGGGTCGATGGTCGGCGTGGGTTCGTGGCTCACCTCCTCGCTCCCGCTGGTACTCGTGGGCCTGGGTGTGGCCCTTCCCTACCGGGCCGGCCTGTTCAACGTGGGAGGGGAGGGGCAACTGCTGACCGGCGCCCTCGTCGGGGTGTACATCGCCACCTCGTTCGGCGGAGGGCCGGGCGCCTTCCTGCTGCCGCTGCTGGCGGCCTTCGGTTCGGCCGCAGCCCTCGGCGCCGTGGCCGGCTGGCTGAAGGCCCGCGGCATGCACGAGATCGTCACGACGATCATGTTCAACTTCATCGCGTTCTTCTCCCTCACGTTCCTGCTGCGCGGCGGGTTGAAGGACCCCGACCTCCCGTATGCGGCGAGCAGAGCGGTGTTCGACGGGTTCCGGCTGGGTCGTTTCGCCGGCGATGACATTCCCTACGGCATCTTCATCGCCGCCGTCGTGGTGGCGGGCGCCATCTACCTCGCCGACTACACGCGATTGGGATGGCGGCTGGGTGTGCTGGGCCAGAGCGACGCCGTGGCGGTCCGCCAGGGGATCAACCTGGCGCGCACCAGGACGGTGGCCATGGCTCTTGGTGGCGGCCTGGCCGGGCTGGGCGGGGTGGTCGAGTTGCTCGGCAACCAGTACCGCATCGGCGCCCACTTCTCGCCGGGATGGGGGTTCACGGCCATCGCCGTGGCCTTGCTGGCGCGCGGCAAGATGCTGCCGGTGGTGCCGTTCGCCCTCTATTTCGGGTTCCTGCAGAACGGCGAGGTCCGGCTCCAGGCGATCCTGGGCATTCCAGGGAACATGGTGCTGATACTCGTCGCCGCTCCGGTGATCATCGTGGCCGCGGTCTACGGATTCCGGGCGTATCGCAGGACGGTCATGGTGGGGACGTGATCCCGAGGAGGTCGATGTGAGCGGGAACGGCAGAACAGGCGCGGGCAACGCAGGCAAGGCGTTCGCCGTCGCGGTCGATATCGGTGGGACCTTCACCGACCTGGTGGCGGTCGGAGCCGACGGCGAGATCGTCCTGGCCAAGCAGCCGTCGGTGCCGGCGGACTTCCTGCGAGGCGTCGACGTCGCCCTGGGTGACCTCGGCTCGGCAGGGATCGTCGACTTCCGCCACGGGACCACCGTGGGCACCAACGCCATCATCCAGCGCAAGGGGGCCAGGATCGGGCTCATCACGACGCGCGGGTTCCGGGACATCCTCCTGGCCGCCCGCGCCAGCCGCATGGACCTCTACGACTCCGTCTGGGATCCACCGCCGCCGCTGGTGGCGCGGCGCGACATCCTGACCGTCACCGAGCGGCTGGACTACCTGGGGCGAACGGTGACGCCGCTGAACACCGACGAGGTTGCCGAGGCGATCGGCGTGCTCAGCGACCGCGGGGTCGAGGCGGTTGCGGTCTGCTTCCTGAACTCCTTCGTGAACCCGGCCCACGAACTGGAGGCGCTGGAGATCATCGCCGCCGAGGCGCCCGAGATCTTCGCCTGCGCCAGCAGCAGGGTGGTGCCGGAGATCCGCGAGTTCGAGCGCATGAGCACGACGGTCGTGAACGCCTATCTGGGCCCGCCGATGGCCACGTACCTGCAGGGGCTGGACGACCTGCTCGCCTCCCACGACTACGAGGGCGATGTTCTCATCACCCATTCCGGCGGCGGGCTCATGACCTCCCGGGCGGCGACGCGCATCCCCGCGCGCGTCTGCCAGTCGGGTCCGGCGGCGGGCGTGATGGGCGGCCTGGCGGTCGCCGAGCGCGTGGGGTTCGAGAACGTGATCACTCTGGACATGGGCGGGACGAGCGCCGACATCTCCGTGATCGTGAACGGCACGCCGATGTTCCGCTCCGAGTGGCACGCGCAGTTCAACATCCCGATCATCTTCCCGGCCATCGATCTGGTGACCATCGGTGCCGGGGGCGGCACGATCGCCTGGGTGGACGCCAGCGGCACGCCGCACAGCGGTCCCCAGAGCGCCGGTGCCGATCCCGGCCCGGCCTGCTACGAGCGCGGCGGCACCGAGCCGACCAACACCGACGCCAACGTGGTTCTCGGGCGGTTGCGGCCTCAGGCGTTCACCGGTCGCCGCAGCGACATCACGCTCAGTGCCGCGGCGGCGCACGAGGCCATCGAGCGCAGGATCGCCCCGGTGCTGGACTGCTCGGTCACCGACGCCGCCGCCGGGATCATCAGGCTCTCCAACGCCTCCATGCTCAACGCCGTGCGGCTCATGACCGTGGAGCGGGGTTACGACCCGCGCGACTTCTCGCTCGTGGCCTTCGGCGGGGCGGGGCCGCTGCACGCCGCCGACCTGGCACGCGAGCTGCGGATCCCCACGGTGGTGGTGCCGACCTATCCCGGGCTGGTGTCGGCGATGGGCGCGCTGCAGGTCATGCTGCGCCACGACCTGGTCCGGCCGGTGTTCCAGCTGCACTCCAGCGTCGACCGGTCGGTCCTGGCGGGGGCGGAGGCCGAGTTGCTCGCCGAGATCGACGAACTGCGGGCCAGCGAGACGCTGACCGCCGACTGGAGGGTGAACTGGCGGGCCGACATGCGCTACTACGGCCAGATCTCCGGCTACCTCACGCTGGACCTGCCGCACGGCATCGACTACCTGCTGGGCCGCGACAGCCTGGAGCGATTCCAGCAGGAGCACCAGCGGGAGTTCGGCTACGTGCTCACCGAGGATGTGACCGATGTCGAGATCGTCAACCTTCGTGCGGTGCTCGTCGGCGACGTGGAGCCGGTGAGTCTTCCGGCGCGCCCTGCGGGCAAGCAGACGCCGGCCGAGTCGGGCGAGGCGTACTTCTTCGAGTCCGGCGATGTCGTCCCGACGGCGTTCGTGCAGCGCGAGGGGCTGTCCCCGGGCGATGTCGTGGCCGGCCCGGCGATCGTCGAGGAGTGGGACTCCACGACGGTGGTCCCCCCCGGCGTGGTCGCCAGGGTCGCCCCGCTCGGCGAACTCGTGATGGAAATAGGAGAGATCCGATGAACAGCACAGCGACCGACCGGCAGGTCGACCCGATCACGGTGGAGGTGTTGAGCAGCGCCTTCCGGGCGATCTGCGACGAGGCCAGCGCATTGCTGGCCAAGGGTGCCTACGGGGCGACGATCAGCGAGGGTCACGATCATTCGGGTTCCCTGCTGACGCGGGAAGCCCGTCTCGTGGCGCACGGACGGCGCGATCAGGCGGCGCACCTGGGAACCTTCGAGGAATCGGTTCGCACCACCATCGAACACGCCGGCGGGTTCAGGGAGGGCGACGTCTTCGTCTTCAACGATCCCTACCACGGGGGGACGCACCAGCCCGACGTGAAGGTCATCCGGCCGGTGTTCGTGGACGGATCGCTCTTCGCCTTCACCATCTCCTGCGGCCATTGGGCCGACGTGGGCGGCCCCATCCCGGGGTCGTTCAATCCGCTGGCCAGGGAGTGCTTCGCCGAGGGTCTGCGCATCCCGCCCATGCTGCTGGTGGACCAGGGCCGTCCGGTCCGCTCCACCTTCGAGATCATCAAGGCGAACGTGCGGGTGCCCGACGAGCGGATGGCCGACCTGCACGCCCAGCAGCGGGCCGCCGAGCTGATGGAGCGGCGCCTGCTGGAGTACGTGGCGCAGTTCGGGCGCGACGTCGTCGAGCACACGATGTACGCGCTCATGGACCGCAGCGAGGTGCTCCTGCGGGAGGGCATACGGGAGTTGCCCGACGGCCTCTACGAGTTCGAGGACTTCGGGGACTGCGACGTGCTGCATCCCGACAAGCCGCGCATCCGCGTGCACGTCGGCATGACCATCGAGGGCGACCAGGTCAGCTTCGACTTCAGCAAGTCGGACCCGGCGCCCATCTCGCCGTTCGGCTTCGCCCGCCCGGCACTGCTCTCGTCGGTCTACGACGGCACGATGCACTGCTTCCCCCATCTGGTGCCGCTGAACCACGGCATCACGCGTTCGATCGAGGTGATCTCGGTGCCGGGGTCGTGCGTCGACGTGCTGCCCCCCACGCCCGTGCTGGGATTCGCCTCGGGGGCGTACGAGAAGGTTGCCGCCGCGGTCATGGCGTGCTGGGCGCAGGCCTTCGCCACCGTCGACCCCACGCGGATGCACGCGGCGACGGTCAACCTGGCCAACCTGGCCCTCAGCGGCGACCATCCCGAGACCGGCGTTCCGTTCGTCTCGTATCTGTGGAACGAGGGCGGGCAAGGGGCGCGCAGCTACAAGGACGGCAACAGCTTCCAGCTGATGATCTTCATCGGCGGTGCCACCAACCAGCCCATCGAGGTGCTGGAGCGGCTCAACGCCATCCGGGCGCTGTCGTGTGAGGCCGTGGGGTCCTCCGCCGGCCACGGGACCCATCGCGGCGGGTTCGGGATCGACCGGTCCTTCGAGGCGACGGGCGATCTGATCCTCACGATGCACGGGGACCGCGCGGAGGTGACGCCCTTCGGCCTGGCGGGAGGCTGCAACGGCGGCGGCAACGTGCTGGTGCTGAACCCCGGCACCACCTCCGAACGATGGTTGGGCATGCACGCCGTCGGGGAGCAGATCCGCAAGGGCGACGTGTTGCGCTACTCCTCGAACGGCGGCGGCGGCTTCGGTCCGCCGCGCCGGCGAGCGCCCGAGGCGGTGGCGCACGACGTGTCGGAGGGGTACTTCGGCCCGGAACTGGCCGCCGAGGTCTACGGCGTGGTGCTGACCGAGACCGAGTCCGGCCATGCGGTCGACGAGGAGGCCACCGCCGAGTTGCGGGCGAACGGCCTGGACGACCCGCCCGAGGGGTACGGCCCCGGCGAGGTGCACCCGATGGGCCGCAACGTGGTGCCGCGCCCGGCCTAGACCGAGCGGGCGGGCCGATCCTCGAAGGCGCCGCCGCCGAGAGCGCCCCGTTGCCAGCGGTCGGGTGTGAGGACGAGCGCCCGGGGATAGTCCTCGAAGAGCCAGCGGGCGAAGTTGCGGCGCGTCCAGGGCGTCGCACCGGAGATCCGCACGGCCGTGTCACATCCCCGGGGACTGCGCAGGGCCTGCCCCAGCATCCGCGTGAAGCGGAAGTCCCGCTGCAGGTGGCGCTCCACACCTGAGCGGTAGAGGCGCCGGGCGGCTTCGGCGTCGACGGGTCCTGCTGCCTCCAGGGCCTCCGCGGCCAGCAGCCCGCTCAGCAGTGCCTGACCGATTCCCTCGCCGGTCATCGGGTCGCCCACGCCGGCGGCGTCCCCGCAGAACAGCACGCGTCCCGACGCCAGCGGCAGATCGCCGAGCCTCGTCGGGATCGGCCAGGCACGTGGGCGGTCGGCCGCGGTGGCGTCCGGCCCCAGAACCGCGGCGATGTGGGGCCGGCCGCGCAATTCCTCCCAGAGCCGGCCGAGGCTTCCGGTGCGGTGCGTCGAGCGCGACACCCCGAAGCCGATGTTCGCCGCGTCGCCCGGCAGCGGGAACGACCAGACGTAGCCCGGAAGGATCTCGGGCTCGAACCAGACGCGCAGTGCGGCGGCGGCTTCGGGCCCGACGCCCTCGTAGTACTGGCGGAAGGCGTGCCAGTCGCCCCGGTACGATGGCAGGGACAGCCCGAGCAGCCGGCGCACCGGCGACCACATGCCGTCGGCGGCGACGGCGTAGCGGGCGTGCAGGGCGCCGGCGTTCGCCGTCGTGAGCACCACCCGGTCGCTACTGCCGGTGACGTCCCTGCAGGCGCAGCCGTCGAGGACCGTGACACCGGCCCGGCGTGCCAGGTCCACGAGGGCGGCGTCGAGATCGTGGCGCTGGGCGGTGGCGGCGTACTGGCCGCGCCGGGGGAACGGGTAGGTCACCTCGCGGCCCGTCGGTGCCCTTATCACCAGGCGCGAGGCCGCATGCCACGACGACACCGCGGAGGGTTCGAGCCCCAGGTGCTCCAGCAGTCGCAGCGCCCCCGTGGTGAGGCCGTCGCCGCAGTACTTGTCGCGGGGGAAGCGGGTCCTGTCCAGCACGGTGACATCCCGCCCGGCCCGGGCCAGCCCGATGGCGGCGGCGATTCCGGCCGGTCCGGCCCCCACCACCGCCACGTCGGCAACCAGGGGTTTCACGCTCCGGTATCGGTGGCCTCGGACTCCGACGGTTCCTCCGATTCGAGAGGGATGGCCTCGTCGGCTTGCTCGGCAGATCCGTTCGCCGGTGGCTCGGCCGGTTCGGCGATGATCCGGGGGATGTCCTCGGGCCGGGCGCACGAGCCCGGCGAGGCGTCGGCGTCGTCGGGCCCGCAGATCGGGATGCAGGGTTCGGCCTCGGCATCATCCTCAGCGACGGGCGCCTCGACGCACACGGGGAGGCAACTGTCCGTGCCGTTCGTGCCGGGCGCCTCCGTGCTCGCCGTGCTCTCGGCAGGAGCACCGGACTGGCCGGGTGACTCGGGCACGGGGCAGAGCGCCCGGCAGGACTCCACCCAGCCGTCGTTGTCGGTGTCCACGGCCCCCTCGCCGGGAGCGCAGTCCGGCAGGGGCACGAACGGCTCACCCTGGCAGTTCAGACTCTCGGCCGGCTGGTAGAGGGCCTTCACGATGTCCGTCGTGGACGTGCCGTCGGCGAAGGCGCGGGTGCGCTCGGTGAAGACCTCCACGCACATGTCCTCGGGCTCCTCCCACTGGTCGCTCTGCGTGACGGTCATGTGCAGCGTGCTGTAGACCTGCACCGTGACCGAGTCCTCCGTGGACGTCGGCCACAGCAGAATCGTGTAGGGCGTGTTGTTGATGAGTTGCAGATCGGGATGCGGGTAGGAGATGGTCGCCTCGCGCCCGTACGGGTAGCGGCTCAGGTAGATGGAGTGCGCCTGGTACTCCCCGAAGTCCAGGCCGGCGAAGAAGGCCGCATTGAACAGCGTCGTGGCGAACTGCGACACACCGCCCCCGATGTCCTTCTGGAACTTGCCGAGGTAGATCACGCCGCCGTCGACGAACCCCTTCGCCTCGGTGCGCCGCCCCACGTAGTCGTTCACCGACCACGTCTCGCCCGGGGCGATGAGGGCGCCCTGCACCAGCTCGGCGATGCGGCGGATGTTCGTCACTCGTGACTGACCGGCGGTGAAATACGTCGTGAACTCGCCCACGAGCTCGCGGACACCCGTCTCGGCGATGAGGTCGCCCTCGCTGCCCGGCTGGTCGGTGAGGTGCAGCCTGACCTCGAAGTGGCGGGCCTGCAGGGCGGCCAGCACGGCCTCGCCGGCGTTGGGGGCACAGCAGCGGCGCGCTGTCCGGGCGTCGACCGCCACAGGCACGCCGTCCACCACGTCGAACCTGCCGGGGTCGCCGGGCGTCCCGACGTTCGCCATGCGCTCCTCGATGATCTGGGTGACGTAGGCGGTGTCCAGATCGATGGTGGGCGGGTCGCCGGGCGTGATCTCCAGCCAGCTGCGAACCTCGAACGGCACGAAGTCCCTGATCGCATCCTCGACGTAGACGACCACGCCCAGCGAGGTGCGGAGGTTCACGTCGTCGGCGGTCGGCTGGAGATCGAAGGCCGTGACCTGCGGGGGGAACGAGGAGGGCTCGACCACGATGACGTCCGGCACCGTCCGCGCCGCCGCCGCCTGGCGCACCGCCCCGCGGATGTCGGCAGGCGTGACCGTCAGGCCCGTGACGCCCGGCTCGACCACGAAGACGCCGTCGCGCAACTCCAGCCGCGCCGGCGAGGCGTCGCGGATCAGCACCGGGTCGATGCCGTCGGCGAACTGCTGCGCCACGATCTCGTCCCAGGTCACGATGGCGTCGATGTTGTGGTCTCCGAAGAAGGAGGCCGCCCAGGCGATGGGCGAGGCCCCGGTCTGGCCCGCGGCCAGGGCGGCGTCCACGTTGGCCTCCACGTCGAGGCTGAAGCCGAGTTGGGTCGTGGTCGCCGGGATCGTCCCGGCAGGTGTGAGCAGCGGCAGATCGCGGGTGGCGAAGTCGATCGACAGCTTCTGGACCTCGTTGCGGATCTCCTCCTCGGACAGCCCGCCCACCTCCACGCCCTCGATCAGGACGTTCTGCACGGATCGTCCGGACCGCACGACGACATCGGCGATGTAGACGCCGAGGAAGCCCATACCGAGCGCGCCGAGCAGGATCGCCAGCAGGCGGAGATACCGCGGCCGCGGGCGCCGGTGGCCGCCCGCAGGCCCCCGGGCAGGAGGCGGCATATCGGGGGAGACTATGCCTTGAGGCTACCGGCGCGGGAGGCTGTCAAGGGGGCGGATCTTCTATGGTTTGCGCCCGGTCTGTGTCGAATCCCCGGCGCTGAATCCCTGCTGAAACCCTGGTGAATCCCTGGGAGAGAGTCCCTGGGAGACTGCTGAGTGATGCTGCGGGCCACACGATCCGTCATTGCGGCGGAGGCCGGAATCCATGGTCCGGCGGATCCGACGGCGTCCGGCGTGGACTACTCGGCACACTCCTAGAACAGTCTCAGATCCTCGGGTTTGTCGCCGCGGAGCGCGGCGTAGTCCACGACCTTGCAGCGGATCCCGCGGGCGTCGGCCAGCACCCGGGCCTGCGGCTTGATCTCCTCGGCCACGAACAGGCCCTGGACGGGTTGCAGGGCGGGATCGGCGTTCAGGAACTCCACGTAGCGGTTGAGTTGCTCCACCCCGTGTGTCTCGCCGCGCCGCTTGATCTCCACCGCCACCGCCGCGCCGTCGGCGTCCCGGCAGAGCATGTCCACGGGGCCGACCGCGGTGGGGTACTCCCGGCGCACCAGCCGGAAGCCGTCCTCGAGCACCGTGGGGTCGGCCGCCAGCAGTTCTTGCAGGTGGGCCTCCACGCCGTCCTTGCGCAGCCCGGGGTCGCTGCCCAGGTCGTGGGTGACGTCGGACAGGACCTCCAGGAGCTCGATGACCAGCTGCTCGCCGCGGGTGTTGGTGACCGTCCAGCGTTCGGGACTCTCGGTGAGGGTGTTGGGCGGGTTCATCCAGTTGAGCGGCTTGTAGGCGCCGCCGTCGGCGTGGACGGCGATGCTCCCGTCGGCCTTGACCATGATCAGGCGTACGGCTTCGGCCAGGTGCGCGGCCAGCCGACCCTCGTAGTCGACGGTGCAGCGGGCGACGAGGATGCGCATGGAGGCTCAGCTCGCGGTTGTGCCCACGGGCGCGGTGAGCGCGGCGAGCGCCGCCTCGGCCACCTCGGGGCGGCACACCAGCAAATCGGGGAGTTCGACGTCGGGACGGTTGTACCGCAGGGCCCGACCGTCGAGGCGGGAGGCGTGCAGGCCGCAGGCCAGCGCCACCGCCACCGGGGCGGCGGAGTCCCACTCCGACTGACCCCCGGAGTGCACGTACGCCACCGCCCTGCCGCGGATGACCTCTGCCACCTTGGCGCCGACCGAGCCGCGCGTGACCAGTTCGCCGCCGAGCGCCGCCGCCACCGCCCAGGCGTGGGGCGCGGGGCGGGTCCGGCTGGTGATCACCCGCATCCGGCCTGATGCCGGTTTGCCCGTGGGCGCCGCCGGGGGCTGTGACAGGGGATCGGCGGTGCTGAGGGTGACGCCCTCGGCGGGCAGCGCCACGGCGCCTGCGGTGGGCGCGCCGTCGATGGCCAGGGCCACGTGCACGGCCCAGTCGGTCCGTCGCGGTTCGCCGTACTGGCGGGTGCCGTCGAGCGGGTCGATGATCCACACCCTCCGGTGGTCCAGGCGTCGCCGGTCGTCGGGCGCCTCCTCGGAGAGCACGGCGTCGTCGGGCCGCGCCTCGGCGAGCGCGCCGGCGAGGAACTCATGCGCCAGCCGGTCGCCGCTGTCGCGCAGGTCGGCGAGATGGTCGTGGGCGTCGCCGGACTCGCGCCGGTGCCGTTCCAGCAGGTCCAGCAGGAGCGTCCCGGTCTCCGTCGCCAACTCCGCTGCCAGACGATGGTCCGCGACATCGGCCCGGGCGCGATCGACGGGCGAGTTGCTACCGGAGGACACGCCCTCACCCTAACGACGTGGCGTCCCGGGGATGGCAGCGTCAGCGGCGGGGGTGGTCGGCGCGGGCGACGGCTGCCCGGTGGGCGGCCTGCTCCAGCCGGTCGTCGAGCGGCTCGAGGTCGAACGACCGCCCGTAGCGGTGCTCCAGCGCCCAGCCCAGCAGCAGATCGGCCAGCCAGGGGTTCTTCGGCAGCAGGGGACCGTGCAGGTAGGTGCCGATCGTGCGGTTGGCCATCGCTCCCTCGGTGCGGTCCGTGCCGTTGTTGCCGTGGCCCTTCGCGACTCGCCCCAGCGCCTTGGCCCCGTCGCCGAGCTTGGTGCGCCCGGCGTGGTTCTCGTAGCCGACGAGTTGACCTGACGCGGGTCCCAGGTCGCTGTGCAGCACGATGTCGCCGATCAGGCGGCTGTCTCCCGCCACCGTCGTGACGTCGAGGACGCCGACACCCGCCACGGTCTCGCCGCCGGCGGTCCGGTAGCTGTGCCCGGCGAGCTGGTAGCCGCCGCAAACGAAGAGACCTGCCGCGCCGCCGTCGAGCAGGGCGCGTACGCCGGCGGCCTTGGTGGCCGGCAGGTCGGCGGCGACGAGGAGTTGATCCCGGTCCTGCCCGCCACCCAGATAGAGAAGGTCGGCACTCTCGGGAGGGATCGTCTCGCCGGGTCCCGCCTCTGTGACGGCCAGGTCCAGCCCGCGGCGGCGCAATCGCTGGGCGAATACGGCGATGTTGCCCCGGTCGGCATAGATGTTCATCTCCCGGGGATACAGATGGCAGAGCCGTACGGTCGGGGTGCTCACGTCTCGTGCCAGAAGTCGTGGGCGGCGCCGCGGCGCACCAGCTCGGCCCGCACGTCCAGCAGGGCTGTGTAGGTGGGCAACACGTAGAGCACGCCGCCCGGCGGGGTGGCGGCCACGGCGCTGTCGAGCGCGTCCGGCAGGCTCTCGCGCACTTCGAAGCGTGCCGGGTCCAGCCCGCCGTAGGAGAACCGGAGGGCCAGCTCCCAGCAGCGGTCGCCGGCCAGGGTCAGGCCGCCGATGCTGTCCCACAGGGGCTCGTAGTCCACGTCCCAGATCCACGACGGGTCGCGCCCGTCGGCGGTGCGGTCGTTGAGCACCACCAGCAGGTGGAGGGGCGCCGGCTCGGCCAGCACGCAGCGGATGTTCTCGTTGGCGCCGGTGGGGTTCTTGGCCAGCAGCAGCCGCAGGGAGCGCCCGTCGAGGTTCACCTGCTCGGCCCGCCCGAAGGCCGCCTGCACCCCTGCGATGCCCGAGCGCACGGATTCGGCGGGCACCCCCAGGGCGAGCGCAGCCGCCACCGCCGCGGTGACGTTGTAGGCGTTGTGCAGGCCACCCAGGCCGGCGCTCACCTCGATCTCGCTGTCGGCCCCGTCGACACCGCTGATGGTCAGAGTCAGACGGTCGAGTCCGTCGAGGCGCACCCGCCGGGCACGGATGTGAGGCTCGGGCCGGTGCAGGCCGCAGCCCTCGCAGCGCCAGTGCCCGAGGTGCCCCACCGTCACCAGGTCGTGGCTCAGCAGGTGACCGCAGTTGCCGCAGCGCACCGTGTCGGCGGCGT
Source organism: uncultured Acidimicrobiales bacterium (assembly GCA_964618115.1). Lineage (GTDB taxonomy): Bacteria > Actinomycetota > Acidimicrobiia > Acidimicrobiales > CATQHL01 > VXNF01. Next base: position 71,363 of record CAZTZI010000033.1, read on the forward strand.
GTGGCAGCTCTGGGCGTCCGACGCCCGGATCGTCGATGCCGAACAGCACGACGTTCGGCGGGTCGGCACCGATGCGCTCCAGCGCCGGCGGCATGAATGTCTGGGACATCGTTGCGTCGATGGGGCCTGCGGCGATGCTCTCGGGCGCACCCTCGGGCCAGTACGGCTGGAACATGGGCTCGCGGGTCCGGAGGGTGCCGAGGTGGGCCAGCGCCGGGTCGTCGGCGTTGAGCAGCATGGTCGTGGCCGGGCCCACGCGGCGGGCCAGGTCGCCCCAGCGCTCGGCGATGGTCTCCAACTCGCCATAGCGGTCGAGCTGGTCCCGGAACAGGTTCATGAGCACCAGGGCCCTGGGCTGCAGTGCATCGGCGACCTGGCCGAGGGCGCCCTCGTCCACCTCGAAGACGCCGATCCCGCCACAGCCCGTCATCTCCCCGCCGGCGCTGCCGCGTCCGCGGGTGCGGGCTCGCTCGGTGGCGCGCCGGCGCCGCTGCCGCACCAGCAGGGCGGCTGTGACACCGCTTGCCAGGTTGGCGCCGGCGGCGTTGGCCGTCACGTCACGGCCGTCGGCGCGCAGGCAGGCGCTCAGCAGGCGGGCCGTGGTGGTCTTGCCGTTGGTTGCCGAGATGTACACCGCGCCGCCGCCCAGGCTCCCGCCCAGCCGCGACAGCGCACCCGGTTCCAGCCTGTTCAGCACCATCCCGGGCAGGCTCGTGCCCCCGCCCCGCCCGGTGGCGCGGGAGAGGGCGCCGGCCGAGGCGGCGATCATCTCGGCAAGGCGGCCCACGCTCCGCATCGTACCGATGACCCGGCGCCGCCCCCGGCGGGAGCCCTGCAAGGAACCTGCACTACCCTGAGCCGATGCCCTCGGCGACCGTCATCGGTCCTCCCGACCTGGCCCCCGGGACCTTGCCGGACGGCGACGAGGCGGTCGAGGCGGCCCTTCGCCCGCCGGCGTTCACGACCGATCCGTACCCCACCTACGCCCGCCTGCGGGAAGAGGCCCCCGTCTACTGGAGTCCCTACTTCCGGCAGTGGCTGGTCACCCGGGGAGAGCTCGTGGTCGAGATCGCCCGCACCTGGGAGATCTTCTCCAGCGTGGGCTGGGACAGCTTCTTCCTGAGCCAGTTGCCGGCCGACCTGCGCCCCGAGATCCCCACGGTCATCGACCACTTCCGCACGGTGAACATCTCCACTCAGGATCCGCCGGTGCACACCCGCCTGCGCCGGCTGCTGTCCAAGGCGTTCACGCCGCGGCGCATCGCCATGCTGGAGGACAAGGTGCGCGCCCGCGCCGAGCGCCTGGTGGACGACGTCGGCGACGGCAACGGCGGGGGCTCCGGCGGCCAGGTGGAGTTCGACCTGATCGCCACCCTGGCCTACCCGCTGCCGGTGGCGGTGATCGGCGAGCTCTACGGCGTGGGTGACAGCGACCACGAGGACCTCAAGCGCTGGTCGAAGGCGGTCGTGGCCTACACCGGGTCGTCGGTCGCCCACCCGCACCTGGCCAGGGAACTGGACACCGCCCTGGCGGAGTTCCGGGCCTACCTCCGCGGGCTCGTCGGCGAGCGCCGGGACCGGCCCCGCGACGACCTGCTGAGTGACCTTGTGGTAGCGGTGGACGAGGGCGAGCGGCTCACCGAGGAGGAGCTGGTGGCCACATCGATCAACCTGCTCTTCGCCGGCCACGAGACCACCACCAACCTCATCGGCAACGGCACGCTGGCGCTGCTGCGCCACCCCGACCAACTCGACATCCTGCGCCGCCGCCCCGAGCTGATCCCGGGCGCGGTCGAGGAACTGCTGCGCTTCGACAGCCCCGTACAGCGGGTGCGCCGGATCACCACCTGCGACATCACCATCGGCGGCCGGGACATCCCCGAGGGCACTCCGGTGACGGCGTTCGTGGGCTCGGCCAACCGCGACCCCGACCAGTGGGACAGGCCCGACGAACTCGACGTCACCCGCCCCGACGTCTTCCCGATGAGCTTCGGCGGCGGCCCGCACTACTGCATCGGCGCCGCACTGGCCCGCCTGGAGGGCCGCGTCGCCTTCGAGACGCTGCTCGACCGCTTCGACGAGCTGCACCTGGACGGTGGATTCGAGAACCGCTGGCATCCCAACGTGGCGTTCCGCGGCCTGGTGGAGTTGCCGCTGCGAGGAGTGCCGGCCGCCCGCTGACCCCGGCGAGCCGGTCAGCCGGTCAGCATCTCGATGGCGTCGACCGAGGCGAAGGCGGCGTTGAGGAGTTGGGTCTGCTCCTGGCGGTGGATCCGGTGGGAACCGGTGGCGGGGCTGGCCGACTCGGGGCGGCTGACACAGACCACGGCTGCGCCGTCGAGTCTTCCCGCCAGGCGGTTCTGGGCGAAGTTCCAACCCCCCATGTTGCGCGGCTCGTCCTGCAGCCACACGAACTCGCTCGCCTCCGGATAGCCGGCCAGCAACTCGGCGATCCCCTCCGCCGGCCACGGGTAGAGCTGCTCGATGCGCACCACGGCGGCGGGTGCAGCCAGGGAATCCCGCTTGGCCAGAGCCTCGTGACCGATCTTGCCGCTGCACAGCACGACGCGCTCCACCCTCGACGGCGGCGACGGATCGTCCAGCACCGCCCGGAACGATCCCTCGGCGAAGTCCCCGAGGGAGGAGCGGGCCGGCCGGGCCCGCAGCAGCGACTTCGGGCTGAACACCACCAGCGGCCGCCCCAGCTCCCACAGCGCCTGGCGTCGCAGCAGGTGGAAGTACTGGGCGGCGGTCGTCGGCTGGGCGAGGGTCATGTTGTCCTCGGCGGCGAGCGTCAGGAACCGCTCGATACGAGCCGAGGAGTGCTCGGGCCCCTGGCCCTCCAGGCCGTGGGGCAGCAGAAGCACCAGCCCGCTGCCCTGGCGCCACTTGTCCTGGGCGGCCACCAGGAACTGGTCGATGATGATCTGGGCGCCGTTGGCGAAGTCCCCGAACTGCGCCTCCCAGAGTGTGAGCGTCCGGGGATCGCCCAGCGAGTAGCCGTACTCGAACCCCAGGGCGGCGTACTCCGACAGCAGCGAGTCGTAGATCCACAGGCGGGTGCGGGGCGCGCACAGCGCCTCCAGAGGTGTGTGCTGGGCGCCGGTGACGTTGTCCACCAGGGTGCTGTGGCGCTGGGAGAACGTGCCCCGACAGGAATCCTGGCCGGTGAGGCGCACCGAGACGCCCCGACGGACCAGGGTGCCGAGCGCCAGCGTCTCCGCCAGCGCCCAGTCGGTCTCGGAGTCGGCGAACATCCGGTCACGGGCATCCAGGTGCTTGGCCACGCGGGGGTGCAACGAGAAGCCCTCGGGAAGGTCGCTCAGAACCCGGTAGATGTCCTGCAACTCGCCGACTCCGACAGCGGTGTCCATGTCCGGCAGGTCGCCGGTCGGCGGCTTGGGCGGGAGCGCCATGGCCTGCCCGTCGGGGAGCTGCGCTCGGGTGACGTCCAGAGCCTCGGCCAGCATGGACTCGAAGCCGTCCAGCGCCTCGGTCGCGATGGTCATGTCGATCTCGTCCTGCAGCATCAGCCGCTCGACGTAGCCCTTGCGCACCGGGCGGTGCTCGGCGATGCGGTTGTACATGAGCGGCTGGGTGACGCTGGGGTCGTCGCTCTCGTTGTGGCCGTGGCGGCGGTAGCACCACAGGTCGATCACGATGTCCTTGCCCCACCGCCGGCGGTACTCGAATGCCAGGCGCCCGGCGCGCACGCAGGCCTCGGGATCGTCGCCATTGACGTGCAGGACCGGCGCCTGGATCATGCGGGCCACGTCGGTGGGGTAGGGGCTGGAGCGGCCCTCGCTGGCGGTGGCGGTGAACCCCACCTGGTTGTTGATGACCAGGTGGATGGTGCCGCCGACCGAGTAGCCGTCGAGCTGGGACATGTGCAGGGTCTCGGTCACCACGCCCTGGCCGGCGAAGGCGGCGTCGCCGTGCATGACCAGTGGCAGCACGCTGGTGCTGCACGCCCCGAGCATCGCCCGCGTGCCCGGCACCCGTGCCGTTCCCGGGTCGGACCCAGACCCGTCCGGGGCGTTGTCATCGGGGGCGGCCTCGTTGTCCAGGTCCATCGTCGGCTCGGCCGGCGCCAGGGCGCACTCTGTTGCCCCCTCGGTCTCCAGGCGGTCCATGCGGGCCTTGGCCATGCCCACCACCACCGGTCCGACCGCCTCGAGATGCGACGGGTTGGCGGCCAGGTCCACCCGTAGCGGGTTGCCGGCGGGGCTGGTGAACTTCCCGCTCATGCCGAGGTGGTACTTCACGTCGCCCGAACCCTGCACGTCGTCGGGGTCGATGGCGCCCTCGAACTCGCGGAAGAGCTGCCCGTAGGTCTTGCCGACGATGTTGACCAGCACGTTCAGGCGTCCCCGGTGGGCCATGCCCATGATCGCCGAGTGCATCCCGGCGTCGGCCGCCTCGCTCAGGATGGCGTCGATGGTGGGGATGACGCTCTCGGCGCCCTCGAGGCCGAAGCGCTTCTGGCCCACGTAGCGGGCGCCGAGGAACCGCTCGAGGGCCTCCGCGGCGTTCAGCCGGTCCAGGATGCGCAGCTTGTCGTCGTTGCTCAGTTCCGGCTGGGGCCCCTCCACCTGCTCGCGGATCCAGCGCTTCTCGGCGGGGTCCAGGATGTGGGTGTAGTCCACGCCGAGGGTGCGGCAGTAGGCGTCGCGCATGAGACCCAGGATCTCCCGCAGCGGCAGGCGGTCGCGGCCCCCGGCGGCGGCTTCGAGCCCGTTGGACTCGCTCACCTCGAACTCCCTGTCGAGGTCCCAGATGGTGAGCCCGTGGCCGGCAGGGTCGAGGTCCTGGTGCAGGTCGGGCTCGTTGAGCGCCAGGGGGTCCAGGTCGGCGATCAGGTGGCCCCGGTCGCGGTGGGCGGCGATGAGGGCGTCCACCTGCGACTGCTTCACCGCCATGGCCGTCGTGGCGTCGGTCCCCATCACGTCGCGCCGCCACTCGACCTCCTTGTAGGGCACGTCCAGGTCCCGGAAGATGTCGTGGTAGAAGCCGTGCTCGCCGACGAGCAGGTCGTGGACGCCGGCCAGGAAGTCGCCCGACTGGGCTCCCTGGATGATGCGGTGGTCGTAGGTCGAGGACAGCACCACCACCTTGGAGACTCCCCAACCCGCCAGCGTGTGGGGGTCGGCCCCCTGGAACGCCGCCGGGTAGTCGATGGCTCCCACGCCCACGATGAGCCCCTGGCCCGCCATGAGCCGGGGCACCGACCAGCGGGTGCCGAGCATGCCCGGGTTGGTGAGGGTGACGGTGGTGCCGGCGAAGTCGTCGGCGGTGAGGCGGTTGTTGCGGGTGCGGCGCACCAGCTCGTCGTAGGCCTCGGTGAACTCCCGGAAGCCCATCTCCTCGGCGTGGCGCAGGCACGGCACCAGCAGCGTCCGGCTGCCGTCGGAGCGCTCGTGGTCCACGGCCAGACCCAGGCCCACGTGAGGATGGCGCACCACCCTCGGCCGGCCGTCGGGGCCGTGATGGAACGAGGTGTTCATCTCCGGGTTGCGATCGGCGACCGCCCGCACCACGGCGTAGGCGATGAGGTGGGTGTAGCTGACCCTGGCGCCCCGGGTGCGGCCCAGATGGCCGTTGATCACCATGCGGTTGACCTCCAGCAGCTTCGCCGGGACCTCCCGGAAGCTGGTGGCCACCGGCACCGCCAGGCTGGCCTCCATGTTGGCGGCGAGGCGGGCGCCGGGGCCGCGCAACGGCTCGCCCTCGGGGGGCGCTTCGGTCACCGGGGCCAGGTCGCTGCGGGCGGGCACCGCGGCGGGACCGGCGGGGGGTGCCGCCGGCTCGG
>CAZTZI010000034.1:0-5413 GCA_964618115.1 uncultured Acidimicrobiales bacterium
GCGCCCGAGAAGTTGCCCATCACCCGGCCGGCCGTTGGCAGGATCCAGGCGCTCTCGTGAGTGAACGGATCCAGTGCCACGAAGACGAGGTGGAACGTCGTGACCAATTCCTCGACCGCCCGGGGTTTCCCCGTCAGCGGCTGGAGTACCAGATCCGGCGGTGGTGAAGTCGCCACAGGCTCCGAAGCTAGCGCCCCGGGGCGGATTCCCGGCGCAACGACCCGGTCGGCCGAGCGGCCTGGTTCGACGCGCCGGTCCTGCAGGGCGGTCGTCCCTGGGCGACACTGCGGGTGTGCAGGCGATCCGCCCCGACCTCAGCGACACAGGCGGCGAGTGCGCCGGCCAACGGGCGGCTTCCGCGCTGCAGGAAGCACTGCTGGCGTGGGCCGGCCCGCGGCTGCGCGACCTCCCCTGGCGCCGGACCCGGGATCCGTGGCGCGTGCTCGTGGCCGAGGTGATGCTGCAGCAGACCGGCGTGCCGCGCGTGCTCGAGCGGTACGAGCACTTCTGCGAGCGGTTCCCGACGCCGGCGGCGTGTGCGGCGGCACCGGCGAGCGCGGTCATCGAGGAGTGGCGCGGCTTGGGCTACAACCGCCGAGCCCTGCGACTCCACGCCGCGGCGCGGCAGATCACTGCGGCGGGCGGGATCTTCCCGGCCAGCCTCGAGGGTCTGCTCGCTCTACCGGGCGTGGGTCCCTACACCGCCCGGGCCGTGCTTGCCCTGGCGTTCGAAGAGGACGCCGGTGTCGTCGACACCAACGTCGGCCGGCTCCTGGCGCGGCTCGGCGGACGGCCCCTGACCCGGCGCGAGGCACAGGCCGCCGCCGACCGGCTCGTCCCACCTGGGCAGGGTTGGGTGTGGAACCAATCGCTCTTCGACGTCGGAGCGGCCGTCTGCACACGCCGAGCCCCGGCCTGTTCGCAGTGCCCGGTGCAGGAGCACTGTGCCTGGCGCGGCGAGGGCCCGGACCCGGCGGACGGCTCGGCCGGGGTCAGTGCCGCCCAGGCGCCCTTCGAGGGATCCGATCGTCAGGGCCGGGGCCGTCTCGTCGATGTACTGCGATCGGGACCGCAGCCCGCGGCGGCCGCCGCTCGTCTCATGGATCTCGAATCCGACCCTCCGCGAGCGCGTCGGATCGTCGCCTCGCTCCGTCGCGATGGCCTCGTCGTCGAACGGGACGGGACGCTGCAGCTACCGGATGGTCAGGAGGCTGCTGAGTAGTCGACGACAGACGCACGCGGCGTCGCTGGACAGTGGGTTCCGGCCTTCGCCGGAACGACGGGCGGGCGGCGCGCTTCAGTGACGGGCACCGTCGGACGGTCGCCGGCGGCGCCGGCGTTGTGGATCGTCGGTGCCGGGGACGCGGCAGAGACCCGGGTCGAGCCTCGCGTCAGGCGATGGCGCCCCGGAAGGGCTCCATGCCCTGCACGCCGAGATCGATCCGCAGCAGGCGGCCGATCATCGGCGCCTCGGCGGTCACCTCGGTGATCTCGCCGAAGTCGGTGACCCACATGTCGGTGCCGTCGAAGCAGCAGTTCAGCGGCACGTACGGGCACTCCAGACAGTCCAGGTAGGTGCCGTCGGGGGCGACGACGTCGATGACGCCGGACATGAACGCGCAGATCCAGTAGTTGCCGTCGGCGTCGAGCTTGAACCCGTCGGGAACGTGACCGTCCGGGAGCGTGCAGATGTGCTCGATGGCGCCGTCGGGGCGCCGGCGGCGGACCTCGAGGGTGTAGGACTCCACCCAGACGACGCTGCCGTCGGGGTCCACCGCGCAGCCGTTCGTGTAGACGGGCTCCAGCTCCTGCAGCACCCGCCCCGTGCCGTCGGGGAACAACTCGAAGATGCGGCTCGGGTCGGGCTTGTTGACCGGGTCCCACTCGCCGGAGTCGGTGAAGTACAGCGAACCGTTGGGACCGAAGGCCAGGTCGTTCGGAGCGCCGAGGGGTATGCCGTCGATCTCGGTTGCCACGTAGCTCACCGTGCCGTCGGGTTTGATCCTCTGGATGGACGGCGCCACCTGGTCCGGTGCCCGCCAAGCGCCCACGGTGCCGCCGTTCTGGGTGACGTACACATCGCCGTCGCTGCCCACGATGCAGGCGTTGGTGCCGCCCCCGCAGTAGCCGTAGACGGAGATTCCCTCGCCCTCCTCCCAGACCTTCACGTCGCTCGTGTAGGTCTCGACGAACACGACCCGCCCGTCGGGCAGCACGTCGGGCCCCTCGGGATGCCCCAGGCCTTCACCCATCACCTCGATCGGTCGCTGCATGACGCCCCCTCCCGTTCCCGAATCTGCTCGTCCTATGGCCTTGTCAACACTATGGCTCAGGCCCCCATGGCGTGGTAGCCGCCGTCCACGTGCAGGATCTCACCGGTCGTGGCTCCCAGCCAGTCCGACAGCAGCAGGACGCACGCCTGCGCCACCGGTTCGGCGTCGTTGACGTCCCAGCCCAGCGGGGCCCGCCCTCCCCACGCCTCCTCGAAGGCGGCGAAGCCGGGGATCGAGCGGGCTGCCATCGTGCGCACCGGGCCGGCCGCCACCAGGTTCACGCGGATGCCGCGGGGACCCAGGTCGCGGGCCAGGTAGCGGGCCACCGACTCCAGCGCCGCCTTGGACACGCCCATCCAGTCGTAGACCGGCCAGGCCACCGTGGCGTCGAAGTCCAGCGCCACGAGGGAGCCGCCGTTGTCCATGAGCGGCGTGACCGCGTCGGCCAGCGCCTTGAGGGAGTAGGCCGAGATCTCCAGGGCGACCGACACGTCCTCCCAGCCGGGGGCCATGAAGTCGCCGCCCAGGCAGTTCTGCGGGGCGAACCCGATGGCGTGCAGCGCGCCGTCCACGCCGCCCCAGCGTTCGGCCAGCGCCTCACGCACCGCGGCGATGTGCTCGGGACGGGTGACGTCCAGTTCCAGCACCTCGGGGGTGGGGTCCAGCTTGCGGGCGGTGCGCTCGGTGAGGCGCAGGCCGCGCCCCGCGCCGGTCAGGATCAGCTCCGCCCCCTCGGCGGTGGCCAGCCGGGCCACGGCGAAAGCCAGGGAGGCGTCGGTCAGCACGCCGGTGATCAGCAACCGCTTCTTCGACAAGAGGCCCATCGGCGTCAAGCTACCCTAGGCCCCATGCGCATCGGTGTTCTGGGCGGGACGGGTCCCGCCGGGCGGGGACTGGCCGTCCGGCTGGCGAGTGTCGGTTTCGACGTGGTGCTGGGCTCGCGTTCGAAGTACCGCTCCATGGAGGCACGCGACAAGCTCGTGGCCCTCTGGCACGACAGGGACCTGCCGATCGACTCGGCGGACAACGAGGGTGCCGCCGACTGCGACCTGATCGTGCTGGCCACGCCCTGGGACGCCGCGGCGTCGACTGTGCAGTCCGTCGAGGGATACCTCGCCGGCAAGGTGGTGGTGTCGATGTGCAACGCCCTGGCCCGGGTGGCGCATGAGTTCCAGCCGCTCGTGCCGCCGCGGGGTTCGGTGGCCGCGAGCGTCCAGGCGGCGGTTCCGGCGGCCAAGGTGGCGGCCGCCCTGCACCACGTCCCCGCCACGGAACTCGGCCGGATCGACGAGCACGTGGACTCCGACGTGCTCATCTGCTCGGACCATCCCGAGGCGACCGAGGCCACGGCGGAGGTCGTGGCCCGGATCCCGGACCTGCGCCCGCTGGACGCGGGCGAACTGTCCAACGCCGCGCCGATCGAGGCGTTCGCCGCCGTGCTGCTGCAACTGAACGGCCGCTACAGGACCCGGGTGGCGCTGCGCTTCACGGGCCTGAACGACGGGTGACCGTCGCGTCGACGGCGGAGAGCGCTGTGCAGCCGATGCAGATCTACGACACGGTGGCCGGCGAGGTCGTGCCTTTCGAGGTGGGGCCCATCGTCACGATGTACACGTGCGGGATCACCCCGTACGACGCCACACACCTGGGTCACGCCGCCACCTATCTGACCTACGACGTGCTGCAGCGGCGGCTGCGCGACCGGGGCCACGAGACCCGCTGCGTGCGCAACGTCACCGACGTCGACGACGACATCCTGCGCAAGGCTCGCTCGCTGGGCGTGCACTACCTCGACCTGGCGGCCGCCGAGGTGGCCCGGTTCGATTCGGACATGGCGGCGCTCGGCATGCTGGCCTGCTGGAGCGAGCCACGCGCCACGTCGGCCATCGCTGACATCCGCGGGTTCATCGGCATGGTGCTGGATCGCGGGCATGCCTACGTGGCCGGCGGAGCCGTCTACTTCGAGGTGGCCAGCTATCCGGGTTTCGGCGAGTTGAGCAAGCTGGACCGCACGGAGATGCTGGTGCTGGCCGCCGAGCGCGGCGGCAACCCCGACGATCCTGCCAAGCGCGATCCGCTGGACTTCGTGCTGTGGCAGCCGTCCGCGTCCGACGAGCCCGCGTGGGGGTCGCTGTGGGGGCCGGGCCGGCCGGGCTGGCACATCGAGTGCTCGACGCTGGCGATGCGCGAACTGGACACCACCATCGATCTGCATGGGGGCGGTTCGGATCTCATCTTCCCGCACCACGAGTGTGAGCGGGCGCAGTCCACCGCGGCCACCGGCGAGCCGTTCGCGCGGCACTGGATGCATCAGGCCATGGTGCGCATGGACGGCGAGAAGATGTCGAAGTCGCTGGGCAACCTCGTCTTCGTGAGCGACCTGCTGAAGGAGTACGACCCGCGGGCGGTGCGTCTCGCCGTGCTCTCCCACCACTACCGGGACTCCTGGGAATGGCGCCCCGGGATGATGGTCGAAGCCGCCGAGCGCCTGGAGCGCTGGCAGTCGGCGGCACATGGAGAGGGCCCGCTGAGCGACGTCCGCGCCGTCCTCGACGCCGACCTGGACACGCCGGCGGCGGTGGCGCGCATCGACGAGGCCGCCGGGCGCGGTCAGGGAGTCGCCGCCTCGGCCATGCTGGTCGGCGTGGACCTGCGCGCCGGGGAGCCGCCCGGCCCGGGTGGGCGGGCACCCGAGGAGTCGTGCGGTCCCTCCGGCGCCCGCCGGTAGCGTTCCCCACATGGTTCGAGTGCTGTTGCCGGATGGCTCGGCGCGCGAACTTCCCGACGGCGCGTCCGCGGCCACGCTGGCCGCATCGATCGGCCGCCGGCTGGCCCGCGACGCCGTCATCGCCGTCTCCGACGGCGCCGAGGTCGACCTCGCCGCACCGCTGACCGACGGCGCCACCGTCGAGATCGTGGTCGCGGCCGGCGAACGCGGCCTGCACACGCTGCGCCACTCCACGGCACACGTCCTGGCCCAGGCGGTCCTCGGCCTCTACCCGGGCGCGACCTTCGCCATCGGTCCGCCGGTGGCCGCGGTGGACTGCGCCCGCTCACACTCGTGGTGCGGGAAGATGAGATCCGAACCGCCCCCATGCAGATCGATGGTGGTGTCCAGTTCGCGCATCGCCAGCGTCGAG
>CAZTZI010000035.1:0-41947 GCA_964618115.1 uncultured Acidimicrobiales bacterium
GTTCACGAGTGGCTCAAGCAGGCCATCCTGCTGCTCTTCAAGCTCTCGGAGATGTCGACCACCGAACTGGGGCCGTTCGAGTTCGCGGACAAGATCCCGCTGAAGACCCGCTACCAGGAACGAGGCGTTCGCGTGGTGCCCGGTGCCTCGGCCCGGTGGGGCAGCCACCTGGCGCCCGGGGTCGTGATGATGCCCAGCTACGTGAACATCGGGGCCTACGTTGGTGCCAACTCGATGGTGGACACCTGGGCGACGGTGGGTTCGTGCGCCCAGATCGGCCGGAACGTGCATCTCTCGGGCGGGGTGGGCATCGGCGGCGTGCTCGAGCCGCCGCAGGCGGTCCCGGTCATCGTGGGTGACGAGTGCCTCATCGGGAGCCGCTGCATCGTGGCGGACGGAGCTCGGGTCGGCGACGGCACCGTCCTCGGCGCCGGCTGCATCCTCACAGGGTCCATCCCGGTCATCGACGCCGCCACGGGTGAGGAGCTGGGGCGCGGGGTCGTGCCGCCGTGGTGCGTGGCCGTAACCGGCACCCGCCCGCGCACCTTCACCGGCGGGGAGTTCGGCCTGCCCTGTGTGCTCGTGGTCAAACGTCTCAACCCCGGTGAGCGACACGACAAGTCGGTGCTGAACGACGTGCTGCGCGACCACGGGGCGGCCACCTGAACGGCTGGTCCGGGCCGTGAACATCACCGCGCCGCCGGTGGACCTGCTGGCGCTGACCGCGGACCTCATCGGCATCCCCTCGGTCAGCCGTTCCGAGCGCCGGCTGGCCGCCCACACCGAGGCCTGGTGCCGCGAGCATCCGTGGCTGGAGACCCATCGCATCGGCGACAACGTGGTGGCACGCACCGACGGGGACCGTTCCCTGCGGCTGCTCGTGGCGGGACACCTCGACACCGTGCCGGCCAACGGCAACAGCGAGCCGGTGCTCGCCGGTGACCGGGTCACCGGCCTGGGAGCGGCCGATATGAAGGGCGGGCTGGCGGTCATGATGGCCCTCGCCGCGGCGCATCCGGACCCGGTGATCGACGTGACCTATGTGTGGTATGCAGCCGAGGAGATCGCCCGCGAGCACAGCGGGCTGCTGGAGGTCGCCGCGGCGCGGCCCGACCTGCTGACCGCCGACGCGGCGGTGCTCGGCGAGCCGACCGGCGCGGTGCCCGAGGCGGGCTGCCAGGGCACATTGCACCTCCGGATCACGCTGGCCGGCGAGCGGGCGCACACCGCACGGCCCTGGATGGGCCGCAACGCCGTTCACCGTCTGAGCGACCTGCTGGAGGTGCTGCGGGCGTACCAGCCGCGGCGTCCGGTGATCGACGGATGCAGCTTCGCCGAGGCGCTGCAGGCCACGTCGGTCTCCGGCGGGGTTGCGAGCAACGTGGTGCCCGACGAGGCCACCCTGACCGTGAACCATCGCTTCGCCCCTGACCGGACCCCGGAGGAGGCCGAGGCTCACGTGCGGGAGATTTTCGCCGGGCGCCTCGGCGAGGGTGACACCATGGAACTGCTGGAGACGGCGCCTGCCGCCGCGCCGAACCTCGACCATCCGTTGCTGGCTGCGATCGTGGCGGCCGGCGGGGGACCGGCGGCGGTGCGCGCAAAGCTGGGCTGGACGGACGCGGCGTTCTTCGCCGAGCGTGGCGTGCCGGCGTTGAACTTCGGTCCGGGCGATGCCGAGTTGGCTCACACGGCGGGGGAGTACGTGACCCGTGACTCCCTCGAGGCGGTCTACGCCGCGCTGGCCGCCGTCATCGCCGGCGACGCCTAGAACTCAGAGGGTGCGCAGGACCGAGACGGCGCGGCCGTAGATGCGCAGATCCTTCGCCGGGTAGCGCCGCGGCGGGTAGTCGGGGTTCGAGGAGACGAGCACCACTTCGTCGCCGTCGCGGCGGAACCGCTTCACGGCGGCCTCGTCGCCGGGCAGGCCGGCCACGACGATGTCGCCCTCACCGGCGAGGTGCTGCATCCGCACCACCAGGAGATCGCCGTCGAAGATGCCGTCCCCGGTCATCGAGTCGCCGCGCACGCGCAGCACGAAGGCGTCCTGGTGGCCGACGAGTTCCGTCGGCAGCGGCAGGGTCTCCTCGATGTTCTCGTGCGCCAGGACGCCCGCGCCGGCCGCCACATCACCCACGAGCGGCACGAAGCTCACCGGGTGGCGATCCACGGCGTGGCCCGAGACCGGGTCGTAGTGCACCTCGAGCGCCCGGGGCTTGGTGGGGTCACGTCGCAGGAAACCCTGCTGCTCGAGGATCACCAGATGGCGCTGGACGGAGGCCGGGGAGATGAGCCCCACGGCCTTGCAGATCTCGCGCACCGAGGGCGGGTAGCCGCGCTCGCGGGTGTACTCGGCCACGAACTGGATGATCGCCTGCCGGCGCTCGGAGAGCTTGGCCACCGTCCTGGGCTGCGGCTCGGCGTCCTCGGTCGTGTAGGTCGGTGTCTCGCTGCTCATGCTGCCTTCCTTGCGCGATCGGATCGGGAGATCCGGACTTGATATGTACAGGTGTTTCGAGTTACAATGTTGTCATGCACCGTGGAGCCGTCGCCGGAAGCACGACAGGATCACCTGAGCGAACACATTCTTGTGATTCTTCTGCACGTTCATCCATAGCCGGTACGAATGTTGCCACCTCGACGCACGCATGTCAAGGATCGTTCCCGCGCAGCTGGTTGGCGCCCGCCAACCTTGCTGTGTCACACCCCCCGGTCAGGCTGTCGGGCATGGAATACGCAACAGCTCTCGCCCAGTCGTCCCACGCCGGCGCCCCGCCGCCGCCGATCCGGCTCGTCGCCGGCGGGCGCCGCCCGGGCTGGGTCTACCTGTGGCGGCGTGCCATCACGCTCGCTGCGCTGGTGTGCCTCATCTGGGGGGCACTGTGGGGGGTCTTCCAGCTCGGAGACTTCGTCGGTACGCGCCTGGTCGCCCCGGCGCTGGGGACGGCGCCGGTCCCCGTCGTCGACGGGGCTCAGGCCGACGCGTGAGGATCGCTCCGTCGCAGGTAGCGCGCGAACGTCATGCCGTCGGCTACCAGCAGGCGGTCCAGTTGAACGGCGCGCCCGGCCCTTGGCGTGGCACCGTCGATCATGCCGGGCCCGCCGGGAGCCAGCAGCGGCGACCGGGTTATGCAGAACTCGTCGATCAGGTCGGCGGCGGCGAAGGCGCCGTTCAGGCGCGGCCCGCCCTCCAGCAGGATGAGAGAACGGCCCTCGGCGGCGAGGTCGGCGACGATCGCGGCCGCGTCGGCCGTCCGGTCGCCGACGGTGCGCACGTCGGCCACCGGGGCGAGGGACTTCAGCCGGCTCGCCGGCGCGGCCCCCGCCAGGTAGAGCCGCACTCGCTCGGGACCGGCGAACAGCCGGGCCGCAGGATCCAGTTCGCCCCGGCCACTCACGACGGCGAGCAGCGGCACTGCCTCCTGGCCACGCGCCAGCCGGCGCTCGCGAACCTCGGCCGCCGCCGACGGCGGCCCGTAGTCCTCGCTGCGGGCGGTGCCGGCGCCCACCACGATGGCGTCGGCGCAGCCTCGCAGGGCGCTGAGCACCGCCCAGTCCACCGGCCCGCCAAGCGGGCCCGAACGGCCCTGCACGCTGACCGAGCCGTCCACGCTGGTGACCATGCAGAGCATCACCCACGGTCGTTCGGGCGAGCGCGGGCGCGACACATGCTCGTAGACCTCGAGGTGATCCACCGCCGGGACGAACCGGGGCCAGACCTGCTGCATCGCGACCATGGGTCCTCCTGCGCCGTCGGCAGTGCTTGCGTCGTCTCTCCACAAGGTATCCACAGAACGGCTGCGGATGGCTCTGGGGGAAATCTCTGCCTTTGCCGTGGAAACGTCCGCCGGCCGGCGGGATATGTCCGGGAATTACCCGACTGCACGGCAGGATGCCGCGGCCGGCGGCGGACGATGAGTAGCTTCAGCCCACTCCGATCTAGAGTTGAGGCGACGAGGCGGCTGCTGCGAGCCTCGGTAGCGCGCCGGAAGGCGAGGTGAGCACGTGACCGTTCTGTCCGAGCGGACCCGCATTGGCATCCAGCGCCGGTTCACCGTCGAGGGCGTGCATCCGTACGGCACGGTGGAGTGGGGCAGGCGGCGTGCCCTCATTACAGGTGCCGGGGGCGACGTCGTCTTCGAGCAGGACGGCGTGGAGTTCCCGACGACCTGGTCGCAGAACGCCGTCAACATCGTCTCCCAGAAGTACTTCCGCGGCCGGCTCGGCGGCGAGGATCGTGAGTGGTCGCTGCGCCAGGTGATCGACAGGGTGGCCGGAACGATCGGCCGCTGGGGCGCCGAGGACGGCTACTTCTGCGACGCCGCCGAGGCGGCCGCCTTCGGCGACGAGTTGACCCACCTGCTGGTCACCCAGAGGGCCTCGTTCAACTCGCCCGTGTGGTTCAACATCGGCGTTCCGGGCGCCCTGCCGCAGTCCTCCGCCTGCTTCATCCTGGCCGTGGAGGACTCCATGGAGTCGATCCTCAACTGGTACACCGAGGAGGGGCTCATCTTCAAACGCGGCTCGGGGGCCGGCGTGAACCTCAGCCGCCTCCGCTCGGCGTCGGAGCATCTCTCCGGAGGTGGACGCCCCAGCGGGCCGGTCAGCTTCATGCGGGGTGCCGACGCCTCCGCCGGGGCGATCCGCTCGGGAGGCACCACCCGGCGCGCCGCCAAGATGGTGGTTCTGGACGCCGACCATCCCGACATCGTGGAGTTCGTGTGGTGCAAGGAGCGCGAGGAGCGCAAGGCGCGAGTGCTGAGTGAGGCCGGGTTCGACCTGAGCTTCGACGGAGTCGACAGCACGTCGCTGCTGTACCAGAACGCCAACAACTCCGTCCGGGTCAGCGACGAGTTCATGGAGGCCGCCCTGGCGGGCCGCAAGTGGGGGCTCACGGCGCGCACCACCGGCGAGGTCCTCGAGACGGTCGACGCCGCCGAACTGCTCGACCAGATCGCCGAGGCGGCGTGGCAGTGCGCCGATCCGGGTCTGCAGTTCGACACCACCATCAACCGCTGGCACACGACGCCGGCTGCCGGGCGCATCACCGCCTCCAACCCCTGCTCGGAGTACCTGCACCTCGACAACTCGGCCTGCAACCTTGCCAGCCTGAACCTGCTGGCGTTCCTGGACGCCGACGGGCGCTTCGACGTGGTGGGCTTCCGGGCGGCGGTCCGCGTGGTCTTCTGCGCGCAGGAGATCCTGGTGGGCCGCTCGCACTATCCCACGCCGGCGATCGGCCGCAACGCCGTCTCCTTCCGCCAGCTCGGCCTGGGTTACGCCAACCTCGGCGCCCTGCTGATGACCATGGGTCTGCCGTACGACTCGCCCGCCGGGCGGGCGGTGGCCGCCGCGGTCACCGCGGCGATGTGCGGCGAGGCATACCGCACGTCGGCGCACATCGCGGCACGCATGGGGCCCTTCGAGGAGTACGCCGCCAATCGCACCGATGTGCTGCGGGTGCTGCACATGCACCGGCGCGCCGTCGACGGCATCGAACACGGCCGCGTGCCGGAGGAACTGGCCGCCGCGGCGGCCGAGGCCTGGGACGAAGCCTGCGAACTGGCGGAGGCCACCGGCGTGCGCAACGCCCAGGCGACGGTGCTCGCGCCTACCGGCACCATCAGCTTCATGATGGATTGCGACACCACCGGCATCGAGCCCGATCTGGCGCTGCGCAAGGAGAAGTCCCTGGTCGGAGGGGGTTCGCTCAGCATTGTGAACCGCTCGCTGAGACCGGCGCTCCAGAGGCTGGGCTACGGGGCGAGTGAGATCGACGGGATCGTGGCGCACGTGGAGGGCACCGGTTCGATCCTGGGTGCTCCCGGCCTGGCGCGCGAGCACTACCCGGTGTTCGCCTGCTCCATCGGTGACAACACCGTGGGTCCCGACGGCCACGTGCAGATGATGGCGGCGGTGCAACCCTTCCTCAGCGGGGGCATCTCGAAGACCGTCAACCTCGGCGCCGACGCCACCGCCGCCGAGGTGCGCGATCTGTTCGTGTCAGCCTGGCGCAGCGGCGTCAAGGCCCTCGCCGTCTACCGCGACAACTCGAAGTGGCAGCAACCACTCGCAGTGGCGGGCGGTGTCGCCGAGGCCGCCGCAGCGGACGTCGCGCCACCCGCACCCGAGCCGGTGCGCCGCCGGCTGCCGCGTCATCGCACGTCGCGCACGATGGAATTCCGGGTGGCCGATTGCAAGGGGTTCGTCACCGTCGGCGAGTACGACGACGGTCGGCCCGGGGAGATCTTCGTGCGGGTCTCCAAGCAGGGTTCCACCCTGGCCGGAATCATGGACGCCTTCGCGGTCGCGGTTTCGCACGGGCTCCAGTACGGCGTCCCGCTGCGCGCCTACGTGGATGCCTACTGCGGGATGCGATTCGAGCCCGCCGGCGTGACCGACGACCCCGACATACGGATCGCCACGAGCCTCATGGACTACCTGTTCCGGCGTCTGGCGCTGACGTACCTGTCGCCGGAGGAACGTGCCGAGATGAGTATCTTCGCAACCTCGGAGCGACTCGAGCCCACGCTTCCGGGCGTCGCCGAGGCGGCCGTCGGTGCTGCGCAGGGGATCGATGTCGCTCCGGACCCGCCTTCGGTTCTCCGCCGATCCGAAGCCGCGACGGCCGGCGAGCCCGATCGCGACGCGCCCCGGAGCGGCGTGACGGACTCCGCTTCGCCGTTGTGCATGTCGTGCGGGACGCGCATGGTACGAGCGGGGTCGTGCTACGCGTGCGCAACGTGCGGCGCCACCAGCGGCTGCAGCTGATCATCGCCGGCGGCGAGGGCCCACGTTCGGCCCGTCCCCGGGCACGGACCGAACCGCGAACGCGGCAAGATCCGCGATGAGTGCGACCATGACGGCGGCAGTGTTCCGCGCCGGGTCGAGCCGTCTGACCGTCGAAGATGTCGCGATCGATGCGCCCGGTCCGCAAGAGGTCCTGGTGAGGACGGCCGCCACAGGGCTCTGTCACAGCGACCTCCACTTCATCGACGGTTCCTGGCCGGTCCCGACCCCCTGCGTCCTGGGACACGAGGCAGCGGGCGTGGTGGAGGCCGTCGGTGTCGAGGTGCAGGAGTTCGCGCCGGGTGATCACGTGGTGACGTGCCTCTCGGTGGGTTGCGGGGAGTGCAACATCTGTCTCGGGGGTCGCTCATACCTCTGCGTCGACGGGCGGGCTGTGCGCACTCGACCCGCGGGGCAAGCGCCGCGGCTCACTCTCGAAGGCGACGAGTTGCACCAGTTCGTCGGCCTGGCGACATTCGCCGAGTGGATGCTCGTGCATCGCCGGGCGCTGGTCCGCATACGTCCCGACATGCCTCTCGATCGAGCGGCCCTGCTCGGCTGCGGTGTGCTGACCGGAACCGGGGCGGTATTCCGCACCGCCGGTGTCCGGCCGGGATCGTCGGTTGCGGTCCTGGGATGCGGGGGTGTCGGCATGGCCGCGGTCCAGGCGGCGCGCATCGCCGGTGCCACCACCGTGATCGCTGTGGACACCGAGCCCAGGAAACTCGCCTGGGCTCGGGAACTCGGCGCGACGCACGTCGTCGATCCCGCAGATGGCGATCCCGTCGAGCAGGTGCGGACCCTCACCGGCGGCGGCGCCGAATTCACCTTCGAGGCGATCGGCTCGCCGCGCGCCGTCGAGCAGATCTTCGCCATGGCCGGTCGGGGAGGCGTCGCCACCGTCGTCGGGATGCTGCCGCAGGGTTCGCGCGTCGAGATCGACGGGACCGATCTGTTCATGCAGGAGAAGCGCCTGCAGGGATCCCTCATGGGGTCGAACGTCTTCCGGCGCGACCTCCCGCAACTGGTGGATCTCTACCTGGACGGCCGGTTGCGCCTCGACGAGATGATCTCCCTGCGACTCGACCTCGACCGGATCAACGAGGGCTACGAGGCGATGCTCGCCGGCGAGATCGTCCGCTCGATCGTCGTGTTCGCCTGAGCCGCAACCGCCGCCTACACCGAGGGCGCCCGGACATCGCAGATCGGGGGTCGCTCGCTCAGCGACACCGTGCGTGGTTCCCGTCCGGGAGTCCGAAGCTCGGCGCTCCATCCCGAAGCGGCCGACGGGGAGCTCAGCCCGGCTCGCTGCAGCACCGTTTGCAGGATCGCCAGCGCCTGCGGGGACAGTTCCTCGAGTGTCCGGTTGCGGTGCCGGCGAACCCCGAGGTCGGCCTCGGCGATGCGATCCGCCCCGAAGCGCCGGGACAGGTCGATCAGCAGCGCGACCTCGACACCCCAGCCCTGGACGAATGGAACCTGCACGGCGGCATCGCGCCGCACGGCGTACTCGCCTCCGAGTGGCTGGCGGAGGTGCGACAGGTCGGGGAAGAACTGTGCCAGCAGCGGCCGCGCCATCAACTCGGTGGTACGGCCTCCGCCGGGCTGCCCGTGCAGGAGCCGCTCGTAGTACCCCTTGACGAGGACGATCCGCTCGTCGGTCAGCAGCGGCTCCAGCAGGGCGGTGACGTAACCGGCCTCGAAGCTCGTGAGGTCGGCATCGCACCACACGATCAGATCCGCGTCGGTTGCGGCCAGACTCTTCCACAGGGCGTTTCCCTTGCCGAAGCCCTGCCCTGCCTCGGGCAGTACCTCCCCGGTACCCACGACCCGGGCACCGGCGGCCTCGGCCACCTCGCGGGTTCGGTCCGTGGACCTGTCGTCGAGCACCAGGAGCTCGTCGACGAGCCCGGCGCCCGGAGCCATCAGCGTCCTGCGCACCTCGGCGCAAATCGTCCCGACGGTTGATTCCTCGTTCAGGGCGGGGAGGCAGACGGCGACCGTCCGATGCCCCTTGAGGTCGGCGAGCCGATCGGCCGTAGCGCCCGAAGACACCGCGCAGACGATAACCGTGCCCGGTGGTTGCGCGGTGCGCCGCTAGACTCCTCCGAGGCGGTGAGCATTCCTGGCGGGACCCCCGCCGCCGGAGAGTCCTGCATCGGAGAGTCGCAGTGATCGCTTCCATTCCCAGCCCTGACGTGGGCACGCTGTCCCTGGGGCCACTGAACCTCCGCCTCTACGGGCTCATGGTCGCGCTCGGCGTGATTGCCGGCGCATATGCGGCCGCGCGCCTGCTGCAACGTCGCGGGCTCAATCCGGAGTGGGCGGTGCAGGTGTGCACCGTCGGCGTCCCGCTGGCCCTCATCGGCGCCCGCGCCTACCACGTGCTGACCGACTGGAAGAGCTACCAGGGCCGTTGGGTCGACGTCGTCAAGATCTGGGAAGGCGGGCTCGGCATCCCGGGAGGGATCGTGGGGGGAGTGCTCGGCGGCCTCATCGTGATCCGTGCGCGCCGGTTGCCGCTGCGGTCCGTGCTGGACACCGTCGCCGTGGGATTTCCTGCCGGGCAGTTCATCGGCCGCTTGGGCAACTGGTTCAACCAGGAACTCTTCGGTCGGCCGACGGACCTGCCCTGGGGTCTCGAGATCGACCCCGAACACCGACCTCGGCAATACGTCGACTCGGACACCTTCCATCCGACGTTCGCCTACGAGATGGTGTGGAGCATGCTCGTGTTCGCACTCGTGTGGCGGACGGAGCGGCGCGGCAGGCTGCCTCGGGGCCACCTCCTGGTTCTCTACCTGTTCCTGTACGCCGCCGGTCGCCTGTGGATCGAGGCCCTGCGGGTCGACCCTGCGAGCCTGCTCGGTGGCGTCCGGGTGAACATCTGGGTGATGGGTGGCGTGCTGGTGCTGTCCGGACTGTTCCTGCTGCTGGTGACGCCGCGGCGCAGGCGTGCCGAGGCGGCGCTGGCCGAGGCGCCCGAGCCGGCGGACGGGATCGACTCGGACGCCGACGAGACCGGCGACGCTCCGGATTCACCCGAGTCGGCTGACGACCGTCCGGACGCCGGCAGCGACGAGCAAACGCCAAGCAGCGCAGACGAGTCGACCGCCGGAAGCCACCCGGTTTGATCCCGTGGACGATTCGACACTCGTGGCGGGCATCAGCCCCGCGCGCGTGGAGCGTGGCTTCGCCTTCGTGGACCTCTGCAACTTCACGCGGTACACCGATGATCACGGCGACCGCAAGGCGGTGGCGCTCCTCGCCGAGTTCCGCGCCGGTGTCCGGGCCGTGGTCGCCAGCCACGGCGTGCGGAACGCCAAGTGGCTCGGCGACGGGGCCATGCTCGTCGGCGTCGAGAACGAGCCGCTCGTGGAAGCCGTCGTGCATCTCAAGAAGGTCGTGGTCGCCCAGGGGGTCCTCCCGCTGCGGGCGGGCATGGCCGCCGGGCCCGTGATCCTCTTCGAGGGCGACGACTACATCGGCAACGCGGTGAACCTCGCGGCACATCTCTGCGATCTCGCAAAGCCGGGCCAGTTGCTGGCCCCGGCGGACCTCCTGTCGGACCTCATGGTGAACACCAGGGCCGAGGTGGTCGGACTTCTGGAGATTCCCGGGTTCACTGATCGGGTGGACGTCGTGACGCTGCGCGAAGCGGAACCGGAGTTGTGGGCCGATGGCTGAGGATCGTGGCGCGTCGCGCCCGGCGCGGCTGGCGGCCGGACTGCCGGTCTCCGGGGCCTGGCAGGAGGGTGACCCACCGGAGGATCGACAGTTCTTCACCCTGCCGGCCAGCCGGCCCTTCGTGCTGGAGAGCGGCGACTCGCTCGACAGCGTGACGGTTGCCTACGAGACGTGGGGAACGCTGGACGACGACGCCTCCAACGCCATTCTGATCTGCCATGCGCTGACCGGCGACACCCACGCCTATGACCCCCACCAATCCAAGCGCGGCTGGTGGCAGGGCGTCGTCGGACCCGGTGAGGCTCTCGACGTGCGCCGCTACTTCGTGGTGTGCGCGAACGTGCTGGGAGGGTGCCAGGGAACGACGGGTCCGGCCTCGCCGAATCCGGCGACGGGACGCCCCTGGGCGGCGACGTTCCCGCCCATCACCATCCGGGACATGGTGCGGGTGCAGGCGCGCCTGGCGGACCACCTGGGGGTGAAGCAGTGGCTCTGCGTGGTCGGCGGTTCCATGGGGGGGATGCAGGCCCTCGAATGGGGCGCGATGTATCCGGCGCGGGTGCGATCCATCGCTCCGCTCGCCGTGGGATGCGCGGCGAGCCCGTGGCAGATCGGCTGGAGTGCCGTGGGTCGCGCCGCCATCGCCCAGGACCCCCGCTGGCGCGGCGGCGAGTACTACGAGGCACCGCCGGGCGAGGGACCCCATGAGGGTCTGGCGCTCGCCAGAGCCGTGGCGCAGATCACCTACCGCAGCGACGAGCTGTTCGCCGAGCGCTTCGGTCGGTCACTCGTCCGCCCCAACGAGCGGTTCGGGCTGTGGGACCGCTTCGGCGTCGAGGGCTACCTCGACTACCACGGTGAGAAACTGGTGCGGCGCTTCGACGCCAACTCGTACCTCCTCCTGAACAAGTCCATGGACACCCACGACATCGGCCGCGGCCGCGGCGGCCTGCAGCGGGCGGTGGCACGGATCGGTGCCCCCGTGTTGACCGTGTCGATCAGTTCGGACGGGCTCTACCCGCCGCGCCAGCAGACCGAACTGCGCGATCTCGTCATAGCGGCCGACGGGGACTGCCGGTACGTGCTGCTGGAGAGTCCGCACGGCCACGACGGTTTCCTGGTCGAGTCCGAGGCTGTGTCGGCTGTCCTGGCGGAGTTTCTCGAGGACGTGGAGAAGGGCGGCTCGCCCGCAACGCTCGGATGATCGACAGGGTGCCCGGCTACACTGTCCCGGACTTGCGGGCGTAGCTCAGTTGGTAGAGCGCCACCTTGCCAAGGTGAAGGTCGCCGGTTCGAGCCCGGTCGCCCGCTCGCAGGCTCGCGGAGGCCGGGCCCACCGGCAGAGCGCCGAAGCCTTGTGCCTCCGTAGCCACAATCTGCATCGGTGCCCGAGCGGACGAAGGGAGCGGCCTGCAAAGCCGTCTTATCGCGGGTTCGAATCCCGCCCGATGCTCGTCACAGTGGTCACAGCCACACGCCGGAGCCGTCGATGCGGTAGCCTCGCCGACGGGGCCGTTAGCTCAGCCGGCAAGAGCACTTGCATGACGCGCAAGGGGTCGGGGGTTCAAGTCCCTCACGGCCCACCCCCCAAAACCGAAGGTCGGCGGTGCAATTTGGCAGCTACCCGGAGGTGCAATATCCTGCCGGAATCCAGGGGCCCGCTCCATCAAGCTCCAATCAGGTTCTGACGGACAAACATGCCAAGAGTCTCCAAAAACATCGGTAGCGCGATCGGCCGTGGCATCGCCGTGGATCTGGGAACCGCAACCACCGTCGTGTATGTACGCGGCGAGGGTGTCGTCCTCGAGGAACCCAGCGTGGCGGCACTGGACGCGCGTACGGACCGCCTCCTGGCCGTGGGCCGCGCCGCCAAGGACATGATTGGCCGGACGCCTGCCAACATCCGCACCGTGCGACCGCTGAAGGAAGGCGTCATAGCCGACTTCGGCGTGTGCGAGAAGATGCTCCGCTACTTCATCCAGCAGGTGCACAGCAACCGATTCGCCAAGCCTCGCATGGTCATCTGCGTGCCGTCCGGCATCACCCCGGTCGAGCAGCGGGCGGTCCAGGAGGTCGCCGAATTCGCGGGGGCACGCCGACCGGTCTTCATCATCGAAGAGCCCATGGCGGCCGCGATCGGTGCCGGCATCTCCGTGCAGGAACCTTCCGGGAGCATGATCGTCGACGTTGGCGGCGGGACGACGGAAATCGCCGTCATCTCACTCGGGGGGATCGTCGTGAGTCGCTCCGTGCGCGTTGCAGGCGACGACTTCGATCAGACCATCAGCGACTACATTCGCAAGGAGTACAGCCTCGGCGTGGGCGAGCAGACCACCGAGCAGATCAAGGTGAAGTACACCTCGGCGTGGCCCTTGGCCGAGGAGATGCTCATCCAGATCCCCGGGCGGGACCTGGTGACCGGGCTGCCCAAGAGCGTCGGCATCAACACGATCGAACTGCGCGAGGCGATCGAGGAACCACTCAACGAGATCATCGCCGGGGTCCAGTCGACCCTCGATGGCGCGCCGCCCGAACTGACGGCCGACATCATGGAGAGCGGGATACACCTCGCCGGCGGCGGCTCACACCTTCTCGGCCTCGCAGAACGCTTGGCGGCGGAGACCTCTATCAAGGTCAACCGCGTCAAGAACCCTCAGTACGTCGTTGCATACGGGTCGGGGTATTCCCTGGAGGAGTTCGAGGCACTGAGAGGCGTGCTGCATTCGCCGGTCGCTGAGTAGCCGGGCGATCGCATAGGGGAGCGGTCCCCGCAGTCGTGGCCAGTCGTACAGGCCGCTCCCGCCTGACGCTCGTCATCCTCGTCCTCGTCACGGTCACGCTCGTCACCCTCGACGTACGCAACGTCGGCCCGTTCGAGCGGGCGAAGAGCACCGTCGAAGCCGCACTGGACCCCGTCGTGTCGGGCGCGCGGCGGGCGGGCGGCCCGTTGGGCGACGCGTGGGACTCCGTGACGACCTACGACGATCTCGAGCGAGAGAACGAGCGTCTGCGCGCCGAGCTGGAGATCGAACGCGGCCGGGACCTCGCGAACGCCAACGCCACCGTGGTCCTCCAGGAGTATCTGGCCGAGGCGCAGATCCAGTACGTGACCGATATCCCCTCGACCGCGGCGCGGGTCGTTCGCCAGCTCGGCAACTTCCCCGGATTCACCGTGGACGTCGACAAGGGCTCCTCGGCGGGGGTGCAGGTGGGCATGCCCGCGGTCACCAGTGCGGGGCTGGTGGGGCGCGTCGTCGACGTCGCCCCGGGCCGCTCGCGCATACGGCTGATCAGCGATCCGGAGTTCGAACTGGGCATCCGCCTGGTGGGAGCCGAAGCCGTGGCCATCGCCCGCGGGACGGGTCGCGGTCAGCCGCTGGTGGTGAGTGAGGGCATCGACATCACGACGCCGGTCGCGGTGGGGATGCTCGTGACGACCAGCGGGATCGACCGCAGCGTCTATCCCCCTGACGTCCCGGTGGGCCTGGTCGCCGAAGTGGAGGTGGATCCGGGGCTCAATCAGGTGCTCTTCGTACAGCCGGCGGCGTCTCTGGAGTCGCTGACCTTCGTGACGATCCTCCTGTACGACAATGCCTTGTGACGGCGGGGGTTCACGGTGACCGTCGAGAAGGTCCGGATCGGCTTCCGCTCGGCTCTCGTGGTGTTCTCCGTGTTCGTCCTGCAGGTGGGGGTCTTCGACGGTCTGCGGATCTACGGTCGAGCCTCGGAGCCACTGCTGGTGCTGGCGGTGGCCGGCGGTCTCGTCGGCGGCTGGTGGCGGGGTCTGCGGCTGGGGTTCGCGGCCGGCCTGCTCTACGACCTCGTGGCGGGCACTCCAGTGGGTCTGGCCGCCTTCGCCTACGCCCTGGTGGCTGCGGCGTCCGGGCTCCTGCAGGGCTACATGGTCAGGATGTGGTGGTTGGTGCCACCGTTCTGCGGTTTGGGCCTGTGCCTCTACGTCGTGGCCGGTGAGGTGGTGGGACAGGATCACCTCTACAACGACCGCTTCTGGGTGACCCTCGGTGTGGTCGAGTTCTGGGCGGTCGTCCTGGCGGCGGTGACCCTGCGACTCGTGCGGTGGGCCTGGAGTGAGCCGGTGACGGCGCTCCCGCCAACACGGCCGTCACGAGCCACCGAAGCCGGCGCGGGCCGATGAGCATCGTCGCCCCACCCGGCGCCGGCCGTCCCTCCTACGGTCGCGGCGGCCCGGAGCGAGAGGAGGCCGCCGGCAGACGGGGACGGTTCAGCCGTCACGACTCGCGCATGCTGCGGCTGAGCATCATGGGCGTGATCGCCATGGCCCTGCTTGCCACACTGGTGGTACGCCTCTGGTACCTGCAGGTGGTGGCGTCGGAGCAATTCGTGGCGCAGGCCGTCGGGAACGTCATCCGCACGGTTCCCGAGCCCGCGCCGCGCGGCCGCATCTTCGACGTGCGGGGACGGGAGTTGGTCGGGAACCGCACCGTCAACGTGGTCACCATGGATGCATTCATCCTGCGGGACCAGATCAGCAGGGCTCAGCGAGAGCGCCTGGCGCTCGAGTTGGCACGGCAGCTCTCCCGCTCGGGCGTGCTCACAAAATCCTTGCACTTGACCGAGGCCATGGCCGACCCCAGCTATGGCCCATTCGACCGGATTCCCCTGGCCGTCGGCGTCTCCGACGACATCAAGGTCTTCCTGGCGGAGCGCAACGAGGAGTTCCCCGGGGTCGAGGTCGTCCAGCGGACGCAGCGGGTCTACCCATACGGCGATCTGGCGGCCCACGTCCTGGGCTACATCGACACCATCAACGCCGAGGAGCTCGAGGCGCGTCCGAACCATCCGAAGCGCTACAGCACGGTGGACGAGATCGGTAAGTCGGGCGTGGAGTTGGCGTTCGAGGACATTCTTCGCGGCAGCCCCGGATGGCGGGAGATCGAGGTCGACAACGTCGGCAACGTCGTGCGCGAGCGCGGCTACCGGTCTCCCCAGCCGGGCACCGACGTGGTGCTCTCCATCGATGCGGACCTGCAGCAGTTCGTGGAGGACGAACTCCTGCGAGGCCTCCAGGCGGCCCGTGAACGCCAGAACGAGTCGGTGGAGGAGTACTTCGTGACCTTCCCGGCACCCGCAGGTGCCGCGGTCGTGCTGGATCCGCGCACCGGCAACATCCTGGCCATGGCCAGTTACCCGTCGTATGACCCTCGCGTGTTCATCGGCGGCATCAGCGAGGACGAGTTCGCCGCGTTCCTGCACCCGGGGAGCCATGCGCCCCTCAACAACCGGGCGATCCAGGGTGTCTACGCGCCCGGGTCGACGATGAAGCCCATCACCTCCTACGCCGCCCTGTCCTCGGGCCTGCTCGGACCGAACGGCTTCCTCGGGGTCACGCAGACCACGCAGGACCCTGGTTTCCACGTCCTGGCGGACTGCATCGGGGAGTGCGAGTTCGAGAATCCCGATCGGGCGCCCAACGGCGATGTCGACCTTCGCATGGCGATCACGGTCTCCAGCGACGTCTACTTCTACAAGCTGGCCGAGCAGTTCGCGCACCGC
Source organism: uncultured Acidimicrobiales bacterium (assembly GCA_964618115.1). Classification (GTDB taxonomy): domain Bacteria; phylum Actinomycetota; class Acidimicrobiia; order Acidimicrobiales; family CATQHL01; genus VXNF01. The sequence goes on from CAZTZI010000035.1 coordinate 16,012, forward strand.
CTCGGCTACGTCGACGACCAGATCCAGATCACTGCTCGGGACTTCGGGTTCGGCCGGACGACCGGTGTCGCCCTGCCGTTCGAGCACGCCGGCATCGTGCCCGATGCCGAGATCAAGCGGGCCCGCCACGAGAGCAATCCGGAGGCGTTCCCCGACCCCGGTTGGCGGACCGGCGACACGATCAACATCTCCATCGGGCAGGGCGACCTGGGAGTGACGCCTCTTCAGTTGGCGCACTCGTTCACCCCGTTCGCCAACGGCGGGAAGCTCTATCTCCCCAATATCGCGATCGCCATGATCGATCCGATCAGCGGCGCGGTGGTCAACGAGATCGGACCGCGCGAGTCCTCCCGCATCTATGCGCCTTCCGATGTGCTGGCGCCGATCCTGGACGGTATGCGGGGCGCCACGACACTCCGCACCAGCGAGCGCATCGGCACCGCCTACGGCGCCTTTGAGAACTTCCCTCACGATCAGTGGCCGGTGGCGGGCAAGACCGGCACGGCCGAGGTGCTGGGCAAGGCCGACTCGGCGGTGTTCGTGGGGTTCGGACCCCTGCCCGAGCCGCGCTACGTCGTCGCCGTTCTACTCGAGGAAGCCGGCTTCGGAGGCGAAGCGGCGGCTCCGGTCGTGCGCCAGGTGCTCGAGGCGGTCGCCCTGGATCGGGTGCCGGAGGCTCCCACGGAGATCCCGCGCCAGGACATGGCAGTCTCACAGCTGCGGCCGAGCGAGACGCTATGAGTGCCACCGACGGCGTGAGGCCCAAGCGGCGCCTGCTCCCGCGGGTCGCCCCTCTTGCCTCGTGGGTTCACGTCGACATGGTCCTGCTCGCCGCAACGGCAGCACTGACGCTGTGCGGGATCGCGCTGATCTACAGCGCCACGCGCGGCATCGACCCGGAGGCCTACAGCCGCTTCTACCTCCAACGCCAGTCGCTGTTCGCCGTCGTCGGCGCGGTGCTGGGAATCGTGGCCGCCGTCGTCGACTACCGGCGGCTGCGCCTACTGGTCTGGCCCCTCTACGGGGTCACCCTGCTGGTACTGGTCCTCGTCCTGACACCGCTCGGCTCGGTGCGCCAGGGAGCGCGCGCCTGGTTCGTGTTCGGCGGTTACCAGGTGCAACCCTCGGAGTTCGCCAAGCTTGCGATCATCGTTGTGCTGGCCCACTACGCGGCACGCTGCGGGGGGCGCATGAGCCTGCGCCAACTCCTGACGGCCCTGGTGCTGGTCGCAGCTCCGGCACTGCTGATCCTCCGGGAGCCCGACGCCGGGACCGCCGTCGTGTTCGCGATCATCGCCATGGGAGTCCTGCTCGTTGCGGGCGCCCAGGTGCGCCACATCCTGGTGGCGACCGCCCTCGGGCTGGTCGGTCTGGGGCTCGTCCTGAGTTCGGACCTGGTGCGGGAGTACCAGCGGCAGCGCATCGAGTCGATCGTGAACCCGCGCGGAGACCCCGGCGACACGTTCAATATCGAGCAGGCCCAGATCGCCATCGGGAACGGCGGCCTGGCGGGCCAGGGCTACGGTCAGGGAACCCAGACCCGCAGCGGGCTGGTGCCGGCACAGGAGACCGACTTCATCTTCACCGTCCTGGGTGAGGAACTGGGTTTCCTGGGCAGCGTGGTGATTCTCGGGCTCCTGGCGGTTCTGCTCTGGCGGATCTGGCGCTCAGCGCGCGTCGCCGGCGATCTCTTCGGCTCGCTCCTGTCCACCGGGGTGCTCTGTATGATCCTGTTCCAGGTGTTCCAGACGGTGGGGATGGCCGCCGGGATCATGCCGGTGATCGGGATCCCCCTGCCGCTGCTGTCCTACGGCGGGTCCTCACTCCTGGCCACGATGATGTCGCTGGGAATCGTGCTGAACGTGTCGATGCGACGTCACCTCGTGCGGGCCACCTGACCGGTCGACATCGGGTATGGGCAGGGCCGGTAGCCTGAGCGTCGTGGATTCGCTATGGCCGTCTTTGGAGCCTCTCCTCGATCAGGTCCAGCGTCCGGCGCGATACATCGGTGGCGAGGAAGGCTCCCGTCCGGCGGACCACGGTCCCGGCAAAGTGGCGTGGCTCGTGTGCTACCCGGACAGCTACGAGGTCGGGCTGCCCAACCAGGGTCTGCAGATCCTCTACGAGATCCTCAACGAGCGCCCCGATGCGGTCGCCGAACGGGCCTACGCCCCCTGGGGGGATCTCGAAGAGCTGCTGCGCCGCGAGGGTCTGCCCCTGTTCTCGGTCGACACGCATCGGGCGGCCGCCGACTTCGACATCCTGGCGTTCAATCTGTCCTCCGAACTGGTCTACACGAACGTGCTGAACCTGATCGACCTGGCTGGTGTTGCCGTGCGTGCCGCTGACCGTACGGGGAACGACCTGCTGGTCGGGGCCGGCGGGCACTGCGCCTTCAACCCGGAGCCGCTCGCCGACTTCGTGGACTTCTTCGTGCTGGGTGACGGTGAGGAGGTGGTCGGCGAGATCACCGAGGCTGTGGCGGCCCACCGCGCCGGAGGCCGCCGCGAGGTGCTCGGGGCCCTTGGAGGGGTCGACGGTGTCTACGTGCCGGCCGCCTACGAGGTGACCTTCGCCGGCCCGTCGACGACGGTGACACCCCGGTGGCCGGAGGCGCCGGAGACGGTCCAGAAGCGGACCATCTCCTCGCTCGGCGACTGGCCGTATCCGAAGCAGCAGCTGGTCCCTCTTACCGAGGTGGTGCACGATCGCCTCAACGTGGAGGTGTTCCGCGGGTGCACGCGGGGCTGTCGCTTCTGCCAGGCCGGGATGATCACCCGGCCCGTGCGCGAGCGCCCTGCGGCACAGGTGCGAACCATGATCGCCGATGGCCTGCAGCGAACCGGCTACGACGAGGTCGCCCTCACGTCGCTGTCGACGGCCGACTTCAGCGGCATCGAGCAACTGGTGGCGGACACCGTTGGACCTGCCGACGACGCCGGCGGCGCGGGCTGCCCGGCCGTCACGGTCTCGTTGCCGAGCCTGCGCGTGGACGCCTTCACCGTGGGTCTCGCCGCTCAACTGCAGCGAGCGCGGCGCACCGGGCTGACCTTCGCTCCCGAGGCCGGCTCGTGGCGCCTGCGCCAGGTGATCAACAAGCTCATCAGCTCCGAGGATCTGGACGCGGCGGTCGAGGGCGCGTACTCGCAGGGATGGCGCAGGGTCAAGCTGTACTTCCTGGTGGGCCTGCCGACCGAGACCGACGAGGACGTCCTGGGCATCGCCACCCTGGCGCGGCGCTGTGTCGAGCTGGGTCGACGCCACGTCCGGGGCGCATCGGTCACGGTGTCGGTCGGAGGCTTCGTGCCCAAGCCGCAGACGCCATTCCAATGGTTCGGCCAGAACACCGTCGCCGAACTGCGCCGCAAGGTGGCGTTGCTGACCGACGACCTGCGCTACGACCGGAGCGTCAAGCTGCGCTGGCACGACCCCGAGGCCACGCTCGTGGAGGGACTCGCCAGTCGCGGGGACCGCCGGCTCGGCGCCGTCATCGAGGAGGTCTGGCGGGCCGGCGGGACCTTCCAGGAGTGGTCGGAGCACTTCGACTACGACCTTTGGCTGGACGCCATGGGGCGGCACGGGCTGTCCGTCGAGGACTACGCCTACAGGCATCGGGACGTAGGCGAGACACTTCCCTGGGATCACCTGTCGGCAGGCCTGCACAAGGACTTCCTATGGCAGGACTGGCAGGATGCGTTGGCCGCCTCGGGTCTTGAGGACTGTCGCTGGACGCCGTGCTACGACTGCGGGGCCTGTACGGGTTACGGCATCGAGCACGTCGTGGCGTCGGCGGTTCCGCCGGCCGGTGGCAGCCAGGGCACCGGCCAGGATCTCCCGGAGCCCGGACCTGTTCCCGTGCGCCTCGGCCGTCGGTTGGCGGGTGTGTCGTGAGGGTTCGGCTGCGCTGGACCAAGCAGGGGAAGATCCGCTTCTGCGGGCACCGCGACTCCGCTCGGATCTGGGAGCGCGCCGTGCGCAGGGCGGAATTGCCGGTGTCCTACACGCAGGGGTTCACCCCCCGGCCGAAGATCGCGTTCGGTCTGGCGCTGGCGACCGGTCAGGAGTCGATCGCCGAGTACCTCGACGTGGATCTGCGCCTGTCACCGGAGGAGATGTTCGGCTTGGCCGCAGACCTGCCCGAACGACTCTCGGCGGTGCTCCCCGACGGCATGGCGGTCAGTGACGCCTGCCCGTTGATGCCCGGCGCGGCCTCGCTGCAGGAGGCGGTCACGAGTTGTACCTGGGAATTCGCGCTGGCCGGCGCGGATCGTGCCGTCGCGGCCGACTGGGTCGAACGGGTGTGCTCGGCGGAGAGTCTCCCGCTGCAGCGCGAGCGCAAGGGCCGAAGCACCACCTCCGACGTGCGACAGGCCGTCGGAGGTCTGCGACTGACCGGCGCCCCCCACGGGAGCGTCCTCGTTGCCGATCTCGGCACGAAACCCCGGGCGGTGAGGCCCGCAGAATTCCTGCGCCTGATTGCCCCCCCGCTGCCTGCCGGACGGATCCGGCGGCTGCACCAATGGATCATGCGGGACGGCGAACGGTACGAGCCGCTTGCTCCCCGAGCCGGCGTTCTGGAGCCGGCCGGTGAAGCACCTGCCGCGGCCGGATGCCGAGCCGTTCCCGCTGCGCAGCCTGAGGTCTGCGCGCGATGAGAAGGGAATCACTTCATGTCTTCGTCCCCCAAAACGGACGCCGAGTCCTCCAAACGCCGTACTGAGTCACAGAAACCGGGGAAAGGTCGAGTTGCGGCCCCCGATGCCCCCGCCGGCGGGGATCAGGCCGGCGCTCCGGCCGGCGAGGCTTCAGGACCGGCGCGCAAGCCTCGTATCGGCGACAGCCGCCCGGCGCCCGCGTCACCGGCCGCAAAGCAGTCGGGCTCGGGATCCCAGAGCCCCAGCCGGGACGGCGGCAACCGGAGTGGGTCGCGATCCGGTGGTCGCCGTCGACGCCGCGGCGGGCGCGGTTCGGGATCTCGCGGCGGGCAGAAGCACAAGCCCGTCGAGGCGCTGACCGCCGGTGAGCCGGTCGAGTTGGACGCCGAGACGCTGGCCAAGCGGCGAGGGCGGGCTCGCAAGGGCCGTCCGGTCGGCCGCTACCTCATGGCCATCCATGTCACCGCCGACGCCACCCACGTGGCCGTGCTGGAGGGTCGGGCGCTCGTGGAGTACTACGTGTCCCGCCCCGCCAACGACACCACCGAGATCTACGGGAACATCTACCTCGGCCGTGTCCAGAACGTGCTGCCGGGAATGGAGGCGGCGTTCGTCGACATCGGGACGCCCAAGAACGCCATCATGTACCGCGGTGACGTCCAGTTCGACGCCGAGGATCTGGAACGCTCCAGCCGCCCCCAGATTACCCAGGCCCTGAAGGTCGGCCAGCGGGTCCTCTGCCAGGTCACGAAGAATCCGATCGCCCACAAGGGCGCCCGGCTCACGCAGCAGGTCTCCCTGGCGGGGCGCTATGTCGTCCTCGTCCCCAACAGCGACGCCTACGGCATCTCAAAGCGCCTCGCCGACAAGGAGCGGCGACGCCTCCGGCGCATCCTGGACAACGTCAAGCCGGCCGAGCACGGCGTGATCGTGAGGACCGCCGCCGACGGGGTCACCTCCGCCGAGATCCGCCAGGACGTGCTGCGCCTGGTGTCGCAGTGGGACCAGATCGACGCGCTCGCCAAGCGCTCCAAGGCGCCGTCACTGCTGTATCGCGAGCCCGACGTGGCGCTGCGGGTCATCCGCGAGGAGTTCACCACCGACTACCGGAGCGTGCTCATCGACGACGCCGACCTGTACGGATCGGTCTCGAGGTACGTCGAGGGCGTCGCCCCAGCGCTGGCCGAGCGCGTCTCGTTCTACGACCGCTCGGAGGAGAACCTCGACCTGTTCGAGCGGTATCACGTGTACAGCCAACTCCGCAAGGCCGTGGACCGCACCGTGTGGCTTCCGTCCGGGGGTTCTCTCGTGATCGAGCACACCGAGGCGATGACCGTCATCGACGTGAACACCGGCCGCAACGTGGGTTCGGTGAGTCTGGAGCAGACCATTCTCGAGAACAATCTGGAGGCGGCCGGCGAGATCCCCCGCCAGCTGCGCCTGCGGGACATCGGCGGGATCATCGTCGTGGACTTCGTCGACATGGAGAGCAAGGCCAATCGCCAGAAGGTCATGGGTGCCCTCCGCGACGCTCTGGCCCAGAGCAAGACCCACACACGCGTCAGCGACATCTCCAATCTGGGGCTGGTGGAGATGAGCCGGAAGCGGATCGGCGAGGGGCTGCTCGAGTCCCTCTCTCGTAAGTGCGACACGTGTAGCGGCTGGGGACTCCAACTCGACGAGTCGCTGTTGGGCGGCTCAGGCCGCGGCGATAGCGTGTAGGGGCTATGTATGCAGTCGTGGCGACCGGCGGGAAGCAGTACCGCGTCAGCGAGGGCGAGGTGATCACCACCGAGTTGCTCGGAGAGACGGGCTCGGTGGTGGAGTTGCGTCCGGTCCTGTACGTGGAGGGCGACCGCGTGCTGGCCACGCCCGCGGAGTTGTCCGCGGTCGCGGTCAAGGGCCGGATCGTCGACGAGACCAAGGGCCCCAAGATCAGGGGCTTCACCTACAAGTCGAAGAGCAACCAGCGACGGCGCTGGGGGCACCGCCAGCGGCACTCGCTGGTCGAGATAACCGAGATCGGGATGGCTTAGTCATGTCCAAGACCAAGGGCGGGGGATCCACCCGCAACGGCAGAGATTCCCACGCCAAGCGGCTCGGCGTGAAGGTGTTCGACGGCACCTGGGTGACGGCCGGTTCCATCATCGTGCGCCAGCGTGGCACCAAGTTCCATCCGGGCCACAACGTCGGTCGTGGCGGGGATGACACGCTGTTCGCCACCGCCGACGGCAAGGTGTCGTTCGGCTCCCGCGGCCGCCGGCGGCTGGTGGACGTTCTCACCGACTGACGTCCTCCAACCTGTCGCTCACCGATGCCCCGTCGGGGCATCGTCCTATCCTTGGCTCGTGTCGGAGTTCGTCGACGAGTGTTCGCTGTGCGTGCGCGGCGGTGACGGTGGTGCCGGGTGCGTGTCCTTCCGGCGCGAAGCCCACGTGGATCGCGGGGGCCCCGACGGGGGTGACGGCGGCCGGGGTGGAGACGTCTGGCTCGTGGCCGACCGCAACATGGCCTCGCTGCTGGCGTTTCGCGATCACCCGCATCGACGCGCCGCCGCCGGAACGCACGGATCCGGCAAGGGTCGTCACGGCGCTTCGGGCGCAGACCTCATCGTGAAGGTGCCCGAGGGAACGGTCGTGCTGTCGGCCGACGGTGAGCGCCTGGCCGATCTCGCCGCCCACGGCGAGCGGTGGCTGGCGACGCCGGGGGGTGCCGGCGGGCGCGGCAACGCGCGCTTCGGGTCCAACAGGCGCCGTGCGCCTCGTTTCGCCGAGCAGGGGGAATCGATGGAGGAGCGCTGGCTGCGGCTCGAGTTGAAGCTGCTGGCCGACGTGGCGCTCGTCGGCTTCCCGAACGTGGGCAAGAGCACTCTGATCTCCCGGCTCTCGGCCGCCAAGCCGAAGATCGCCGACTACCCGTTCACCACCCTCGTCCCGAACCTCGGTGTCGTGGTCACCGATGAGGGCGAGGAATTCGTGGTCGCGGACGTTCCCGGCCTGATCGAGGGAGCCAGCGAGGGACGGGGCCTCGGCCATCGCTTCCTGCGGCACATCGAGCGCGCCCGCGCGCTGGTGTTGCTGATCGACCTCGGTCCGGGCGCCGAGGCGCCACCTGAGGCGCAGTTGCGGATCCTGATCGACGAATTGGGTGCCTACCGGCCCGAGCTGCTGCACCGCCGGCGCCTCGTCATCGGGTCGAAAGCCGATGTCGCCAGTGCAAGCCTTCCCGAGGCGGACATGGTCGTCTCGTCGGTGACAGGGGTCGGGATCCGCGAACTCTCCGGCCGTCTGGCGGAACTCGTGCGCGAGGCCCGCCAGGACGACGCCCCACCTGTGGCAGACGGGGCGCCGGTCGTGCACCGCCCCGTGGCCGGCCGTGGAGCCGATGCGGTGAGCGTGCGCCGCGAGGGCGACGTTTGGCGTGTGCTCGGGCGCCCCGCTGTACGGGCGGTCGCCCTCTCCGACCTCACAGATCCGCAGGCGCAGGACTACGTGGCCGAGCGGCTGAGAGCACTGGGCGTCGATCGGGCGCTTGCCCGCGCCGGCGCCCGAGGGGGCGACGAAGTGCGCATCGGAGCTCTGAGCTTCGACTACGAGCCCGACGAGGCGGTCGTCGCGCGCGGCGCCACCCGGGAGTAGCGGGCCATGATCGTCGTCGTCAAGATCGGTACGTCATCGCTGACCGACGAATCGGGTCACGTCGACACCGCGGAGATCGGACGACTCTGCGGTTTGCTGGCCGAGTTGCGGGCCGATGGCCATCAGGTCCTCCTGGTCACGTCTGCTGCCATCACGGCCGGTCGCTGGCTGCTCGGATTCGAGAAGCGGCCGACCGACCCGGTCGTTCTGCAGGCCGCCTCGGCTGTGGGTCAGGGCCATCTCATGGCGACTTACAACGACGCTTTCGCCGATCTGGGCCTCCTTGCGGGCCAGGTCCTGCTGACCCCGCTGGACTTCTTCGAGCGGGGCCGCTACCTGCGGGTCCGCGACACGCTGCATCGCCTCCTGTCCCTGGGAGTGGTGCCGGTCATCAACGAGAACGACGCGGTCGCCGACGACGAGATCCAGTTCGGTGACAACGACCGGATCGCCGCCCTCGTGGCGCAGCTGGTGAAGGCCGACCTGCTTGTGATCCTCACCGACACCGAGGGGCTGCACACGGCCGACCCGCGCATCTCCGCCGAGGCATCGCTCATCGCCGAGATCCGCGAGATCGACCGCGAGCTCGAGGCTGCGGCCGGCGGCATCGGCAACGAGGACGCCCGCGGCGGTATGGCCTCGAAACTCTCGGCCGCCAGGATGGCCGGCTGGGCCGGGGTTGCCACGGTCATCGCCTCCTCCCGCCGCCCCGGCGTGCTCCGCGGTGCGGTCGCCGGGGAGAACGTCGGAACGCTGGCTCGCCCGCGCGCGCAGCGGCTGGGCGCCCGCAAGCTCTGGATCGCCTTCGCGGTCCGGTCCGTCGGCACGCTCGGCGTGGACGAGGGGGCGCGCCGGGCGCTCGTGCATCGGGGGAAATCCCTGCTGGCGGTGGGTGTCCGCTCGGTGAGCGGGGAGTTCGTGGCCGGTGATGCGGTGGAGGTGGCCGGACCCGACGGGGAGGTCTTCGCCAAGGGACTCGTGCGGCTGCCCTCGGCCCGCCTCGACACCGTCATCGGCCGGCGCACAGACGAACACGAGGCCGGGACCCCCGAGGAGTTGATACATCGCGACGACCTGGTGCTGGTCGCGCCCTAGCGGGCCACAGCGGGCGGGTCCATTAGGGTCGCTCCGCTCAGTGAGAGGAAGTGGGGACCGATGACAATCGACGTCGTGCTGGCTCTCGCCGGACTGGTGCTGCTACTTGTCGGGTCCGACTGGCTGGTCGCCGGGGGTTCCCGGCTGGCGGCGCGCCGAGGCATTCCCCCGGTCGTGGTCGGCGCGGTGATCCTGGGGTTCGGCACCAGCCTGCCGGAGTTGGTCGTGGGTTTGGCGGCCGCGGCCGGAGGCGATTCGGCCCTTGGAATTGGCGGCATCGTCGGATCCAACGTCGCCAACATGGGCCTCGTGCTCGGTGTCGCCGCCCTTGCCGTCCCCATCGCCGCCGACCGCGCCGCCTGGCGCAGGGTCCCGCTGACCCTCGGCGCGGTCTTCCTGCTGGCGGTCTTCCTGGTCACCGGCGGTGGCGTCGTCGAGCGCTGGGAGGGCGGCGTGCTCCTGGCGGCGATGGCCGGTGCGACCTGGTGGCTGCTGCGCGATCCGCACGCACTCGCCGAGCAGCATGGCGACGCTCCCGTGCCGGACGCCCCAATGCCGAACAGAATGGACCGGCGGATCGATGACGTGGTACGGCGCCTGTCTCCCCGCAGCCGCGGTGAGTTCTGGCGGCTGGCGCTGGGTCTGGTGGCGATCGTGGCGGGTGCGCAACTCGCCGTCAACGGCTTCACAGGCATCGCCGAGCGCATCGGGCTCGCCACCGGCCTCGTCGGGCTCAGCCTCGTGGCGATCGGCACCTCGCTTCCCGAACTCGCCACCGCGCTTGCCGGGATCCGCCGGCGCCAGCCCCTGCTCACCCTCGGCAACCTGCTGGGCAGCAACATCTTCAACAGCCTTGCCATCGGGGGTGTCATCGCACTGGTCCGCCCGGGCGGACTCGGCGGCGACGGCGTGCCCTGGGTGGCCGCGGGTGCCATGTTCGGCATGATCCTGCTGGCCATGCTGTTCCTGTTCACGAACCGCCGCGAGCAGCGCCTGGAACGCTGGGAGGGCGGCGTTCTGCTGGTCGCCTACGCCGCGGCCCTGCCGCTCATCCTCATCTCTTGACGCATACCAGCGGGTGAACACGCGCGAGGGCGGGGGACGCCGGGGTCGGGGCCGGATCGATGACGCAGGCGAGAGCCGGACACGGCGCCGGTGGCCCCCGCCCGGACGCGGCAGAGACGCGGAAGTCTGTGTCTGACGGTGTGGAGGGCTAGCCCGCCTCTTCGCCGGCGTCCTCAGCCTCGGCCTCGATCGACTCTGCGAGCCGCCGGAGGTTCTCCGGTGTGGCGGTGCCATCCATCTCGCCGAGATAGGCCGGCAGCTTCACGCCCACCTGGCCGGCCAGGTCCTGCAGCGGGGGCAGGGCGCCGATCAGGCCGGAGAGGAAGTTGGCGGTGCTGCCCCCGTTGCCCCCGTTCCCGCCGCCGGAGTCCCACACCGTGACCTGGTCGATCTTCAGGTTGGCGATGGCCTTGACCTGCTCTGCAACCAGGACGGGGAGCTGCTCGGCAATGAGCATCAGGGTCGCAACCTGCGCGTCGCCCCCGGTGCGGTTCACCAACTCGCCCAGACCTTCGGCACGGCGGGTCAGCAGGGCCAGCAGACCCATTGCCTCGGCTTCCATCAGGAGGCGCTGCCCGTCGGCCTCGCCGCCCTGGACGAGGCGGATGCGGTCGGCCTCGGCCTCGGCCAGGGTGCGCACCCGCTCGCGCTCCACCTCGGCGGGCACCACGATGTCTGCCTGCTGGGAGGCCTTCTCGCGCTCGGCGCGGGCGACCTCGGCGGCGGCCTCGGCGGCGAAGGACTCCTCCTCGGCTCGTGCCTGGGTGACCCGCTCGGCGGCGTTGGCCGCACGCTCGGCCTCGGCTTCCTGCTGGCGTCGCTCGCTGTCGGAGCGGGCGACGGTGACCTTGGCCTCGTTCTCGCCCTCGGTGGCGGTGGCGTTGGCCGACGCCACCCGGATGCGCTGCTCCCGGTTCGCCTCGGCGGCGCCGATGTCACCGTCGCGCTCCTGCTGGGCCACCTTGATCTTGGCCTCGTTGATGGCTCGCGCCGCGGCCTCGCGGCCCAGGGCGTCGATGTAGCCCGACTCGTCGGTGATGTCCTGGATGTTGACGTTGATGAGCCGCAGCCCGACCTTGCGCAGCTCGATCTCCAGCGACTCGGTGATGTTGGTGATGAGCTTCTCGCGGTCGGTGTTGATCTCCTCGATGGGCATGGTGGCGATGACCACGCGCATCTGCCCGAAGATGATGTCCCGCGACAGGTTCTCCACCTCGGCGAGGCTGAGCCCCAGCAGCCGCTCGGCGGCGTTCTGCATCACGCCGGGCTCGGTGGAGACGCCGACGGTGAACGTGGCCGGCGTGTTGACCCTGATGTTCTGCTGCGACAGCGCCCCCTGCAGCTTGATCTCGATGGAAATGGGCGTGAGGTCGAGGAAGGCGTAGCCCTGGATGATCGGCCAAACGAGCGCGCCGCCACCGTGCAGGCAGCGGGCCGACTCGCCGACGCCGCCGACACGGCCGTAGATCACGAGGATCCGGTCCGACGGGCACCGCTTGTAGCGGGAGGCCACCCACAGGATTGCGATCAGGAGGACGGCGACGAGGCCGACGACTAGGGCGATGACTGCCATTTGGTTTCCTTTCGGCGGGTTTCGAGGGAGAAGTCCAGAAGCCGGGTCCGGCCGGCGCTAGGTCAGCGGCTCGACGAGCACGGTCGTGGGGTCCACCACGTCGGTCACCTTGACGCGGGTCTTGGCGGGCAGGTCCTCGGGCGAGGTGGTGTAGGCGTCGATCACGCGCATCCGCCCCTGCACCATCACCTCCACCTTGCCCGGCTGGGCGCGGCTGGCGGCCACTGCGATGTAGACGGTGCCGTTGACGCCGATGGCGCTGTGGTAGTCGAGCGAGCCGCTCTCGTTCATCCGGGCGAACCTCCGCCAGATGAGCGCCACGATGAAGAACACCGCCAGCCCGACGACGACCGCCACGACCACCGAGACCGATGTGGAGTTGTCGCCCTGCTTCATGAGCACGCCCGTCCAGCCGAAGGCGAAGAAGAAGGCCGTGAGGCTCCGCAGCGACAGGTAGCCCACGTCGGCGTCGCTGCTGTCGAAGTCGATATCGAAGTCCAGGCCGACTCCGAGAGTCATGAGCACCAACTGCAGCATCAGGAAGGCGCCCGCCACGATGCCGATCAGGTAGAACACCTGCAGGTCGCCGGTCAGGGCGTTCCACCAGTCGCCCATGGGAGCTTCACCTCTCGTCGGTTCGGAACGGAGCCGCCCACTGGGGCTCCGGTGTCCCTCAGGCTACCGGCACCACGGCCTGCCGGCCAAGGTCGACGGACGTGGCGGGTCCACCTCTGCCGGCGCTGTCGCCGTCCCAGGGTCATCGGCCGCCCCGACGCCGGCGGTACGCTCAGAGTTCGTGGCGAGGCGGTACTGGTTGGAGACCCTGGGTTGTCCCAAGAACCAGGTCGACTCCGACAAGATCGTGGGGCAGCTCGCCGCCGACGGCTACAGGCCGGCCGGCGACGCCGCCGAGGCGGACCTCGTGGTCGTGAACACCTGCGCCTTCATCGCCGACGCCCGGCGCGAGTCACTGGAGGCCATAGATGCTCTGGCGGAGCGGCGACGGTCCGGTTCCCGCCTCGTCGTGACGGGATGCCTGGCCGAGCGCGTGGGCTCTCAACTGCGCGACGAGCGTCCGGCGATCGACGCGGTGGCGGGCTTCGGTGAGCCGATCACACTGGGGCCGCCCCGGCGCGGGAGCCGCCGCCTCGAGGTGAGGTCAGCCGGACCTGCGGTTCCGCGCATGGACCTGTTGAACCTGTCACGCCCGCCGGCGCAGGCCCCGTGGGCCTATGTGAAGATCGCCGAGGGGTGCGATCGGCGGTGCGGCTACTGCGCCATCCCGAGCTTCAGGGGACCGCAGCGCTCACGCACCCCCGAGGCGATCCTGGGGGAGATCGAGGCTCTGGGGATTTCGGAGGCCGTGCTGGTCGCCCAGGACCTCGGCTCCTACGGGCGGGACGGAGGTCGCGGCGAGCGACGGCTCGTGCCGCTCATCGAAGCGGCGCGCGATCTCGTGCCGTGGGTGAGGTTGCTCTACCTGTATCCCTCCGATCTGACCGACGAGTTGATCGCGGCCGTCCTGGCCACGGATGTGGCGTACTTCGACCTATCCCTGCAGCACGCCTCCCGCCCGCTGCTTCGCCGCATGCGCCGCTGGGGTGACGGTGGCCGCTTTCTTGCGCGCATCGCCGAGATCCGCCGGGAGGCGCCGCATGCCGCCTTCCGCTCCAACTTCATCGTGGGCTACCCCGGCGAGACCGAGGAGGACCATGACGAGTTGCTGGCCTTCGTGACCGAGGCGCAACTGGACTGGGTCGGCACCTTCGCCTACTCCGAGGAGGAGGGAACGTACTCGGCGGGTCTCGACGGCCGGGTTCCCGAGCCGCTGGTGGCCGAGCGCCTGGCCGAGTTGCGCGAGGTCTGCGACGCGATCACCGAGCAGCGCCGCCGCAGCCTCGTGGGCAGCCGCACGACGGTCCTGGTGGACGAAGCGGGATGGGCGCGCAGCCACCGGGAGGCGCCCGAGATCGACGGACTCGTGGAGGTCCCCCGAGACCTCGCACCGGGGCGGTTCGTCGAGGTCGAGATCACCGGTGCCGCGGGTGTCGACCTGGTGGCGGACTCTCTCGTGCCGGCCGGAACGCCTGCCCGGGAAACTCCGTGACGGCACCGGCCCCGGGCATCGGCCTGGGACTGTCCAGCGCCGCGAACCTCATCACACTGGCGCGCATCGGTGCCTCCCCGGTGCTCTTCTGGTTGATCCTGTGGGCCCGCGACGGCGGCGGGGCGTCGTGGGTGGCGGTGGCGGTTGCCGTGGTGTTCGCCGCCTCCGATGCCTGGGACGGCCACCTGGCTCGCACCACCGGCACGGTCACGCGGGCGGGCGCCTTCCTGGACCCGCTGGCCGACAAGATCGTGGTTCTCGGCTCGATGGCATGCCTCGCAGCCATCGGCAGGGTGAGTTGGATCCCCGTGGCGCTGATCGCGGCGAGGGAAGCGTGGATGAGCGGCTACCGGGTGCATGCCGCTCGCCGGGGTCTCAGCATTCCGGCCCGCCGCTCGGCCAAGTGGAAGGTGATCCTGCAGGGTCTTGCCGTCGTGTTGAGCCTCGTCCCGCCTCTGGCGGCGCAGGACTCGCCGGCGCGTGAAGGCTTCATCCTGGCCGTCTGGTGGCTGGCGGTCGCCGCCACGCTCATCACCGGGATGCTCTACCTCGCCGACAGCCGCCGCGCGGCCGGAGTGGGTCGAACCGCCGCTGGGGGTGCGACGTGAGATGCGAGGTCGTGGCGGTCGGCACCGAGTTGCTGCTCGGTCAGGTGATCGACACCAACTCGTCCTGGATCGGCGAGCATCTCGCCACGCTGGGCATCGACTCGTACTACCAGACCAAGGTCGGGGACAATCTCGACCGGATTCGAGCCGTCCTGGAGACAGCGGTGGCACGCAGCGACTTCGTGGTGGTCTGCGGCGGCCTGGGGCCGACACCCGACGACATCACGCGTGACGCGCTGGCCGCCGTCATGGGGGTCGAACTCCGGCGCAACCCCGAACTCGTCGAGCGCATCCAGCAGAGGTTCTGGCGCCGGGGACGTTCGATGCCGGCCAACAACCTGCGGCAGGCCGACCTACCGGAGGGAGCCGACTTCGTGCCGATCATGCCGGGCACGGCCCCCGGTCTCGTCTGCCCGGTGGGGGACGCGGTCGTCTACGCCGTGCCCGGCGTGCCGTGGGAGATGAAGGAGATGATGAACGGGTGGATCTCCGACGACATGCGGCGCCGCGCGGGCGTCTCGTCGGTGATCCAGAGCCGGACGCTGCGTACGTGGGGCGAATCCGAAGGAGGGCTCGCCGAACAACTCAGCGGCGTCATGGAGCGTCTCGACGCCTCCGGGCGCGCCACGGTGGCGTTCCTGGCCTCGGGGATGGAGGGGCTCAAGGTGCGACTCACGGCCAAGGCCGCAACGGAGGCGGAAGCGGCGGCGATCCTGGACGCCGAGGAGGCGGCGGTGCGCGCCGTCATCGGTGACCACCTCATCTTCGGGACCGACGACGAGACAATGGAGTCGGCGGTGCTGGACCTCTGCCGGCGGTCCGGCCTCACCCTGGCGACAGCGGAGTCGCTCACCGGCGGCATGATCGCGGCGCGCCTGGTCGCCGTGCCGGGAGCGAGTGACGTCTTCCGCGGCTCGCTGGTGACCTACGCCGCCGAGACCAAGCGGCGCCTGCTGGGTGTACCGCCGGGTCCTGTCGTGTCGGAGCAGGCCGTGCGGGCGATGGCCGCGGGGGCCTGCGAGCGCCTGGGAGCCGACTGCTCGCTGGCTGTCACCGGTGTGGCCGGCCCCGCGACCGCCGACGGCGAGGAACCCGGCACGGTCTGGATGGCCACGTCGGTCGACGGCGAGGTGACCGCCCAGCGCCAGGAGTTCCCGTTCGACCGGGAACGGACGCGCCAGTTCACGACCATCGGCATCTTGAACCTGCTGCGCCTGCGTCTGCTGGCCCGCGCCGAGGCCGCTCGATGACGCCCCCGGATAGCTTGAGTCACGTGGTGAATGGTTCGGCGGGAGAGGTCCACGCCGCCATCGACGTGGGGACCAACTCCTTCCATCTCGTGGTCGCCCGGGTCAGCCCGAGCGGGGGCCTCGAGATCCTCTGCCGGGACAAGGAAGTGGTGCGCCTGGGGTCCGGGTCGGGCGACATGCGTCTGCTCACGACGGAGGCCATCGACCGGGGGATCGAGGCCCTGGGCGGCCTGGTCGCGACCGCCGCCTCCTACGGCGCCGATGTGCGGGCGGTGGCGACGAGTGCGGTGCGCGAGGCCGAGAACCGCCGCGAGTTTCTGGACCGGGCCGTCACCGACGCCGGGGTCGAGGTGGAGGTGATCTCGGGCACCGAGGAGGCGCGGCTGATCCACCTGGGCGTGGTGCAGGCGCTGTCGGTGTACGACCGGCAGATCCTGCTGACCGACATCGGCGGCGGCAGCACCGAGTTGCTCGTGGGGCGGGGGACGAGGCCCCTGGCGGCGCGCAGCGTCAAGCTCGGCCACGTCCGCCTCACGGAGCGGTTCTTCCCCAGAGGCGTCGCCGATGCCGCCGCCGTGGCGGACTGCCGCGCCTACGTGCGGTCCTTCCTCACGCCGGTGGTCCACGACCTGGGACCCCTCGGCTTCGAGCTGGCCGTGGGCAGTTCCGGGACGATCGCAACGATTGCGAAGATGGCCGACCATCGCCGCAACGGCGCCGGCGACCGCTGGCTCAACAACGTCTCCTTCAGCCGCGCCGACCTGGACGAGGTCGTCGACGCCGTGCTCTCGGTGCCGACGCCCCGGGCGCGCCGGGCGCTCGGCGGCCTGGACGAGCGGCGGATCGATGTGATCGTGGCGGGCGTGCTGCTGCTGGAGGGCGTGTTCGAGTGCTTCGGGATACCGTCGATCACCGTGTCCGGCTACGCCCTGCGCGAGGGCGTGCTGCTGGACGGCGTCCACGCCGGTGGAGGCGGCGACGCCTTCTGGCATCTCAGCGACATCAGGCGGGAGTCGGTGCTGCGCATCGCCGAGGACTACGAGGAGGAGCGGCCGCGCGTCCAGCAGGTGACCGTCCTGGCGCTGCAGCTGTTCGACGCGCTGGCCGACGTCCACCGCTTCGGGCTCTACGAGCGGGACCTGCTGGAGGCCGCCGGGATGCTGCACAACGTGGGACGCTTCATCTCCCGGGGGGCGCACCACAAGCACAGCTACTACGTGATCCGCAGCAGCGACCGGCTGCTGGGGTTCACCGAGCGCGAAGTGGAGTTGATCGCCCTGGTGGCCCGCTACCAGCGCAAGGCCCTGCCCCGGACGGACCATCCCGAGTTCGCCGCCCTGAACGTGGCCGACCGTGCCCGGGTGCAGTTGCTGGCGGGGATCCTGCGGGTCGCCATCGCGCTCGACCGGACCCGCAGCAGCGCCGTGAGCGGCCTGACGGCCGAGATCGGCGAGGCCCTCGTGATCAGCTGCCGCACCGCGCCGGGCGCCGACGCCACGGTGGAGTTGTACACGGCCAACCAGCGCAGCGAGTTGCTGGCCACCGCCACCGGGCTGGCCGTGCGGGTCGTCGCCGAGAGTCCGGTTCCGGCCTAGGCATCAATTGAGAATCGATACGCGGCGAAGCTCGGGCCGGCGGGGCTGCGGTCGGTCGATCCTTCGACATCGGAGGCGTTTGCGAACTCCTTCTGTCGTCCTTGACCTCGTCTCGGCGGCCATGCGGGATGTGATGATCGGATAGGCCGCCCAACCGCGTCCGTCGATATCATCCCTCCGAGAACTCGGAGGGCACTCGGCTTCCTTTGAGCAAGACCGAAGCGACGAAGACGAAGGCCTCGATGATGACGACGGGCCATGGCACGGCCGACGGGCTAGACGAGGGCGAAGAACTTGATGAGCTGATCAACCGGCGGATCAGCGAGTGGCAGGAGCGGCTGCTCCAACTCAACCGCCGAAACAATCTCCTCTACTTCAGGCCGGGTCGAAGCACTGTGGAGATCACCGGCGTTGAACCGGATGCATTGGACGCACGGCTCCGGCGCGAGTCGAAGGGCCTCATGTTCGCGTCTCCCGTGGTGCGCCCGACCCGCCAACAGGGCGGTTTCGTAATCGACCCGGATGTTGAGGCAGCCGAGCCCGAGGTCGTTCCCGGTGACCTCGAGACGGCCCACGAGGTCGGCGACTTGCAGCGCAGACTTCGGAACCTGCGGCGTAAGGACCGCGAGTGGGAGGAGGAGCAGGGCCTCAACGTACTTTTCCTTGTGCTCGGTTTCTTCCACTGGGTGGACACCGACGGCGAGCGGGTGCGGTCTCCGCTCGTGCTGATTCCTTGCGACCTTGAGCGGGCGTCTCCAGGCGTTCCGTTCCGCCTGCGTCGCGAGGACGACGACCCGGTGATCAATCCCACGCTTCGTCACCGTCTCTCGGGAGAGGGGATCGATCTGCCCGAGCTGGATGAGGAATCCAGCGAGGACACGTCGATCGAGTTGTACCTCGCCGCCGTCGACGAGCTGGTGGAGGGTAGGCCGGGGTGGTACGTCGATTCCAAGATCGTGCTCGGCACGTTCTCGTACTCGAAGCTGGCGATGTACGAGGACCTCGAGCGGATGAAGAACGTTGGGCGCGCCGGAATTCGAAGCGATCTCGTACGCCTCTTAGCGTCGGATGGCTGTGTCCCGCTCGCCGTTGGCGGAACAGGGCTGGCGATCCCTCCGGACGAGGAACTCGCTGGTGGCGGCCTCGACGACCTGCTCGAACTCTGTGATCAGTTCGCCGTGCTGCCGGCCGACTTCAGCCAGCTTCAAGCCATCGAAGTGGCCCGCAGGGGCGGAAACCTTGTCATCCACGGACCGCCGGGGACCGGCAAGAGTCAGACGATCGCCAACCTGATCGCCACGATGATTGCAGACGGCAAGCGGGTGCTATTCGTCAGCGAGAAGACAGCCGCTCTCGACGTTGTGAAGCGACGTCTCGAGGAGTGTGATCTGGGCGTGTTCTGCCTCGACCTCCACAGCGATAGGGGCCGCAAGGCGGAGGTCTATCAGCAGCTTCAACGTTCGCTCGACGACGACCGTGAACTCACGGCTGGCGACGACTTGAGTGAGCAGTTGGTCGAGAATCGGAACCGCCTCAACCGCTTGACGCGGTTACTGCATGAGCGGCGCAGGCCGTTGGGCCTTTCGGTCTTCGAGGTGCAGGGTCACTTCGAGTGCCTTCGCCACCACCCCCGGTTCGCGGCCTTGGCCCTGCCGCCGTACGAGCAACTCACACACGAATGGTTGGAGCGGGCTGTTACCGCCGCGGAGGGCATCGCCCGCCGGCCGCGCGAGTTCACCGAGCATCACACCAGCCGGTGGCGGGCGCTGCGCACTCCCCAAACCGCGCTGGCGCTCGCCGACCTGATCCGACAAGACATGCGAGCGGTGCTCGACGCCATTCGCGACCTGCGATCAGCCACTGCACCGTTCACAGAGTGGACGGACGAGCCGGAGGTGCGCTCTACTGCGGAACTGCACAACGTTGCGGCGCTGCTCAGGTTACTGGCCGAGGGGCCGGGCGTACCACGCCCGTGGCTTAAGGTCGGCGCTCCGCCGAGACTGCGCGAGCTTGCGAGGAGGCAGGCCGAGCGGCAGCGCGAACGAAACCGCCTCGAGGCAACGCTTTCGCAATCGTTCGGTGACCAACTGCCGGCCACCGATTACCGCGCCGTGCAGGACTCGATCTCGCTCGCGCCCAGCGAGCGTGACGCGATCGCCCATACCGCTGGACCGGATTGGACGATCGCTCTCGGGAGAGACCCAGCGGGACTCTTCGAGCGTGTGAACGGGTTGGCAAGTGCACTGGATCGCCTAATCGACTGCGCGGACGCACTCTCCGAGGCGCTTGGTGAGCCGCCGGCCCCCAGGCTCGACCGGATCGAAACCGGAGCCGTTCAAGGCGCGCGAGTGCTTGCCCTCGACCCCGTACCGGAGCACTGGCTGGAGCCGCTCAGGCTCAACGAGGTGGAGTCCCAGTGTGCCGATGGGCGCTCGCTCGCGGACAGGCTCCGTCGCGACGAGGCGAGGTTGTGGGAGGACTTCTCCGACGGTCTGGTCGCGCTCGTGGATGACGAAATGTTGATCCGCTACCGGACGGATCATCAGCGCACCGGGCGACGGGTTCTCGGAATCCAATACCGGCGCGACAGCAGAATTCTGCATGGTCAACTCCGCACGCCTCGCCAACTCTCGCTCGACGAACAACTGGGGGCCGTGGAGTTCGCGCTGGACGTGAGACTCGGTAGAGAGGAATGGGCCGCAATCGAGTCGGACCTCCGCGAGTCGCTTGGTACACGCTTCGGAGGACGCGAGACCGACTGGGAGCAGGTGGCATCTGACATTGAGGCGCTCCGCGGAATTCTCGCCGATTCTCAAGGGCACCGGGAGGTCATGAGCGACCGCCTCAGCGGTGACGATAGGCGGGCGCTGGAGGAGGCCGTAAGTTCGGTTCAAGCCGCAGTCGCTAAGTGTCGAGCGGCTGCTGAAGAGCTCGGTCGCGGCGGGTTTGTCGATCCCGACCAGCAGTTGGCGCCGGTCGCCGAGACCCTGCAGCGCGCGACAGGGCCGTTGCACCGCATCAGCGATGCCACCGCTGGGCTGATCGGCAGCCTCGCAACGCCAATGGCCGACTTCGACGCGCTGGGCGAACTTGTCGCTCGCGGCGTACGGCTTGCGGAGATGATCGAAGAAGACGAACTCGGCGCGCCGGCGCTCGAATCCGACTTTGCTCCCTACTTCATCGGCGCGTCGACCGACTGGGCGGAAGTTGACGTGGCGCTCGACTGGGCCCAGCGGTTCCTCGACGCGACCGGCGCTGCTATGAGCGTTGCTCTCCGTGACAACGCCAGCGCGCCTCTGGCACCTGAGGAGTATTCGTCGCGCGCTGAGGACATCGAGGCGATGCTCGCTCGATACGCGGCGACGCTCCGGATTCTCGACCAGCGATTCGATGTCGATGCCACGGGCTGGCAACCGCGGTGGGACGCCGCACCCCTAGTTGACCTCGAGTTTTGGGCGACCGATCTCCACGACGCCGCACGAGAGGCCCCCGCTTGGCTGCAGTACCGGGCAGCGGTCGCGGCGTTTGATGATCTGCTGGGGGAGGGCTCCACTGATGCGCTACATGTAGTCATAAGTCGTTCCGAGGACGCTCGTGCCGAGGACGCGCCCGCGATTCTTCAACACCGCGTGTACGAGCGGTGGTTGGAGCAGGTCTATGCCGCCGAGCCGGAGCTACGGGATTTCAACCGCATTGACCACGACGCAATACGGGAGCGCTTCCGCGAGCTCGACAGCTCGTTCCCCGTCGAGGCTCGCCAACGGGTGCGGGAGCGCGGATTTAGTAGATATCCCGAACAGAATCCCGAGGTCCCGCGGCCGCGCGTCGGAGAGCTAGCGACCCTCAGAGGAGAGTTGAGCAGGAGGCGACGTAGGTCGGTGCGCTGGCTGATCCGGAGCATCCCAGGGGTACTCCAGCGGCTCAAGCCCTGCTTCCTGATGAGCCCGCTGGCCGTGAGCCGCTATCTGTCCGGGGGCTCGCCGACGAGCGGTCACGTTGAGTTCGACGTGGCGATCTTCGACGAGGCCTCGCAGGTGTTCCCGGAGGAGGCCGTACCGGCCATAGAGCGAGCCAATCAAGTGATCGTCGCCGGTGATCAACACCAACTCCCCCCCACTACGTTCTTCCTAGGCGACCGCGATGACGAGGACCACAGCGACGACGATGACGACTCTGAACTCAACCTGCTCGAGGGCCGCGAGAGCATCCTTGATGTCATGGTCGGGCTCGGTGGCGCGGGAATCGCAGAGCGCTACCTGTCGGTGCATTACCGGAGTCGTTGCGAGAGCCTGATCCGCTTCTCGAACCACAAGTTTTACGACAACCGTCTCCTGACCTTCCCCGGTGCTGATCCAAGCGACAACTGCGTCCGCGACGAGTACGTCCCTGACGCCACCTACGACGCTGGTGGTAGCCGCACCAACCGGGGTGAGGCTGACCGCGTGACCGAAATCGTGTTCGAGTTGATGGAGGCCCCCGATGATGAGAGCGTCGGCGTCGTTGCCCTGTCGCGCGCGCAGGCCGACCTCATCGAGGATCTGATCGAGCAAGGTCGCCTCGACCGTCGCCACCTTGACGAGCGGTTCCGGGAAGATCGCGACGAGCGCTTCTTCGTGAAGAACCTGGAGAACGTCCAAGGAGACGAGCGCGACCACATGATCCTCTCGGTCGGCTACGGGCCGACACCTGACGGTCGCGTGCCGAACCGCTTCGGGCCGATCAATCAGGCGGGCGGCGAGCGGCGGTTGAACGTGGCCGTCACCCGCGCCCGCAGGTCGATGGCCGTCGTCCACTCATTGCGCGCCGAGGACATCACCGCGCAGTCGCCCGGCGCTAGCCAGTTGCGTCGCTACCTCGAGTACGTGCGAAACCCGGACACCGCGCTCAATGCCGGGATCACCGGCGTAGGGGAGCCGGAAAGCCCGTTCGAGGAGGCCGTCCTCGCGGCGTTGCGCAGGCGCGGCCACGATGTCGCGTCACAGGTAGGGGTATCCGGGTACCGCATCGACCTTGCAATCCGGTCAATCGATGGAGCGACGTTCGACCTGGGAATTGAGTGCGACGGGGTCACCTACCATCGATCGCCTGCAGCCCGTGACCGCGATCGGCTGCGGCAGCAGGTGCTGGAAGGCCTCGGTTGGAGCATCCACCGTGTGTGGTCGACGGCCTGGATCACGGATCCCGAAGGCGAGATCCAGGCCATCGAGCGCGCTCTCGAACTGGCGCGGGCAGGCCCGCCGGCCGAGCCGTCACCGAATCCGGACAGTGCACCGACTCGGCCGCCGAACTGGGTGCCACCTTCGGCATCCTCGGCTCCCGGCGGCGCTCCGATCCTCGAAGCGACGGGGATCGACGAGGATGACCCTCCTCCGCCGGCCGCTGGTGAGGAGTTGCTGGCGAGCATTGTTTCCACCGTCGAGACATCACCCGCAGAGCGTCGGTTGGACACTGTTGGGGACGCTTCGGCAATAGCGGACTCGGGGCTGTTCGGCGAGTACTCCTGGTACTCCGGGGAACCCATCGAAGGCGATCCGCTCGCGGTTCCGGTGGAGCGGTTGGCGGAGCGGCTCACCCGCATCGTGGAGGTCGAATGGCCCGTCCACGTTGATGTCGTCGTGGAACGCCTACGCATCGTGTTGGACACCCAGCGGGTCAGGGATCGACTTCGTACGCGGATTGTCGACCTTGCGATGCCGACCGCTGTAGTGGCCGGCGCTGTGGGCCGCGATGGCGAGTTCCTCTGGCTCGCTGGCGAATCTGGAGAGACTGTGCGCCCGCGCCACAACCCGCACCGACCTGTCAAACACGTCCCGGACGCCGAACTTGATGCCGGTCTCCTGTTGGTCGCTGAGTGGACGTGCGGTGCAGAGCGGGACGACCTTGTGCGCGAAACAGCGCGCCAGTTCGGCTGGCGGCGCACCGGAGCCAACATCCAGGAGCGTCTCAACAGCCGGATTGAGCGCCTCGTGGAGTGCGGTCGACTCCGGCGGCGGGGCGAAGCGCTGGTCGTCGTTGAAGACGAACCTCCCGGGCGATGATCCACGGGACAGATTCGTCGTCTCTCCATCGTTCGGTCCGAGACCCCCATGACTGACAAGCAGATCATCGTGATCGCCGGGCCCAACGGCGCCGGTAAGACCACGTTCGCGATGCGGCATCTGCGTGACGAGGAACCGGGAGTGCACTTCGTCAACGCCGACCTCATCGCCGGAGGGCTGTCGCCGCTCAACCGGCGCACTGGCGTGGAGGTAGCGGCTGGCCGCCTGATGCTTGCCGAGATCGATCGCTTGGCAGCAGCGGGTCGCAGCTTCGCGTTCGAGACCACATTGTCGGGCCGTGGCTACCTCGGACGCATCGACCGATGGCGGCTTGAGGGCTACTGGATCACGCTGCTGTTCTTGTCCCTCGACTGTGCCGACGATGCGGTCCGACGGGTTGCGGAGCGCGTTAGGCAAGGAGGGCATCAGGTACCCGAGGATGTGATTCGCCGGCGCTTCGAGGCCGGATTGCGAAATCTGCGCAATCACTACGCCGCTAAAGTTGATGCGTGGAGGCTGTACGACAACACTGGCCCGTTGCCGGTGCTGCTTGAGCAGGGCGAGAACCGTGGCTGACCGGAGACAGGCCGACTCTGTTCACCCCGGCGCTGACGATGGGGACGCCGCGGGCCGCGGGGCGCGGAGCACGGCGGGTTCCGCTCCTGCGCATAGTCCTCCGATTCTGTGCGGTGAGGAACTGAACGAAGCCGTCATGCGCTCCCTGAAGCTGGCAGCGAAGGATGCGCACTTGCTGGCCTATCGGACCGGCACGGGTGTGGTGACAAGGCGCAATGGCGAGGTGGCGGTCGTGGCCCCCGAGTCCGCCATGTACGAAGATCTTCTCCCGCCCCCGTTCCGAGAGCACCATCAGCCCTAGGAGCGGTTGGCTGCGGCGGGGGATTGACGCCCCTGCCGGCCGAACGCCTTGCGACTTGAGTCTCCGGCGGGGCTAGGGGCGGATCTGGCCGTCTCCCCGGATGACATTCTTGATGGCGGTGAGGTGGACGACGCCCATCGGGCCACGGACGTGCAACTTCTGGGTGCTGATGCCGATCTCGGCGCCGTAGCCCATCTCCTCGCCGTCCACGAAGCGGCTGGAGGCGTTCACGAGCACGGCGGCGGCGTCGACCTCGTTGCAGAAGCGCTCGGCGGCCTCGTCGTCGGCGGTCACGATCACCTCGGAGTGCCCCGTGCCGTAGCGGTTGACGTGGTCGATGGCGTCGTCGAGCGAGTCCACGACCCGCACCGAGAGTTTGTAGTCCAGGAACTCGGTGGCGTAGTCGGCGTCGCTGGCCGCCCCGATGCTCGGAACCAGGGCGCGGGATGCCTCGTCACCGACCATCTCCACGGTCGGCATGGCGGTCACCAGCCGGGGGAGGAGTGCGGAGGCCTCCGCGGCGTGCACGACCAGGGACTCGGTGGCGTTGCACACCGATGGACGCTGCGTCTTGCCGTTCACCACGATCGAGGTGGCCATGTCCAGATCGGCGCCGCGGTCCACGTAGACGTGGCAGTTACCGTCGCCGTCCAGGATGAACGGCACGGTGGCGTTCTCCATGATGGAGCGGATGAGAGCAGGTCCGCCTCGGGGGATCAGGCAGTCCACGTAGCCGCTGAGCCGCATGAACTCCACTGCCGCCTCGCGGCTGGTGTCCTCCACCAGGATCAGGGCGTCCGCAGTCAGGCCGCTGGCGACGTAGGCCTCGCGCAGGATCCCGGCGACGGCCAGGTTCGACTGGATTGCCATGGACGAGCCCCGCAGGAAGGCCACGTTGCCGGACTTGAGACAGAGACCGGCCGCGTCGCTGGTGACGTTGGGACGGCTCTCGTAGACGATCGCCACGACGCCGAGCGGTACCCGCACCTGCTGGACGTGCAGGCCGTTGGGGCGCACGTCGCTGGCGACGACGGCACCCACCGGGTCTGGAAGGTCGGCCACCTGGCGCAGGCCGCCTGCCATTCCGTCGATGCGCGCGGGCGTGAGGCGCAGCCGGTCGAGCAGCGTGGGCGAGATTCCGGCTTCCTTGGCGGCGGTCAGGTCGGCCCCGTTGGCATCCAGCAACTCGTCGTGGTGGGACTGCAGACCCTCCGCAGCGGCCCGAAGCGCCCGGTTCTTGACATCCGTGGGGATTCCGGCGAGGAGCGGCGCCACCGCCTTGGCGCGCCGGCCCAGGGCCTCCATCGCCTGCCGCTTTGTCGTCGCCTCGCCGTGGGTGGTCGCCGCCACGGTGTGCCTCCCGAGTGCTCTGAGCAGCGCTGATTACGCTCCTTGCCGTGAGCGGATTCTACCGGTCACGGCAAGGAGCGTAATC
>CAZTZI010000036.1:0-7245 GCA_964618115.1 uncultured Acidimicrobiales bacterium
GCGTGGTGGCGGGCCAGGAGCCGGGGGCCGACCTCGGCGTCGGAGACGTTGGCGGCGGTGAGCCCGACGGCGCAGATGAGGCCGGTGCGGGGCTCGACGCTGACGTGGGCCTTGTAGCCGTCGCGGCGCTGCGAGCGGGACTTGCGGGCGTGCCGGGCCTGGGGGTCCACCGTCGAGACGACCCGGTCCCCCGCGACCGCCCGGGCGATGCGCCACCGCCCCGGCACCGCCGGGTCCTCCTCGACGTCCTGGCCCGCCACCACGCCCAGCAGGCCGACCGCGTCCGCCGCGTCGGCGCCGAGGTCCAGGCCCGCCACGGCGTCAAGGGTCGCCAAGGCGTCATCGACCAGCGCGTCCACCAAGTCGGCCCGCGCGCCCGGGTCGGCCCAGTCGCAGTCCGGCTTGGCGCGCCCGGCGTCGTAATCGTGCGCCCGTACCTCCGCCGCGGCGGCCTGCGGCGCCAGGCGGCGCACCCGGCGGATCTGCGCGCAGATCATCGTGACGGTGTCCTGGGTCGCCACGGCGTCCTCCAGCAGCGTCGAGTCCAACGCCCGCCGGGCCCGCCCCGCCAACACGCCGGTCGCGTCGACCGCCGCCCGCACCGCGTCGAAGACCAGCCCGGGCCGGCCGCTGCCGCGCAGCCGCGCCCGCCACAGCACCAGCACCGTCGGATGGAACGCCCGCTCCAACAGCCCCAGGCCCGCCGCCGCCTTCCAACGCAGATCGCACTCCAAGCGCGCCACCGCCTCCCGGTCCGACAGCCCCTCAAGGGCCTGCAGCACCAGCACCGTCGCCACCACCGAGCCCGGCACCGACGGCCGGCCCCGCCCCGACGGGAACAGCCCCTCGAACAGCTCGTCAGGGAACAGCACCCGGCGGTGCTCGGCCAAGAACCGGTACACCGACCCCTCCGGCACCAACTCCCCGCACACCGCCCACGCGTCCAACAACTCCCGATCCGGCCGCTCAACTCCCTGCATGGCCCCAGGATCCCACACCCCGCACCAAAACGCGAGCCTTTCCAGCCGAATAAATCAGCAGACTCCTAGAGCACCGGATCTTGTTGGCGACCGGAGCAACAGACGCTGAGGGGCGCTGAGCGCAGTGGACGTACAGCGGTTCGTAGTGAGCTGTCATAGGGCGGCGCTAGTCTCAGTCCTGTAATTCCATCGATGGGAGAAGCTGATGGCAGCTAGCGCGTATCCGAAGATCGGGGCTAAGGCGTGGGCAACACTGCGAGACAAGGCAGTAGACGCACCGACCACGAAGTTCACACCGGACTTGGTGGCGAGCCTGATGGGCATGGCGAGTCCTGACAGCGCCCTCGGCAACACTGTCCGTCCGATGCGGCGACTCGGTCTGATCGACGAGGACGGCGCTCTGACCGATCGTGGTAAGAAGTGGCGGGTCGATGAGTCTTTCGGTGATGCCTGTCAAGAGATCTTGGATGAGATCTATCCGGATGTCCTTGGCGCGCTGACCGCCGACGATGGCAGCCCGGATTCTGCGAAGATCAAGACTTGGTTTGCTCACCAGGGCTTCGGCCAAGTGAACGCGCGACAGATGGCGGCGACATATGTCATGGTCGCAGGCAAGCGCCTTCCCGAGACAGTTGGGGCAGACTCGGGCAACGCCAAGCCGACGGCGTCACCCTCGAGGAAGGCCCCTCGGACGCCCTCCAAGCAGAAGGTGGCCGAGAAGCCTCAAGATCCTGAGACACATGAGCCGCCTTCGCCACCCGCGAAGTCCGACAGTGGGCCAACTGTCCATCTCGACATTCAGATCCACATTCCCGCCGACGCGACGCCAGCACAGATCGATCAGATCTTCTCGAGCATGGCGAAGCACCTGTACGCGAAGTGACAGAAGAGCGATGGTCGGGCCCGGCATCGCGTGCGCGGGACCTCGTCAGTGAACTGTCGGCCCTTCGCAGGCCGGCATCAACTGACGGAGTCGGTACCGAGGCCGGCAGTAGAGACACGATTGACCTAGCCGCTGAGTACGAGCGGCGCATCGTCGATCCCGACCTGCGCTCGGCAACTCAGACACGCTTCCTGACACAGCATTACGCCGATGCGGTTGAGTCAGGTGTGAAGGCACTCTGCGAGTGCATCCGAGCCCGGACTCGGAGAACTGAGGATGGGGATGAGTTGATGACGGTCGTGTTTTCTCCTAACGCTCCTCTGTTACGTATCAACTCCGGGCAATCCAAGAACGATCAGAGTGAGCAGCGCGGCCACATGTTCCTCTGCCAAGGAGTGGTCGGCGCATGGCGGAATCCAAGAGCACACGCACTGATCGATGACTCGCCTTCGCGGACTCTTATGATGCTCGAAACCCTCAACGACCTGATCGTTACAACGAAATCGGCTACCCGAACCCGAAGGCGGCGTCCACAGAAGAGCTGAGTTCCCGAGCACGCGTCACCGCGAGGCACATTGGGACTCCGAACGACTCCATCGAGTAGGTCGGTGACAGCGAGGTGACTTCCGCAGGCGATGATGTCATCACGGTCCCCGCGATCGGGCAGCACTGCTCACGATTGTCGTCCGCCGCCAACAGTCCCGGTTTTGGAGTGGGGCTCCGCACAATCTTGGCTGGAAGCCCGTTGTCCGTTGAGAGAGCGCGAGACTGGGGAGACTCGGTTTTTGCTGCTTCGATCGCGGGGTGCACTTCGACGGGCGACCTGCCGTGGGGTTGCTCAGTGTCGAGTTGGGCCTCGGTCCCGATGAGTGCGACGCCGTGCGTTCTGGCTGACTGCCGCACAGCTGGCCAGGCGAGTGGCTAGAGGTTGAGGTCGTCCACCTCTGGGGCTGTCGGGGGAGAGGAGCGACGGTTGGCAGCGAGGAGGGGACTTGGCTAGGCCCGCGCCGGGGAGCAGAGGTAGCAGGACCATCTGGCTGCCGATGAGGAGCCAGCCGTCGGGCTTGGCGGCGGCGAGTTACACAACGTGGCCCAGATCTCATCAGCCGGGCTCGGTGCCGGCGGCAGCACCAGGGGCGGGCCCGGCAGTCTCGGGACGCTCACAGGCTGGCCAGCAGCTCGGCGCCGAGGCGGCGCTCGCGAGCGTTCGGGGATTCCGCGAGATCCACGGCGACGACGGGCAGCGGCGCCGCCGCGGCGCCCGGCGGGAACGGCCAGCAGGCGTCCTGCACCGTGTGTAGGCGCACGTTGTGAGGATCAGCGCCCTCCTCCATCGGCACTTCCTCGAGCAGGGTCGCCAACTCGCCGGCGCGGACATATGCGTCAAGGGGTCCGGTGCCGGCGAGGGCCAGGCCGTGCTCGGGCGCAGCGCTGGCGGCGGTGCGGACCACCCCGTCGCGGTCCGCGATTCGCGGGACCGCCGCGGGGTGCGCGTAGAACCAGCGAAGCGCCGCGCGCTCCCGGAGCTGGTCCAACAGCTCGCCCAACCCACGGGCGTAGCGCTCGCGGGCGCGGCTACGCGCCGCCGGCGACCCGGCGGACTCCTCACCGCAGGCCAACGCCAAGACCGCCCACGCGGCCGCCGCGGTCCACGGCCGGTGAGCAGGACGACGCGCCCGCTCGGCCAAGCGCAGCGCCGGCTCGTCGACCACCCACACGCCGCCAACACGTTGACCCGCCAGCGCGCCACGCAAGAGCATCTGGCGCACCCGCCGCGGGCTCACCCCCAACTCCTCGGCCGCCGCCGCGACGCTGAACAATCTCATTACATAAGCATACCGCATTCGGCTATGTTCGGAGACGCGGTCCTCGTGCTCGGCACGGGCGCCGCCGCGGTGACAGCTATGGCTCAATCCAATGGGCGTGCATCTCGTCGAGGTCCAGCACCGCCGCCCAGCCGGAGCGGCCCTCTTGGTTGAGGCCGTACACCTCGGTGTCGGCGGGGCGGATGTGTTCGTGGTTGCGGCGGTGCCAGTGGCCGTGGAACAGCAGTCGGGGCCTGGTCGCCGCCACGGCGGCCTGCAACAGGTCCTTCACGTCGGCGCACTCCGCGGCGATCCATGCCGGGACCTGCATGCCCTCGCCGAGGCCGGCCACTCCGCCGGGCGCGTCGTGGGTGAACAGCACGTCGAGACCGTCGGGCGCGTTCGAGACCAGGCGGCGCTGGTCTGCCCAGGTGGGCGCCTCGCTGTCAGGCCACCGATAGGCGGGATTCGCGAAGTACTTGTCGGGGCTGACCGCGCCGCCGAGGGCGCCGCACCGCCGACCCGTCCAGGTCCAGGTGCTGCCCCGATCGGCCCACCACAGCGACCCGCCGAGGTGCACAGGCCGCCCCGCCGAACGCAACTCGGCGACCTCGGGGCGCTGCAGGTAGCGGTCCAGGCACGGCCACACCTCGTGGTTGCCGTCGAGGACGATGAACGGCACCGGCGAAGACATGGCGCGGCGCATCGCGTCGGGCCACGGCGCAGGCTCGCCGCTGCCGAGGGGCATCCGCTGTGGCGGCCAGACTGTCGACGAGCCGTCCTGCAGCCAGAAATCGCCGACCTGCACGACGGCGTCGCACTCCTCGAAGGCGGCGATGTGCACCGCGCCGCGCACCCACAGGCCCTCGCTGTGCACGTCGCCGACCACTACGACCCGCCGCACCGCCGCGTCGGCGACGTCAGGCGCATCCTCCCAGGCGCGCTCGGGAGCGAAACGGAACTCCCGGAAATCTCCGACAGGCGCCGGCGGCGGCGGCAAAGCGGTCACATGCCCACCGTACCCACGGGGCATGACAAGGCCGTCCGACTGTGTTCCCCACAGCCCGGTTGGCAGCATCAGGTCGACGAAGCGCAGCGGCGCGTCAGCGGCGGCGGGCACCCGCGCCGCCGGGACAAGACCGTGAGCCACTCCGCTCCTGACGCCGCATGAAGGATCAGGGGGTCGTGGAGCGGGACTCCACGCAACCTCGGCCGGAAGCCTGTGGTGCCTTGGGAGAACGCCAAACTGGGGAACCGGGTGGTCGCTGCCGATCTCGCGGAGTGTCGTTGGACTGGTGTCCTGGCAGGGGGTTGCTGCTAGCGGTGGCTCCGCCACACTGCCCTTCCTCGGCATCGAGCCGCGCGTCAATCCCGATGGCGCGACGCCGCGCGCTATGGGGCTCTAACGGCCATTGGGGCCTCAGGGCGCGCTGGGCTAGACGTCGAGGCCGGGAGGCTCGACGTTGCTGGCCAGGGCCTCCGCCACCTTCTCGGCGACGACCTCGATGGTGTACTGCAGGCGCGGAGTCAGGAGCGGGGCCGGGAACGCCTCCGTGACGAGGTCGTGCATCTCATCGCTGGTCGTGATGCCCGCAGCGAGCGCCAGGGGCACCGCGTCGTCGACGTCCTGGGGGCGACCAGCGTTGAGCTTGGTCGCAGGCAGGTACTTCGAGTCTGTTCGGTAGACGATGAGACGCTCCCCGGAATAGACCATCTCGATGTTGGCGTCGAGACGCGGCAGCCCGACCTTGGCGGCGTCGTTGATCCAGTCGGGGCGCAGCGCGTGGCGAGCGGCGACGGCCGCGGCGGCGACACGGAGCTTCTCGGGCATTCCCTCGGAGATGACGTCGACGTCATCGGTCACACGGCCTGGCACCAGAAAGCCGATGGCGGCGCCCCCGATGACGGCGATCTCTACCGGTTCGCCGTCATCGGGAACCGGAAGTTCGGCATCCACCTCCGCGAGGTAGACGAGCAACTCCCGGTTGTCGAAGTCCGCGCCGGCGCCCGAGGCGGTCACCGATCCAGCATCGACGCCTCGAAGTAGACGCCGTGCTGGGCGCACACCCGCGGCGCCGCGGCGGCGATGAGGCGCCCGTAGTCAGAGTCGACATCAAGGCCGGTGAACAGCCGCGGCGGGTGCGCGCGATGACGGTGCACCCACTCTGGGGCCTCGACCCCAGCACGGTCCGCGAGGGCATGGACGACCGCGGCAATGCACGCCAGATCGAAGGGATCCCCCAACAGCGGCGGACCATCAAGCATCTCGGCTCGATCCTCCGGCCAGGTGTTCCAGTCCTTGATGAACTGAATCAGCGCACGCGTGCGCGCCCGCGGCAACGGACTGGCCATCTCCGCGGGCAGAGCGCTGACGCGGGGCCGGTAGCCGACCGGGCGCGACAGGGGGACCGGCTCAACAACAGTCCTCGGGCCGTGCGGGGGACGGCGCACCTTCGTCAGATCCAAACCCACCCCCCAATCCTAGGTGACAGCACCCGCTAGTTGAGCAGCCTGTTGGCGCGCAGCCAGCGCTCCCACGGCGCCCGAATGTGCGGCGACAGCACCAAGTCGGCCCAGAGGTCGACGACCTCGTCCACGTCGATGAACCACAGCACGTCGTCGGCGAGGCCCTCGGTCATCACCCGCTGGTAGGCGCGGCAGCGCTGACGGCGGTCCACCAGGTCGTATTCGTAGGGCGGCGACCAGGCGACGTGGGGGGGGCAGGCGCACCACGCCGGCGGCCTTCGGGCGCGACGGATCCAACAGACCCTCAGGGATCTGCGCCGGCGGGCGCGTCACCATGAGCGTCGGCGACACCGTCGTCGGATGCGGGCCCCCAGGCGGGAACCACTCATCCTCGGTCATGCTCGGCGGCGCGGGATCGGTCATCGGCTCACGGTACCCGCAGGGTGCGACGATAGACAGGGCTGACAACGGCCATCAGGCTGGCGGGCGCCGGCGCCGGCGGGGCGAGAACCCCGAGCCACCCCGCTCCTGACGCCGCGTGCAGATTCAGGCGATTGTGGAGTGGTGCTCCACGCCTATGCGTGCCTCAACTGCTCTTGGCCTGGGGAATGCCAACTGGGTGAGACTTGGCTATCACTTCTGTTGTTGCTGGTGCCAACTGCGAGGGGGAGTCGCCGTTCTGGTCGGGGTCCACGACGTGTCGGTGTCGGGGTTGCTCGACGGGCGCGGGATAGATGCGTCGTGGTTGTCTCGCTGCGGGAGCGGCTACTAGCAGATTCGCATGGTCTGCCCGGGGAGGTTCAGATTTCTGGGGACCACACATCTGGGAGGTTCCGGCTTCACCGGAACCTCCCAGGTCAGAGGGCATTTGGGCGGTGTCGTCGAGACCTGACCACGCTATATAGGCACCGGTTTGCCAGCAATGGCGCGGCGCCGACAGTGTCTTTCCGTATTTGTCGTGTGTTGTCGGCTAAGAGCATTAGCGGATAGGTGGTGACCAGCGGTTTCGCCAGTCTATGAGTTTGACGCAGATGATCAGGGCGATGGCGAGGGCGAGTTGGGCGAGCCGGTGCTGGGGGCGCCGGTCGGTGTTGCGGCGGAGTTGTCCGAA
>CAZTZI010000037.1:0-22959 GCA_964618115.1 uncultured Acidimicrobiales bacterium
GCTGATGAAGCCGGAAGACGGTGAAGAAGTGGGTGATTTTTTCTGATGGCGTGCGCTGAGCGGAGCGATATGGTGCGGCGAATTGCCATAGTTGGGGGAGGAATATCAGGGCTGGGGGCGGCATGGGCGCTGAATCATCACCCAGACCGTTTCGACTTCCGGCTCTACGAGGCCCATGAGCAGATCGGCGGGAACGCGGTTACGGCCGACATGCCGCAGGATGACGGCAGCACGATTCCCTTCGACATTTCGGTCACCGCCTGCATCCCATCGGTCTATCACCACATCCTGTTGCTGATGGAACAATTCGGCATCAAGCTGCTCGATACCAAGTTCAGCTACAGCGTCAAGTACGGGGAGCGCATCTACGCCCACGACTTCGATTCCGAGATCAGCGAGCAGCTGCAAGCCGAGATTGCGAAGTTCCAACGAATCTTAAGGCGTCTGCACCGGATCGGTTGGCTGACCCGGTCGCAGTCGAAGCTGCTGAACGCCCTCAACCCGTTCAACTACATCAGCATGGGCACGGTGCTGAACATGGGCGGCTTCTCCGGGGACTTCCGCTACAAGATCCTCAAGCCCATGTTCGTCAACTTCATCATGGCGACGAACGTGTTCGACATGCCGGCGGCGCTGTTCTCGCGGTACCTGGAGTTCTTCGACATCGAGTGCGCCACGCCGATGCAGACCTGGGACGGGGGCACGCGGCGCATCTACGAGAACCTCGCTGCCGGATTCGCCGACAAGATCCACCTCAACCGGCCGGTGCGCAAGGTGTACCGGCAGCGCTCCGGCGTGGTGATCGAGGACCACGACGGTGTGCGGGAGAGCTTCGACGGGGTGATCTTCGCCTGCAACGCCAACCAGACGCTGATGATGCTGGACCGCCCGACGATGCTGGAGCGCTACATCCTCTCCTCGATCCGCTACGAGAGCGAGCTGCACAACCACACGGTGGTGCACTCCGACGCCTCGGTGCTGCCCGACAGCGACGTGCGGGCCCTGGAAACCCGAAGCAACCACATCGAGCAGTACGGCGCCCGGCCCGACAACTACGAGATCACCTACATCATGCACAACCAGCAGCCGTGGGCGAAGCGCTCCGAGCGGCCCTGCCTGGTGACCTACAACCCCATCAGCCCGATCGACGAGGAGAAGGTCATCAGGCGGTGGTGGTTCCAGCACGTGGTGCACGACGTGAAGCACGTGACACTGCTGGTGAGCCTGTTCCGCTTCATCCAGGGCCGCCGGCGCACCTGGCACTGCGGCGCCCACACGCTGATCAACAGCCAGGAGACCTGCCTGGTGAGCGGCCTGGCCGCCGCCCGCCGGATCGGCGCCGGCTACCCCTTCGACGACCCCGTCGCCCGGCGGGCGTTCAACTACTACGGCCGCATCCTGCACGGCTGGCGCTTCCGCAGGGCGTAGGGGCGCTGGTCGCCGGCGGGCGGCCGGGGAGGCGACTATCCCGTCGTGGCCAACCACATCGGTAGTGACCATTCACGACGGCAAAGTCGCCACAATGACCAATCTGTCCGCTATCGGCCGAAAAATGACCGGTATCGTTAGCCACTAAATCAAGAAAACGTAAACTTATGTGCCTATGGGCTGATATCGTTCACTCATGGCGACCGCTCGTCCGCGATGGCCGACAGGCCCTCGTACCCTGTTCTTCGACGACGTCGCCTCGCGGACCACTCTGTCCAAGGCGGTCGGCGACGGTCGGATCCGTCGCCTCGCCCCCCGGATCTACAGCGCAGACCTCGTCTCCGCCGAGTCCGAGATCGTCCGGGCCAACTGGCCGTTGCTCTGCAGCCGTCTGCTACCGGGGGCGGTCATCGTGGACCGCTCGGCGGCGACCTCCGGGGTGGTCTTCGACGGGAGCCTGACCGTT
Source organism: uncultured Acidimicrobiales bacterium (assembly GCA_964618115.1). GTDB lineage: Bacteria > Actinomycetota > Acidimicrobiia > Acidimicrobiales > CATQHL01 > VXNF01. The sequence continues at coordinate 1,895 of CAZTZI010000037.1, forward strand.
GCCGCCGAGACCAACCGGAAGATCATCGAGTTGCCCGGCCTCGAGATCCGGATCCGGCCAGGAACACCACAGCCGTCGGATTCGCCGTGGACCCACGGTCTCGTCATGTCGAGCCCGGCCCGCACGCTCGTTGACAACCTGGAGCCCAGTCGGAGCCGCGGCGGGCGACCCTCGCGCACGCTGACGTTGACCGAACTGGAGGACTGGGTGGCCCGCAAGTACATCACGTGGGGTCCCGAACGCACCGACCGCCTTCGTGCGCAAGCCCGCGACCTGGCGACCACGACGGGGCGCGCTCACCATCTCGACACCATCGATGCGCTGTTCGATCAACTCACCGGGATCGAACCGGTGCGATCCAGAGCCGGCGAACTGTTCAGGGCCGTCACGGCCGGTCGAGGATGGGACGAGCGGCGCATCCGCTTGTTCGCACGAGCAGCCGACACTCTCTCCGGACTCTCATCCCCGGCCGTGCCGGATTGGCTCCCCGAATGTGATCCGCCGGGCGAGCTGCCGTTCTACGAGAGCTACTTCTCCAACTACATCGAGGGAACCACGTTCACCGTCGAGGAGGCGCGCCGCATCGTCGAGACCGGAACCCCGCCGGCAGAGCGACCGGCGGACGGCCACGACATCCTCGGTACGTACCGCTGCGTCGTCGACCCCGTCGGACGAGCCGCGACGTCGACCGATCCCGACGAACTCGTCGACAATCTGGTCACGCGCCATCAAGAGATCATGCGGGGTCGACCCGACAGGCACCCGGGGATCCGGAAGACCGAGAACAACCGCGTCGGCTCCTACGACTTCGTCGACAAGAGTCTCGTCGAAGGCACGCTCCGCAAGGGCCTCGAACATCTGGGCGACCTGCCCGAAGGGTTCGCGAGGGCTCTCTACCTGATGATCGTCGTCACGGAGGTCCACCCCTTCGAGGACGGCAACGGCCGTGTGGCACGCGTCATGATGAATGCCGAGCTATCGGCCACAGCCGCCGCACGGATCGTCATACCGAGCGTCTACCGGAACGAGTACCTCGCCGGCCTGCGGCGCGGTTCCACCACCGACGGCGATCTCACTGCGTACGTTCGAGTCATGACCCACGCATGGCGGTGGTCGGCTGCGATGCCATGGAACGACACGGCTGCAACGGAAGGCCAACTCCTCGCCACCAACGCGCTGCTCGACTCGACCGACGCAGAGGTCAGAGGCATCCGGCTCGAACTCCCGTAGCGGCAGCAGGGAACGGTCGGCTCGCAGGCCCGGCCCCTGAGGGCGAGAGATTATGGCACGCTCGTGAAGTAGCTTACTAAGCAATAGATGAGAATGCCATAAATACCACTAGGGCGATCCGGGCAGGACGTAGTGACTTCCCCGCCTGCTGCCGCGGCGCTCCAGGCGGCCGGCGGCGACGAGGGAGTTGAGCACCCGCAGCGCGGCCACTCGGTCGAGACCGGTTCGGTCCCGGACAGCCTCGTTGGTCACGGGGCCTTCCCTCGCCAGCGCCATCACCAACTCGCCAGGATCCTCGGGTCGGACACGCACACCGCCGGGGCCCTCGACGCCCTCGAGATGCGGCGCCAGCACGTAGGTGGCACCGGAGCCCGTGCCCCGCTGTTGCACCAACCCGCGGTCGCGCAGGCGGCGGAGTGCCGCCCGGGCCTCGGCGGAGTCCACGTCGAGCAGGCGGCGCACGTGGCCGTTCGTGAGCGTCTCGCCCCGGGCGACCTCCAGCAACACGCGGGCGTCCCTCCCTTCGGTGCCGTCCGGCATTCCCCCGAGGTCACCGACCGAGTGGGGCCGCACCGCGCCGGACGACTCGCTGCTCAGCGTTCGAGCCAGCCAGGCCCGCTCCGGCGGTGCCGCCTCGGACCCCAACAGCAGCGTGACGGTGACCGACGAGTCGTCCGCCTCGAATCGCGGCGGGGCCATGAGGTTCAGGGCCATGTGGTCCCGCATGAGGCGCACGCCGCGTCCTGCGTCCTCGGCGATGCCGAAGAAGCGCAGCGTGCGGATCAACAGCACGTTGCGGGGGACCGACCGGAGGGCCAGCAGGTCGAGGGACACGCCGTCGGGCAACCCGCCCGGGGAGCGGACCACTACCCGGTCGGGTCGAATCTCGATGCGCACCGCCTCCGCAGCCGCCGCCGGCGCGTAGGACCGGTGGGCGACGGCGTTGGCGATCGCCTCCCGCAGCACGACCCGGGGGAGGCGGTGCAACTCGTGGCGCAGCACGCCCACCAGCACCAGGTCGAAACCCAACTCGTCGAGCACGAAGTCGACGGCCGCTTCGATCTGCCGCTGCAGCGGACCGCGGAACTCCGCGCGCCGGTCGTAGTCCAGCGCCTCGGAGCGGTAGCGGAACACCTCGACGAACGGCTTCCCCAGCACCCCGGTGGGATCGGCCAGCAAGTACAGCGCCCCGGCAACGCTCAGGCGGTCCCCGTCGCCGTTGTGAACCAGGAAACCGCTGTCGCGCAGACGGTCCAGCAGATCCGGCTGAGGGGCTCCCGGCAACACCGGCCACTGCCACGCCCCGGACAGTTCCCCCGCCAGGTCGCGATCGATCGCGTCGGGGCGCAGCGTCGTGGGGGCCGCCTCCACCGTGCGCACGAACCGCCGGGCGATGAAGTCGGAGAGTTCCGCCCCCAGCAGCGTGTGGTTGGAGGCGCCGCGCCGTTCCTTCACGGCGCCGCTCGCGAGTTGCGCGAATCCGTCCCGGCGGCGCCCGACCCCGATGGCCACGACCGTGCGCCCATCCACGACGAGCCGGTGGATGTCGTGCGGCCCGAGGTCGCGCACCTGGCCCAGGGTGTTCCGGAGCCGGGTCTCGCCGTCGGCTCCGAGGTCCACGCCGCGGACCACTCCGCCGTCGGTCACGCCGAGGAGCACCACCCCGCCATCGGCGTTGGAGAACGCCATCGCCGTCTCGGCAATGCGGGAGTACGACACTCCCTCCTTGAACTCGACATGAAGACCCTCGCCCGGGAACTCCACCGGGAATTCCGCGGCGCTGAGAGAGTCCGCGGGAACGCGCCCAGAGGCAGGGTGGAACATCGGATATGGCATACTCGCATCCGATACGCTAGCGGACTTCACGAATATGTCATAACCAAGCTCCCGTACTCGGACGCCCGGCGTGTCCGACCGGCTCTGGAACAACCTCGAGTTCAGGTACCAGGAACTCCGAGCCCGTCGCCGGTCGCTGGCGCCAGGGCGTCGAGGTCGGCGAGCAGGTCGGCGAACCCGGTGAGCGGCACGGCCGTGGCGTCGCTGCGCACCTGGGGCTCGTCGCCGCCGTAGACGAGGGCCTGGGCGGTGACTTCCGGCAGGGACTGCGCGAGTCGCCGCGCCGGGCCGAACCAGTCCGAGGCGATCGTGCGGCCGGACTTGATCTCCACGGCGGCGAGGCCGTGCGCGGTCGGGTACAGCAGGTCGACTTCGAGGCCGCGGCGGTCACGGAAGAACATCAGGTCGGCCCGGCGGGCCGCGCCGTTGAGTCGGTGCTTGACCGCCTCGGTGACTGCGGCGTTCTCGAACAGTGAGCCCCGCAGCGGATGCGCGGCGACCTGCTCGGCGCTGCGGATGCCGATGAGGTAGCTCGCCAGGCCGACATCGTGGAAGTAGAGCTTCGGCGCCCGGGTCACGCGTTTGCGGAGGTTCGTGGCGTAGGGCTGCAGGCGGAAGGCGATGTCGCTGGCCTCCAGGACCGCCAGCCACTCCGACGCCGTCGGCTGCGTCACGCCGGCGTCGGCGCCGAGCTGAGACAGGTTCAGCAACTGGCCGACACGGCCCGCGCACAGCGTCGCGAACTGCCGGAAGGCGTCGAGGTCCCGGATCGCCCCGATCCGGCGCACGTCCCGCTCCACGTAGGTCACCCAGTAGTCGGCGAGCGCCTCGGTGGGATCGAGGCCCTGGTCGTGGATGCGGGGATAGCACCCGGAGTACAGGACGTCGTCGACCCGGTCGGCGGCCCCGGTCAAGCGACGCTCGGCAAGCGTGAACGGCAACAGCCGCAGCATCGCCGTGCGGCCCGCGAGCGACTGGCTGACCGCCCCGGTGAGGCCGAACTGTTCACTGCCGGTGAGTACGAACAGGCCGTTGCGGCGCTCCTCGTCGGCCAGCACCTGCAGATACGACAGCAGATCCGGCACGCGGTGGATCTCGTCGAGCACCGCGCCGTCGGGGAATTGCCCCAAGAAGCCCAGCGGGTCCGCCTCGGCGAAGTCGCGGACATGAGGTGCCTCGAGGTTGGCGTAGTCCAGGTCGGCGAAGACGGCGCGGCACAGCGTCGTCTTGCCGGCCTGGCGCGGACCGGTCACCGTCACGAACGGGTACTGCCCGAACAGGCGCAGCAGATGCGGCGCAATCGCCCGGTTGATCACACCTGCAATCTACCAGAAGCGGCGGATTCAAAGTACAATCTTTAATTGGCCGAACTCTCTCTTGCCAATACCGACGCCTCCCGCCGAAATTGGGCGACGGCCAACTGCAGTTGCCTAGCCGCTCGGGGTTGTGACGCTGTAGCCCAGCGTCTCGTGCGCGCCGTTCAGCTTGGCAACGAACTCCTCGACCGACCGCTGGAACTCCTCACCCATCACTCCTCGTTCAGGAAATCCCTGTAGGCGAGCCAATCCTCTCGACACTCGGCGTCAGTCAGCAGGTCCGCTTCGCCCTCGGCCATGAACTCCTCGAAGGTCAGACCTGCTCGCCGGGCGGTCTCGGTGCATCTCTCGACGATTTCCTCTCGCGTGATGATCCTCATCGTGGTGGCGCCTCCTCCGGGCTCGATCGACGACTCCTGCCCCGGGGCTCGCCAGCAGACTTGCCGCCGACGCCCAACACGCGGCGCGATCACACGCAAGACACCGTACAAGCGGCCAGATTGCTCTACTGCTCGTTGATCCGGTCGATTAGTCGCCAGACATCGCTGCTTGGGTTGGATCGCGGTGGCGAGCCGTTTGCCTCGTGCCAGCTGTCGAGTTGCCGGGCGCGGCGTCTTGCCTCGCCGAATCGGTCCTGCAACTCGCGCAGAGCTTCGCTGGACAGCGCCTCCCCGCACCGGAGGAGCTCCCTGGATGCGCTCTTGGCTTGCCTGGTCTCCAGGTGGGCTCGCTGGTCCCGGAAGTGAAGCATGAACCACAGTTCGATGCAGGGAGTGGACAGGACCACCTCGATCTCGTTGTCGGCGGCCATCTTGAGGGCTTCGTCGACCTTCGAGTGCTGGTCTCGATCGCAGATGCACCAGTACTCGTTCGGATCGTCGCCGTGACGGCGCGCCTCGCGCATCTTGGCGCGGCGCGCCCGGGCAGCCCTCTCGACGAGTTTCCGCGGCGGGCCGTGAAAGCGATCGATCGCGACCGTGACGCGATCCCGATTCAGGCGCGCCCAATGGTTGATGTAGCCGACTTCTGTCTTGCTGCCCTCGGTGAACACGACCAGCCGCCTCAGCTCGACGCCGGATCGTGGCAGGCCAGCCTTCTTGGGCTTCTTCGGCAGACGTCGACTCACCTACCGACCTTCACCTGCTCGACAGCATTGTCGAAATCACCGATGGCCAGTAGGGGCCTCGTGCCGTAGTGGCCCTCCAGGAATCGCTTGCCGATGGCCTCCTGCTTGCGCGGTTCGAACTCGGTCAATCGATGCAGGTACGTGCTGCCGTCGTTGAGCTTCCGCGTGACCCAGATCTGATCGCGACCCAGCAGCCGACTACTGGATGAATCCCCCAAGAGGGTGGTGTCATGGGCATTGAACACGAGCTGGGCCTGCTTGGTGTTCACTTCAGGATCCTGGAAGAGCCTGACGACTTCATGCACGAGGTCCGGATGCAGGCTCGAGTCCAGTTCGTCTGCCAGCAACACCGCCCCGTCCGCCAGCGCCCGCAGGATCGGGCCAACCATTCCGAACCAGATGAGCGTCCCACGGGACTCATCGGAGTCATCGATCTCCATATCGCCATCGGCGCCGCTGTGGGAGAGACGAACCCCGCCGAACGCTGCGAGACCCGGACCCTCCTCACCCTCAGGACTCTCTTCCTCCCCCTCGAGGATCCGTATGGCACGCCGGAACCGCTCTTGCATCACGGGATCCACCTCGATGGTTCGAGCGCCGGTGATTCCCAGGTCGGCGGCGCGCATCAACCTCAGGACGGCATCGGAGTGGCGGGGATCATCCAGCATCTCGGCGGTGAACGCCATCCGACCGGGCCGTGATTCAGCGTCCGCGAGCAGGAAATTGTCCGCGAACCACCTGTACAGCGGCAGGAGCAATGGATGGTCGATGTGGGCGGCCGTCGAGAGGAAAAGGGCGTTGGATCGCAGGATTCCCATCGCTGCCCGCCCCTTTGCCCGCTCGGCGGCACCGAGACTCACCTGATCGGCGTCGCGGTCGAAGAGGAGCGCGGCACGGCCGTTCGGATACGCGTACGCCCATTCCTCGATGACCTTCTCGTCATCGAGCGCGAAGCCGTATCGGTGCAGAACCCCGTGCAGCACCAGGTCGATCTCATAATGCGAGGGCTCCGTTCTCGAACCCTCGTCGAGCAGGAAAGGTCGCCGGTTGATGCCGCCGCCCGGGCTCCCGTGCTTGAACGAGTGCAGCACGTGCGCCCGCATGTCGGCCAGCGCGCGCAACAGGTTGGTCTTGCCCGAGGCGTTCGCGCCGAAGATCCCCGCGGCCGGCAGGACCGAGAGCCGCGTGCCACCCCTGCGCCACGGAACCTCCCGCACGTACTGCCGCTCGGACACGGCGGTGGATTCCATCGAGAGCTTGATCCAGTCCTTGAACGAGCGCACGTTCTGCGCCTGGAACTCGACCAGCACCGACGGCTGAGAGACTTCGACAGTATCAGTCATAAGCGGAGTATTGCAAAATATCCGCGTTATGACGAATCAGAATACTCGCGAAGACCATCGTAACAGGTCGAGCACCGAACCTCCATGGCTTCTCCCTTCTCACGCGTCCGGCCCGCGAGGCGGCGTGCGGGGTGGCGTCGGGGAAAGCAACCGGGAATATACTGCTTTGACATTGACATACAACTAAAATATCCGAAATACTCATAGCTGCCGACGGACCGCGTGAGCGGACCTCGTCGTGTTCCTCGACTGAATCGGGGACGCTGTAATCCCGAGCAGCGCCTCACCTACACGCCCGGCGCCGTGACGCGGTAGCCCAGCGTTTCGAGCGCCCCGATCGCCTCCTCGGGGAACTGCCGGGCCGTCGCCCGGGCCTGCCGTCGTTCCCACGCCTCGAGCGACCGGATCAGCCTCGGCTGCCAGCCCGCCTTCCAGTTGACGAATGCCTGCTCGTTGTCACGCAGGTTCGTAGCCACGAACCTGGCCGGCGTGTCGATCGCCCCGCCGAGAATCTCGTTCAGCGTGCCCACGAATTCCTGGACAGCCGTCCGAAGACTCCGAGTCGTCACTGGTCAACCAGCACGTCTTTGTACAGCAGCCAGATGTCTCGACAGGCGGCGTCGGTCAGCATGTCGGACTTCCCTTCGGCCATGAACTCCTCGAACGTCAGGCCCGCCCGCCGAGCCGTCTCGGTGACCTCGGCCACGATTTCCTCTCGCGTAATGATCCTCATCAGGGTGGTACCTCCTGCACGGTCGATCCGACTACTCCTGCCCCGGGCATCGCCGGCGGACATGCCGCCGGCACCCAACACGCGACGCGATCACGCGCTCGCCACCGTACAAGCCAAGCCGATCGGCCGAATCGCCGCCCACGTCGACCTGCGTGCCGACCGGCGCACATCACGGGGAACCCTCGACGGCGCCCCAAGTCCGGCGGTCAACCTAGCGGCGCCCGGCATTGGGCCGACGTTCAGCGGCCAACACAGCTACGGCCGCCCGAGGGCGGCCGTAGGACGTGGCGTTCGGCCCGGTACCCGAATCGGGCACCGAACCTAGGCGCCTAAGAATTATGCGATCCCCACGATAGTCCGAAGTCGAGTAGTGCCACGACCCACGCCGGCGGGTCAAGCCGGTGTCCCCGGCCGGTCGCCGTCGTAGGCGACTCCCTCGAATTTCGCGATGCGCGCTTCGTCTCCAGCGGGTGCTCGTCGCGGCGATGCTTGGATCGCGGCAGAATCCTCGTCGTGGCCGTCACTGAGACTGCGGACTACCACTGAGACGCCACGAGAGCGAGAGACCGCCATGACGCCGACACATCCGTACAGTCCGGACCACGCCACACCGCCGGGCTGGACGCTCGAGGAAACGCTGGCGGAGCTGTCGATGAGCCAGGCCGAGTTGGCCCGGCGCACCGGGCTCTCGCCGGAGCACATCGACCAGATCATCCGGGGCAAGGTTCCCATCGCCAGCGACACAGCACGGCGACTCGGGCACGCCACAGGCGTGCCCGAGCGGATCTGGAACAACCTCGAGAGTCGGTACCAGGAGCACCAGGCCCGCGTCGCCGAGGTGGAGCGGTTATGACATATTCGTAGGGACATCTGTCTACGTCTCACGAATATGCCATAACTCGGCAAATGCCCTGCGGCGGTCGGTCCAGGGAGGACGTAGTGGCTGCCCCGCCTGGTGCCGCGGCGTTTGAGCCCGCGGCGACGAGGGCGTTACCGTCCGCCGAGAGCGCTCGATATCGCGATAGCATGACATCATGACGAAGCAGACCACCGTACGACTCCCGACCGAACTGGCCGATGAGGCAGATGCCGTTGCCCGCGTCCAGGGAACGAGTGTCAATCAACTCATCGTCGACTCCTTGCGCGCGGAGATCGACCGCGTCAGAGCCGATGACGACTTCACGTCCCGGGCCAAGAGGCTGCTCGAACGAGACAAGGCGCTGCTCGAACGCCTGGCCAAGTGACGAGGTACCTCACTCTCGCCGAATACCTCTGGCTCGCCGAGCAGGTCACGGGCGTTCCTGCCGAAACACTGGCGGTGTCCGGACGGGTGGAGTTGGCGGAGTCCGCTCTGCACGCTCCGATGGCCGGTTTCGGCGAGGTGGAGTTCTACCCGGATGTCCTCGACAAAGCGGCAGTCCTGTGCTGGCGCCTCGCCCGGAATCACCCGCTTCCCGACGGGAACAAGCGGGCCGCATGGGCGGCCCTCGTCATGTTCCTCGACTTGAATCGGGGACGCTGGAATCCCGATCCGCCGGATGTGGATGAGGCTGAGCGGGCAATGCTCGCCGTCGCAGCAGGCGAGATACACGAGCAGACCTTCGCCACGTGGCTCCGGGAACGAGTCTCTGTCGGCTGACCGAGAACGATCCCGAGAAATCCACCGAGTGTCCGCGCCGGTTGCGGGTGAGAGAACGTGTCACAGCGCTCCCGTACAGTTGGTGGACGTGCGGGAGATCTATCTCGACTACAACGCCTCGGCGCCGCTGGACCCGCGTGTGGTTGAGGAGATGCTCCCCGCCTTGACGGCCGGCGTTGGCAACGCCTCCTCCGCACATCGGTTCGGTCAGCGGCAGGCCGGGGCTGTCGAGTTGGCACGGGATCAGGTCGCCGCTCTGGTCGGTGCGACCCGATCTGGCGTGGTGTTCACCGCCGGGGCCACGGAGGCGAACAATCTGGCACTGCGCGGTGCCGTCGAGGCGGCGCCGCCGGAGCGAAAGCGACTGTTGATATCGGCGGTGGAGCATGCCTCCGTGCGCCAGACTGCACGCCGGCTAGCCGATGGTGGGCTGGCGAAGGCGGACGTGATCGGGGTGACGCCGGGCGGGTTCGTCGACCTCGGCGCCCTCGACCGGCTACTGGGGCCCGACGTGCTGATGGTGTCGGTCATGGCGGCCAACAGCGAGACCGGTGTTCTGAACCCGGTGGCCGCGGTGGCCGAGCGGGCACATGCCGCGGGGGCCCTCTTCCACTGCGACGCAACGCAGCAGGTGGGCCGGCTGCCCTTCGACATGGCGGCGGTAGGTGCCGACCTCGTCTCGCTGAGCGGTCACAAGATCTGCGGTCCCGGCGGGGTGGGCGCTCTGGTTGGCACAGCGACGGCGCTGCGGCGGCTCGCTCCGATCATCGAAGGCGGGGGCCACGAGCGAGGCCTGCGATCGGGTTCGCTCAACGTGGCCGGGATCGTCGGGCTGGGCTCGGCCGCCCGGATCGCCGCAGCTGAGCGCACGGCCGAGAGTGCACGGGTGAGCGCGCTCCGCGACCGGCTGGTCACAGCCATTCAGAGCAGGCTCCCCGGTGTCAGTCAGAACGGCGATACCACGCGGCGACTCCCGAACACGGCGAACCTGCGCTTCGCCGGCGCGGACGCGGAAGCCGTGATCGCCAACATGGACCCGGTCGCCGTGTCGGCGGGCAGTGCCTGTAGCACGGGCACGATTGAGCCCTCCGAGGTGCTCGTGGCGATGGGCCTGTCCCGCGAGGCGGCGTTCGAGTCGGTGCGCTTCAGCCTGGGCCGGTTCACGAGCGAGGCGGACATCGAACCGGCAACCAGCAGGACTGTCGCAGCGGTGGACTACGTTCGCGCCATGCTCGCCGAGGGCACCTGAATGCGCCTGACCGAGGCCGCCGAGGCCACCTTCGCTCGCCACGAGACGTTCCACCCACGGTACGGATGGTTCCGCAAGGCCTACGCCGCCGCGGCCGACGATCCGTTCGTCTTCGGCCGGCCCGACGCTCCGGTGATTCTCGGTGTGGGCAAGAACATGGTGCGGGCGATTCGCTTCTGGGGGCTGGCGGCGAAGCTCATCACCGAAGATCCGGCCGCGGCGAACCGGCGCACGCCGGGCCTGATCCCGACCCGCCTGGGCCACGCCCTGTTCGGCGAGTTGGGCTGGGATCGGTACATGGAGGATCCCGGCACGCTCTGGCTCCTGCACTGGCTGCTTCTGGCGCCGCCGTCGCGGCTTCCCGTGTGGTGGCTGGCGTTCAACGAGTTCGGCGCCGTCGAGTTCAGCGACGTCGAATTGGAAGCGGCCGTCTCGGCGCAACTCGAGACGAGCACGTGGGGCGCCCCGCACCGGTCGTCCATCCACAAGGACGTCACCGCCCTGCTCCGCACCTACGCGCCACAAGAGCGGTCGAACCGCCGGAGCATCGACGACGTCCTGGATTGCCCGCTGCGGGATCTGAACCTCATCGGCCGGTCCGCGGCGACGGACCGGCTCCGGTTCACGCTGGGGGCGAAGGCGTCGCTGCCTCCCGAGGTGGCGGCCTATGCCGCTCTCGACTGGGTGGCCCGCAGCGGAACCGGCGGCAACACGGTCACGCTCAGCCGCTTGGTTCACGAGCCGGGGTCGGTCGGCCGCGCCTTCAAGCTGGACGAATCCGAACTGCTGGCAACCCTCGAACCTGCAGTCGAGAGCTGCGAGCCGCTGGGGCTCGCGTCGCCCACCGGGGCGGTGCAACTCTCCTGGTCCGAGCCGCCCGCGACAGTCGCGGTCCGCCTCCTCGACGATTACTTCGGCACCGGAGCATCCGACGCGGGTGCTCTGCGAGCCGGCTACGAGGGCGACCGGCCGATCTCCGATGACCTGCTGGAGGAACTCGGCCTCGGCCGGAATCCCGACGACCGGCTGCGCCGTCTCCATGGACGAGACATCGACAGCGGTGATGCGACCTCGGCCGCGGGTCCTCCGGCCACGGCGGCGCAGCGATGACGCTGTTGGCCGACACCATCGCCGTTGCGCCCCGCTTCGCCCGCTCGGCGAACCTGGAGCGCGACGCGACCCGCCTCGAGCCCCTGCAGGGCTACGTGGTCACTGCTCGAGCTCTCGACGTTGCCGAACGCATCGCTGCAACCGCGGCAGCCGGCGGAGCAGGGGGCGCCTGGTCGCTCACCGGGCCGTACGGCTCCGGAAAGTCCTCGCTCGGCCTCCTGCTCGACGCAGCCTTCGGCCCGCCGGGCGACGCGCGGCGGTTGGCCGAGCGACTCATCGGCGACGCCTCCGATTCGGTGGGCCGGCTCGTGCGGGAGGCCCACGAGCGTCACGGAACCAGCGCGCGCGGCTTCCACCGCGGCTTGGTCACCGCGCGGCGCGAGTCGCTCAGCCGCACAGTCCTGCGCGCGCTCGACTCCGCAGTGCGTCGCGCGTACGGCGACCCCCCCCCGCGGAACGCTTCGCTGCAGCTGACAGCCTGACCGCGGCGCTCGACGACGCGGCATCCGACGATCCCCGCAGAGCCGGCCCGTCGGCGACATCGCTCGTCGAAGTCGCCCGCTGCCTGGCCGGCGACCGACCGCTCCTCCTGATTCTCGACGAGTTCGGCAAGAACCTCGAGGCCGCCGACGACGGCGCCGACAACGACCCCTACCTCCTGCAGCAACTCGCCGAGGCCGGGCAGGCGTCCGGGCTGCCCATCTTCCTGCTGACGTTGCAGCACCTCTCGTTCGAGGATCATCTTGCCGACGCCGACAGCCCCCGGCGGCGGGAGTGGGCAAAGGTGCAGGGGCGCTTCGAGGACATCGCCTATGTCGAGTCGGCGGCGCAGACCCGAGCGTTGATCGGAACGGCCTTCGAGGTTCACGACGCATCGATCCGGGATCGGATCGGCCGCTGGGCACGCCGCGAGGCCGCCGAGATGCGCCGCCTGGGCGTCGCCGAGATGGCCGATCCCGGCACCGTGGCGTCGTGCTACCCACTCCACCCGCTGACCGCTCTCGTCCTGCCCGAGCTGTGCGGCCGCTACGGCCAGCACGAACGCACCTTGTTCGCGTTCCTGACCGGAGCGGATGCGGCAAGCGCCGTGTCGTTCCTGAACAAGACCGTGCTGGCGGGGCGCGGGCCGCTGCCGTCGCTGGGGCTCGACGCGGTCTACGACTACTTCGTCGCCGGTGGCGGCAGCGCTGCGTCCGCCGTCGGGCGGTCGAGCCGATGGGCGGAGATCGCCACCCGCCTGCGTGACACCCACGGCCTCACCGAGCGCCAAGAGCGCATGGCCAAGTCGGTCGCCGTCTTGAACCTGGTGTCGGCCACCGGCTCGATACGGGCCTCCGAAGCGATCCTGGCCCGCACCGGACCCGGCGCTGCGGGGACTCTGAGCGAGTTGGAAGCCGCGGGCGTCCTGATCTACCGCCGGTTCGCCGACGAGTACCGCGTGTGGCAGGGCAGCGACGTGGACATCGAGCGATTGCTCGACGGCACCGGAGAGCAGGTGGCCACCCGACCGCTGGTGGAGGTGCTGTCGGAGATCGGTCCCCTCCCGCCGCAGGTGGCGGCGCGACACAGCGCCGAGCACGGCACGCTGCGCGTGTTCTCGCGCCGCTACGTCGACGGCACCGAACCGGTGGAGCCGCCGACCGCCTCGTCGCCGTACGACGGAGAGGTCCTCGTCGTGGTCGGGAAGGATCGGCCTCTGCCGACGACGACCCCGATCACGGGACCGGAGACGGGCGCCAAGCCCGTTGTGGCGGCAATCCCCGACGATGTCGGCCCCCTCGATGCTGCCGCCCGCGAGGTCGCAAAAGTCGCCACGGCGCTGGAAGACCCGTCGGTGGCCGAGGACTGGGTCGCCCGGCGCGAACTGGGTGAACGGCTGGCGCTGGCACAGGCCACGCTGGAGAGCGCTCGCAGCACTGCTCTCGGGGCCGCGGCGTGCCGGTGGGTTCTGCTGGACGAGGGCGGCGGCTGCGAACTCCCCGCCGGGCGCGGCAGCGCGGCATTGTCTGCGGCCGCCGATCTGGCGTACACGTCCTCCCCGCCGGTTCGCAACGAGATGCTCAACCGCTCCGCCCTGACCTCACAGGGGGCCAAGGCGCGGCGCGAGTTGCTGACGGCCATGATCGAGCACGGATCCGAGCGCGACCTGGGATTGTCCGGATTCGGCCCCGAAGTGGCCATGCACCGGGCGTTCCTGGCGGGCACCGGGCTGCACGCCCCCGACTCCCGCGGCGAAATGGGCTTCTGCGCACCCTCGGACCCGCAGCTGCGGCCGGCCTGGGACGCCTTCGCAACGCAACTCGACCGCGCCAAGCGGCGGCGCGTCAACCTCGACGACGTCATCGCCGCGTTGAGGTCCCCGCCGGTCGGCATGAAGGCCGGCCCCGTGGCCGTCTTCGTCACCGCGGGCCTGCTGGCGCGCGCCGACGACGTCGCGCTGTACGAGCACGGAACCTTCAAGCCGCTGCTGACCGCCGACGTGTCGGAGCGGATGGTCCGCAACCCGGGCCACTTCGATGTCAAGTGTTTCGCGAACACCACCGGCGCCCGTCGCGCCGTCATCGAAGCGCTCGCGACCCGACTCGGGGTCGAGCCGCTACGGGCGCGCCGCCGCGTGGCCAACGTCGTCGCCGTCGTGAGCCATCTCGTGGCCCGCGTCCGGCGCCTCGACAACTACACGCGCCGCACCGGAAGCCTGGCGGAGACCACCGCGGGGGTGCGCGACCTCCTGCTGGAGGCCACAGAACCGGACGATCTGCTGTTCGGTGCCCTGCCGTCGATTCTCGACTGTCCCGAGGTCGCTCCGGACGCCCGGGCGTATCCACACGCCGACGCCTATGCCGCAGCGCTCGGCGACGCGGTCGACGAACTCGAAGCGTGCCTCGGCGGGTTGCTCGCCGACCTGCACCACCTGCTGCTCACGTCGAGCGGCGAGACCTCGCGGAAGGCCGTATCCGGGCAGGCCGCCGCGCTCGAAGGCGAAGTGCTCGACAGTGAGGTGCGAGCCTTCGTGGGCGCTCTGGCCAACGACGCCTCCGGCGGCGACGCCGAGTGGATGGCGGCCATCGCCACCGTGGTGGCCCGCAAGGCGCCCGCCGAGTGGCGCGACGACGACCGGGAGCGGTTCTGCCGGGAACTCCCGCAACGGCTCGCCGCGTTCGGGCGCCTCGTCGCCCTGCACGCCGAGCGCCGGGCCGACGGGGGCGGCCCGTTCGACGCCCTCCGGGTCACCGTCACTCGGGCCGACGAGGCGGACGTACTCGCCGCCGTCGGCGTGGAGCAGCGGCAGCGGTCCGAACTCGACGCAGTGCTCGACGACGCGCTTGCCCGACTGGCCAACCTCACCGGCTCCACACGGCGGGCCGGCCACACGATGCTCGCGCTCCTTGGCGAGAGATTCCTGTCGGAGGTCGGCACTGCGGCCGAAACCGCCGGGCGTACCGAGGGCCTCACCGTTCCCGAAGGCAGCGCGATCCATGGCTGACGGACACGCCACCGATCGCGATGTCCGCCACATCTGCGGCATCTCCGGGGGCAAGGACTCGAGCGCCCTCGCCATCTACATGCGGAACCGAGTGCCGCAGATGGAGTACTTCTTCTGCGACACCGGCGCCGAGCTGCCCGAGACCTACGAGTACCTGACTCGCCTCGAGGTGATCCTCGGCCGCCCCATCGTGCGCCTGAACGCCGAGCGGGGCTTCGATCACTGGTTCGAGGTGTTCCGGGGCGCACTGCCGTCGCCGCAGATGCGCTGGTGCACCAAGAACATGAAGATCAAGCCCATCGAGGCCTGGATCGGCGACGACCCGGCCGTCTCCTACGTGGCGATCCGGGCCGACGAGTCCAACCGCAAGGGCCACATCTCCACCAAGCCGAACATCCGCACCCGATTCCCGTTCGTGGAGGACGGCATCAGCCACGACGACGTGCTGCGCCTCCTCGACGACGCCGGCGTCGGCCTGCCCGCCTACTACAGCTGGCGCACCCGTTCGGGCTGCTACTTCTGCTTCTACCAGCGCAAGGCCGAGTGGATCGGCCTCTCCGAGCAGCACCCGGCACTGTTCGAGCGCGCCGTGGCCATCGAGCAGAAGGTGCTGCGCGATGCCGGCGTGGACGGCGACGCCGACTTCGGCGACACCGCCATGCGGGGCCGCCAGTACACCTGGTCGGGCGGCGAGACCCTCGTGCAATTACGCGCCCGTCGCGACCAGATCATCGAACGCCACGAAGCCGCCCTCACCCGAGCCGCCACCACGGCCCGGGCCAACGTTCCGCTCATCGAAGTCCTCGCGGACGCCCTCGACACCGACGACGACACCGAGCCCTGCGCGGTGTGCGCGCCATGAACGCTCCGGCCGACTCGCGTCGCGACCCCGCGCTGAGCGCGTGGGGCATGACAACAACCCAGTACTTCGCTCACCTCCCCGAGGGCACCATCCGCGACCTAATGGATCCGCGCCTCCTCTCACTACTTGACGTTCTCCGCGGCACCCAAAACGGCGGGCGCGTACCGGTGCGCGAACTGCGACAGGTGGCGCCCCTGGTGTGCGATCTGGGGGAAATGCTAGGCGATCCCAGCCTGCGGCAATGCGTCGTGACACACGTTCCGGAGGTCAAGCACGCCGAGTTGACAGAGAGGGTCGGGGCGCCGTTGGCGGCTGCCGAATGCTGGACTCCTGCTCAAGTCGGCGAGGCTCGAGACTTCTTCGGTCTGATCACCGAGGTCGCGGCTGAGCCACCGCCCGCGGCGACTAGCCACATCGAGCCCGCCTATGGCTTGTTCGACCATCAGCGCAGCGCTGTTCAGAGACTCCTGCCCCTGCTTTGGCACGACCTCCGACGCGCCGTTCTTCACCTTCCCACCGGTGTCGGCAAGACCCGCACCGCCATGCACGTGGTTGCCGAGTCGCTGCGAGCCAACGAGCCGTCGGTGGCGGTATGGCTGGCCTCGGGCCGGGAGCTACTGGACCAGGCCGTTGGCACGTTCGAGAACGCGTGGCACCACCTTGGCAATCGGCGGGTTCACGTCTGCAGGATGTGGGGCAATCGCACCCCGGACACAGACGAACTCCGCGACGGCTTCTTGGCCGTGGGCCTGGCAAAGGGTTGGTCGGCCATGTCCTCGATCGACCGGGACTGGGCACTCCGCCTGGCGCGGCAAGTCCGGCTGGTGGTCTTCGACGAGGCCCACCAGAGCATCGCCCCGACCTATCGGGAGATAACCGAGAACCTCACTATCGACTATCGCTGCGCTCTACTGGGGCTGACGGCCACACCTGGACGCACTTGGGCGGATATTGACGCCGACGGAAAGTTGGCAGAGTTCTACGGCTACAACAAGGTCGGGATCGAGGTACCGGCGGAGAACCCGATCGAGTACCTGATCACCCACGGCTACCTTGCCCGCCCCAACTTCAGGACCCTCTTCGCGGAGCCTGGCATCCACCTGGATGACACCCGCTCGCTTGCAGCGATGGGATCGCTGTCAGAAGAGGTTCTCGCACGCCTGTCGGAGGACGCGCGTTACGTGACGGCGGTCGTGGAAGCCGTGACACAACTCGTGGACTCGGGGCACAGGCGGATATTGGTGTTTGCGGCGTCCGTCGCGCAGGCGCGAATTCTGACAGCTGTCCTGTTGGTACGTGGCCTTCGCGCTGCTGCCGTGACAGCCACCACACCTGCACCGGAGCGGAAGCGGGAGATCTCGGATTTCAAGTCCCGCGGTCCTGAGCCGCGGGTCCTCATCAACTACGGAGTACTCACGACCGGCTTCGACGCGCCTCAGGCAAGTGCCGTGCTGATAGCCCGGCCGACGAAGTCGCTGGTGCTGTACAGCCAGATGGTGGGTCGAGCGATTCGCGGTCCGAAGGCGGGCGGCACCGAGAGCTGCGAAATCGTCACCGTCGTCGACCCGGCTCTCCCCGGATTCGGAGATGTGGCCGAGGCGTTCGAGAACTGGGAGGACGTATGGCACTGACCGATCAGGCCGACACTGAGCAACTCAGCTTCTCCATCTTCAACACGGCGATGGCGGTGCGTTCTATGCGCGACAGCGGCTACAAGTCGACCGCGCACGCTCTGGCCGAGTTGATTGACAACTCCATCGAAGCCGGTGCCATGACAATCGAGCTACTCGGGATCAGCCGACGCGAACTTGTCAGCAAGCGGGAGATTTCGCGCCTCAAGGAACTCGCCGTTCTGGACAACGGGTGCGGCATGACACCCGACGAGCTACGAGGCAGCCTTCGCTATGGGCACGGAACCAGGCTTAGAAGGCGAGGGATCGGACGCTTCGGCGTTGGTCTGCCCAACTCCTCGATGTCGCAGGCGAGGCGCGTGGACATTTGGTCCTGGCAGGCCGGCGTCACCAACGCCTGCCACGCGCGGCTCTGGATCGACGATGTGGAGGCGGGCCAGAGAGAGATTCCCGAGCCCAGCCGGAAGCCTCTACCCGAGATTTACTTGGAGGCATCCCAGTACGGCTTCAGTGACTCGGGCACGCTTGTCGTCTGGAGCGAGATGGACCGGGTGGAATGGACCCGCGCTGTCACCACGTTCAAGAACGCGGAAGCGCTGATCGGACGCATCTATCGGCGATTCTTGCTTCCGCCCGGCGAACGGCTGCATATCGACGACGCTCGGGATCAGGAGATCGGTGGGCAACGAAGGATCGTGTGCGTGCCGGTGGAACTTGACGGCAATGGCAGCAATCCGATCATTGACGAACGTGGCATCCTTCATGTGCGGCCCAATGACCCGCTCTACCTAATGTCTGAGACTTCCTGTCCCGAGGACTTCGGCCCCGGACCGATGTTCGAGGAGTTGGCAGCCAGTCCGATCGGCGTGGAGATAGATCACGGGGGCGCAGTGCACACGGTACGAATCCGGGCTAGCTATGCGCGGCCGCATGTTCGAGTCTCGGACCACCCCGATGCCGATTGGCCCGACAATTACGCGGGCAGTGATGCTGGACATACGCCTTGGGGGAAACACGCCGCCTCGAACCTGGGGGTCTCACTAATCCGAGCCCACCGAGAGATCGAGATCGACAAGGGCTGGATCAACAACTACGACCCCGTGGAGCGCTGGTGGAAGGTGGAGGTGGATTTTCCGCCCGCCTTGGACGAGGTCTTCGGGGTCACCAACAACAAGCAAGGTGCAATGACGTTCCAACGCCTTGCCGACTTCGACTGGCAGCGCGAGTTGCTGCCCGGCGAGACGACATTCCGAGACGTACGTGAGCGCATGTCGTTCGACGGCGACCCGCGAGTGCATCTCTTTGACCTGCAGTACCAGGTGCAGAAGACACGTGACATGGTCCGGCAGAAGGCCAAGTTAAGCAAGCAGAAGCGGGGTCCGCGTCACGCTCAGGCAGCCGCAGACGATGCCGACCGCATGGCGACCGCCGAGATACAACGTCGCTCGAAGGAAGGGCAGATCGGCAGCTCCGATCGCGCTGCACTCACCACACCGCAGGAAGATCAGCGACGGATCCAAGTGCAGTCGCTGGTGCAGCACGGCATCAGCGAGCACGAGGCCCGACGGCATGTCGCTGAGACACTGGAACAGGGCAACAAGGTCAGGTGGATTCACGCCGATCAGAACAACGCGACCTTCTTCGACGTCGAGTCACAACCGGGCGTGGTTCAGGTCACCTTCAATGCCTCACATCCGGTGTTCCGTGACTTCTACGAGATCATCAGCCCCGACGTCGACAGCCTGGAACCTGATGATGCAATTGAGCGCCTTGCCGACGGCGCGGCAGCCTTCCGACTCCTGCTTTATGCGTGGGCAAGACTGGAGGATGAACTTCCCAACGAGCGCAAGCGAGCGATACGCGATCTCCGAAACGATTGGGGCAGGTACGCGGAGGACTTTTTCATAATCGAAGAGCAGGCGATTGCGCCTACCGATCGAGTCTGATTGATGGACAACGTGTCGCCAGGAGACCGGGTACGTGGTCTGATCTCGGGTGCCCGAAGTTCGGTCGAGATCATCGCGCCGTTCATCAAGGTCGGTACCTTGCGCACGATATTGGAGGCGGTGCCGGCCACCGTACCGGTCCGATGTGTCACGCGTTGGCTGCCCCAGGAGGTTGCGTCGGGCGTTTCCGACATCGAGACACTGGACCTGCTGGAACGGCGGGGCAATGCCCACCTGAGCCTTGTGGATAATCTGCACGCGAAGCTCTACATCGCCGATTCCGACTGCTTGGCGGGCTCGGCCAACGTTACACATTCTGGATTCGGCGATGCACCCGACAGCAACATCGAAGTCCTGATTACCACGACGCGCGAAGACCACGGAGTCGCAGCAACCCTTGCTGACATAGATCGTCACGAGCGGCCCGCGACCCGTGAACTCGCCGACCAACTGCGGGCCGTGGTGGATTACCTGGGGCAGGAAGCCCATACGACTCACCTTCAAGCCACCTGGTTCCCGCGCAGTCGCAAGCCGGAGCCAGCATTCCGTCGCTACCAGGAGCTGTACTCCACGACTCTCCCCGATGATCTGACGACGGCCGAGAGACTGGTCGTTGGAGATATCGCGAGCATGAACTTGGCTCCAGGACTCGCCGAGCGGGAATTC
The DNA here is from genome assembly GCA_964618115.1 of uncultured Acidimicrobiales bacterium. Taxonomy (GTDB): domain Bacteria; phylum Actinomycetota; class Acidimicrobiia; order Acidimicrobiales; family CATQHL01; genus VXNF01. Next base: position 22,066 of record CAZTZI010000037.1, read on the forward strand.
GACGCTGCCGTCAGGGACCGCTTGGAGCAGATCGAACCAGGGGGTGCCTTCCTAGCCGGGATGGGCGATGCTCTACTGACCTTCAAGGACACGTACTCGTTCCTCTCAGGGCTTGATGTGGAGGGCTATTCCGAGCAGGACCTCTGGCGAGCGTTCATTGAGTGGATGGCCCACTTCTATCCGGACCGCGTCATGAAGCAGCCGATTACCGAGATCGCCCTGAGGCGCGCCCAACACATTCACTAGAGTCACCGTGATTTCCTGAGTGTTAGTTCACTGTCATGGTGTTTGGGGTTGCCCTGGTGTCGGGGTGGTGGTAGGGTCGGCGGCGTGATTGGGGGTGTGCACCGATGAGTGCGGTGGTGGCCGGCCCTCCCGAGGTGGAAGTCGAGTACCCGGAGGGGCCGCGAGTGCCCGAGGGCGACCTGCAGACCCGCCGGCGCGGCGAGATCGTCTTCGCGCTGCGCCACTGGCTGGCCGGCAGGCCCGGCGCCTGGGTCCTCAACGACATCAACGTGTACTACGCCGAGGGCGACCCGAAGGTCGTCGTGGCCCCCGACGTGGCGGTGGCGTTCGGCGTCGACGTCTCCGCCGTGGAGGGCCGCAGCACCTACAAGGTCTGGGAGGCCGGCGCGGCGCCCGCCTTCGCCCTGGAGATCGCCTCGCACACCACCTACAAGCGCGACCTGCGCGCCAAGCCCGCCCGCTTCGCGGCCCTCGGCGTGCGCGAGTACTGGCGCCTGGACCCCACCGGCGGCGACTACTTCACGCCGCCGCTGCAGGGCGACCGCCGCCGCTCGGGCCGCTGGGAGACCATCGACATCGCCCACGGCGCCGACGGCGCCCTCACCGGCCACAGCGCCGCCCTGGGCCTCGACATCTGCTGGCAGCCCC
>CAZTZI010000038.1:0-5922 GCA_964618115.1 uncultured Acidimicrobiales bacterium
CGTGTTCTGCGTCCAGGTCGGAGACTGGCCCCAACCGCTGTTCCGCTATGTCGAACTCGGCGGCGAGGCTGAGCCCAATTGCGGCGGGCCCACCGGCGGCGAGCCCGCGGTGATCGCCGAGACTCTCGCCTGCCTCGACCGGGCACGGCCGCGGGACGGATTCGACACGCCCCGCCTGCTGGATGACGAGACCTATCGCGGCGCTTTCGACGCCTGGGCCATCGCCCGCAGCGACATCGTCGAACGCTGGAACTTCCTCGCCGACAAGGCCAACCTGGAGCCGCGGGTGCCGCCGGCGCTGCGACGGGCCGCGGAGATCCTGCGCTCGCATCCCCCGGCCGATCTCACTCAGGACGAGATCGATCGGACGATCGACGCCGTCTGCGCGCCCTACCCCGAACGCATCATCCGCACCTTCCGGGCTGCCGTGGCCGGAACCGACGACGTCGCCGATCAGGCCCGCAACGTGCTCGGCGTCGTCCGCAACCTCGGCCTCGAGCCGTATACGCCGCCCCGGCCGCTGCCGGAGATCACATCCGACGACGTGCACCTCGTCTGCTGGCTGGCCCTCGTGTGACCGGCGGCCCGGGCCAACGTCCGACCATGAGGCTCGACACTGTCGGACGGCACCACCGGGCCGCCAGGGCCGTCCCTGAGACACCGATTAGTCGTTCTGCTGTGGCGCTGTGCGCCTCACCCTCCGTCGTTCCGGCGGAGGCTGGAGCCCACGGTCCGGTGGCACGACGTGCGCCTGCGGTGGACTGAGTATCGGGTTCACCGAGTAGGGCGCCGCGGCGATCCTCGCCTGCGCTGGCATGAAGGTCGCAGGGACCGCCAGTGTCGATCCCGTGGACGACCGTCGGCGTCGGTCAGGGGTACGAGGCAGATCAGGCGTGATTTCGATGGAGATGTCAATTTGTTGGAATATGTTTCAATTCTCTAACAAACAGATGTTGTCACTATCTCAGGGGGTTGATAGAGTACGGGGTACCGGTCATCGGCCTCCGCTCGGCGGGGATCGAGCTTCCCCGACCGGCTTGCCGGCTCCGGCCGGCGCGAAGTTCACGACGAGCGACGCCCTCGGGGAGCGACCGATGACCGATCTGACCCTCTTCTCCAGCGGAACCGCCGCATCGGTCGATGCTGCGACGACGAGCGCCGCAGTTGGTGCCCGCAACGGAAAGAGTCCGGCCGATGCGGGAGCGACCCCGGTTGCGGGAGCCCTGCCGGCCGAGCGGCGTGCGGTCGAGGCGGCCGTCGCTGGGGCCGGCGGCGGCCCCGAGCAGCACGGAACCGCCGCGATGGACGGATCGCCAACGGCAGCTATGAGGGCACCGGAGGAAAATGCCGCGCATGCAGTCGGTCTGCTCGAAGAGTTGGTGGCAACCCTGCGTTCGCTGGGCGGTGACTGGCTCGAGGAGCGGTTGGGCCTGGTGGGTCGCTGCGAGGCCCGGATGGCCTCGGTGAAGAGCGACACGGTCACCGAGTTGGCGCGGCGGGACGGTGAGGCGCACGCGGCCGAAGCGGTGCGCGCCCGGCTCCGGGGATCCCGCGGCAGCGCAAAGCGCGACGTGAAGCTCGCGGGGCAGCTTGCCGACATGCCCGAGACCGCCGAAGCGCTCGCCGCTGGCGCGATCACGCCCCAGCACGCCCGGATGATCGCCGAGGCTGCCGAGCACACCGCCGTCGACGAGGCCGAATTGCTGGCCGCCGCGGGGCACGAGCCCACCGACGTCTTCGGCCACACGCTGCGGAATCACGTCAACGAGCGAACGGCCGGCGAGGAGTTGGAGCAGCGCCGGCGACGCCAGCGCGCCCGGCGTGAGGTGTCCATCACCAAGCAGTCCGACGGGATGTACAAGCTGTTCGGCCTGTTCGATCCCGTCGCCGGTGCCCGCATCGAGACGGCCCTCGCCGCCGCGGCCAGGAAGCTGCGGCGCGCCGAGGATCCCCAGAACCGCGCCACGCCCGCGCAACGCTCCGCCGACGCGCTGGAACTGCTCGTCACCCGCGCCGGTGCCGGGAAGAACCAGAGCACCACGCTGGTGGTGATCGCCGAGTACGACCACGTCGCCGGGCAACTCGCCGGCGCCGAGTTGGTCGACGGCACTCCCCTGGCGCCGGGCGAACTCGTGAAGCTGGCGCTGGAGGCCAAGATCCTGCCCGCCCTGTTCGACGTCGAGGGCCAGCCGCTGTGGCTGGGACGCGAACAGCGCGACGCCAGCACGGCCCAGCGCATCGCCCTCGCAGCGCGGGACCGGGGCTGTGTGGGCTGCGGCGCACCGAACAGCTACTGCCAGCCGCACCACATCGAGTTCTGGGAGAACGGCGGGCCGACCGACCTGGACAACCTCTGCCTGCTCTGCGGCCATTGCCATCACAAGCTGGTCCACGAACTCGGTGCCCAGGTCGTCAGGGGGTCCGAAGGCAGGTTCTCGCTACGCGACCCAGACCGCAAGTCACCGGCGAATTGCGGACGCCGAGACAGACGCGATGGCGTCCCGGGCGCGAGCGTCACCGAAGGCGGGAGCGTCGACTATCCCCTGCTTCGTTGAATCACGTCGGTCTCGAAGCCCGAGTCCGCCGTTCTGGCGTGCCCTCGAGTTTGCGTTCAACGACCGCCGTCGCTGCTGCGCTGGCGAGGCTGGTGGATCAGGCGAAGTTGCGGTCGGCGATCAGGCTGAGGATCTCGAACATCACGGCAGCCGAGCGGTAGCTGGTGATCTGGTTCGGGGAGTCGACGGTGGGCATGAGGCAGACCACGTCGCCGCCGATCACGTTCCTGCCCCGCATCGATCGCACCAGTTCCATGGCCTGGTCCATCGTGAAGCCGTCGACACCGGCCTCGATGTTGGCCACCCCGGGGGCCACGGTCGGATCGTGCGGAGGTCGTTGCCATTGTCGTCTTCTACCACAGCGTGCCCGCCCGCTCCGGGACGATTCGCGAAGGACCGAACCCGTTGCCGACCGGCCCATTCCGGTTCCCGCCGCGAGCCGGCAACAGAGACCGCTTCAATCTGAACGGCCCGACCCACAACGTCACAACCCTTGTGGCCGGCAGTTGGGACAGTTTGTCCTGCCGCCTCGCCTGCTCGTACAGCTAGGCGCGGTATTCCCGCGGGGTGCCGGTGAAGATCTCCTCCACGAGGGGCGCAAAGTCCTCCAGCGGCAGGTCGTCGTAGTGCGGGTCGAAGCAGTTCTGGTCGTAGGAGGCGCAGAAGTCCACGCAGCGGTCGTAGTACGGGGATACCGCGTGGCGCTCCCGGGCGTTGCGGTCTCCGCCGAGGTGATGGAAGTAGTAGTAGCCCTGGAACAGCCCGTGGTGGCGGATCACCCACGTGGTCTCCTCGCTCACATACGGGGCGAGTACGTCGGCGGCCACGGCGCTGTGATTGTCCGGTGCCAGCACGTCGCCGATGTCGTGGAACAGCGCTGCCACGACGAACTCCGTCGACTCGCCGTTGCGCAGCGCCCTGGTGGCCGACTGGCGGCTGTGGCGGGCCCGGTCGATCCGGTAGCCGAGAGTCGGCCCCTCCAGCAGGCGGAACGTCGCCAGCAGGTTGCCGGTCACCGCGCCGACGCTGTGATCGCGGTAGAGCCTCTCGAGATGGACGTAGTCGTCCCGCGTGCCATCGGCCATCTGCGTCCAATCGACGGCGAAGACGTCGGCCATCGATTCGCCTCCTCGTTGTGATCGCTAGCGGCTGCGGAGTGTCATCTGGGCGCGATCGAGGATCGTGTAGCTGGTGCCGGAGCGGCCCAGCCAGCCAAGGCGCACGAACTGCGAGATGGCCTTGTTGACCCGCTCGCGAGAAGCGCCCACCATGGCCGCCAGCTCCTCCTGTGTGACCGGCAGCGTGAAGCTCTCCTCCTCGCCCGCGAAGCCCAGCAACCGCTTGGCGGTCCGGCCCACGACATCGAGGAACACCGCATCGGTCAGGGCGGTGCCCGCGGCCCGCAGGCGTCGCACGAGCATGCTGACGACGCGCCACAGATGGTCCGGATGGTTCTCGTAGAGCCGGCGCACGGGGCCGTACGGCACGGCAAGCACCTCGCTGGCCTCCAATGCGCGGGCGCCGGCCGATCGGCCGCGGCCGTCGAAGAGGCCCATCTCGCCGAAGAGATCTCCCTCCTCCATCAACGAGATGACCGTGTCGCGGCCATCCAAAGCGGTGCTGACGATGGCGATCCGCCCGGAGAGCACCACAAACATGGCATCAGGACGGTCGCCCATCGAGAACAGGGCGTCTCCTCGCTCGAGCCGGCGGCAGTAGGAATAGACCGCGACGTCCTCCAGCAACTCCGCTTCGAGGCCCTCGAAGATCTCGGTCTGAGACAGCAACTTGGCGTCAACCATGACGGGCGCCATGCTAATGAGCGTGGCTCGGAGCGTGTTTCAGGGGGACGGGGCGATCTGGACCATTCTCGTGGCCGCAGGAGAGGGTCGTCGCTTCGGCGGGCCCAAACAGTTGCAGACCCTCGGTGGGCGCCGCGTCATCGACTGGGCGTTCGACGCAGTCGCCGGGGCAAGCCATGGCGTCGTGGTGGTGGCCACGCCCGAGCAGGTGCAACTCTTGCGCGAGGGTCCGGGTGCGCTCGTGGGCCCCGACGGCGATTCCGGCCGCAGCGTGGATCCCGGCCTCCGCCGGAAGGACGAAGCCGGCGGAACGCCGGCGGGTGGGCGCGCGCGTGTCATCGTGACGGCGGGTGGCGCCACCCGGTCGGAGTCGGTGCGGGCCGGCATCGCCGCCGTCCCCGACGAGGCCGAGGTGATCGTCGTCCACGACGCGGCCCGACCGCTGGCAACGGGCGCGCTCTTCACCGCGGTCACGAGCGCTGTCGCCGCGGGCGCCGACGGGGCCGTACCGGTCGTGCCCGTAACCGACACCGTCCGCCACACGGACAACGTCCCGCTGGACCGCTCCCGCTTGCGCGCCGTGCAGACGCCGCAGGCGTTCCGGGCCGACGCCCTGCGCCGCGCCCACGAGGAGGCTCCCGAGGCGACCGATGACGCCACGCTGGTGGAGTCCACCGGGGGGAAACTGTCCCTCGTGGACGGCGAGCCCGACAACCTCAAGATCACGACTCCCGGCGACCTGGGGGTTGCCGAGGCACTGCTGGCGGCGCGGTCGGCCGCGCCGAGCGAACCCGACCAATCCGGAGAGCCCGATGACTCCGTCGACGACGCCGCCGGCTCGCCGGACACCTCCGGCGGCGGCATACCGCTCGTCGGGATCGGCTTCGACGTTCACGCCTTCAGCGACGACCCCGAACGCCCGCTCGTACTCGGGGGCGTTCGCTTCGAGGGTGAGCGCGGTCTCGCCGGGCACAGCGACGCCGATGTGGTCGCCCACGCCTGCTGCGACGCCATCTTGGGGATCGCCGGCTTGGGTGATATCGGGAGCCTGTTCCCCGACGACGACGATCGCTGGCGCAACGCAGACAGCATCGCCCTGCTGGCCGAGGCGGCTGAACGTGTGCGACGAACCGGCAGGCGCATCGGCAACATCGACTGCGCCGTGGTGGCTGAGCGCCCCAAGCTCGCGCCTCGACGCGCGGAGATGCAGGCCCGTCTGAGTGAGGCAGCCGGCGCCCCCGTGACCCTGCGGGGCAAGCGGGCCGAGTCCCTGGGCGCCGTGGGTCGCGGCGAGGGAATCGCCTGCTGGGCAGTGGCCGTTCTGATCTAAGGACGCCGGCCCGCCAAGAGCCCGGCCGAAACAGCGGCCCGACCTCGGGGAGGAACGCGCCGCCACCGGCCTAGGGTGCGGGGGTGGACGACACATCATCTCGTGGCCCGGACGACGGACAACGCCCCGGTGGGCCGCCTCGCGGGGGCGGCGGGGGTGGCCGAGGCCACGGCGGGCCCGGCGGCGGACGAGGCGGAGGGCCCGGCGGACGCGGCCAAGGCGGACGCGGCCAAGG
>CAZTZI010000039.1:0-4447 GCA_964618115.1 uncultured Acidimicrobiales bacterium
GCGGCCGACTCCGACCGCTCGAGCGGTCGGAGTCGGCCGCCTACCTGCTCGACGCCGGCGTGATGGTGGCGCTGTTCCGGCGGACACGGGGCCAAGCCGTCCTCGACTGGATCACCGGCGTTCCCGCCAACCGGCTGCACATCTCGGCCATGGCGATCGGCGTGATCCAGAGGGTCGTCGAGGAGACCCGGGAGAAGGGCACGACGACAGACACGCTGATGGCGCAGGAACTCGAGGAGTGGCTCCTGCGGCTGCGGTGCGCCTACGGCGTGCTGGCCGCCGACGCCGTCACGTTCCGGGAGTGGGCGCGCCTCAGGCACCGGCAACCGGAGGCGGCGTCGGACGTCGCCATGAACGCCGCCACCGCCCTGGTGCACGGCCTCACGATGGTCACCGGCGACGTCGAGTACTTCGAGCTGCTCGGTCTGCCGACCGTCAACCCGTTCGGGCCGACGCCGCGACCACCCGCACGACCGGCACGACGGCACGAATCAAGGAGGACATGATGAATGACGACAGCGACCATCCGCTCACTTGGATGACGGCCGCGGGGCTGAAAGGCGACGTCTCCGAGTTTCTGCCTTTCGTGGCGTCCGAGGATCCGATCGTTCGAGCAACGGTCGCGTCGAACACCGACGCTCCCTTGGAGGCGCTGCGCGTGTTGGTGCGCGACCCCGACCCTGAGGTCCGGCGCACCCTGGCCCGCTGCATCTCGCACCGGGAGTTGCTTCTGCGGCTCGCCGGCGACGCCGACATGTACGTCCGCTGGGCGGTCGCCGAGCACCACAACACTCCGCCGGACTCCTTGGCTGCGTTGGCCGGCGACGGTGATGAGACGGTGCGCCAGGCGGTGGCGGCGCACCCCAACGCGCCGCCGACCGCAGCACCCTCTCGGGCCGCAGAAGCTGCCGACTCGGCCGCTGCCTGCGGGGCGTGTGGCGGGTTCAGGCGGTAGGGTGGGCGCGGCTTCCCCCTGAACAGAGCGAACCGGGCAGGTCCCTGCCAAGGGAGGCAAGCAACGCGATGGAAGCCAGCTATCTGCAATTCGTCACGGCTTGGGTGTCGATACTCGGCGTCACCCTCACGGCCTTCGGCGTCCTGTATTTCGAGATGAACAGGCGCTTCAAGCGCGCGGAGGAGCGGTCCGACGAGAAGTTCAAGGCCGCGGAGAAGCGGTCCGACGAGAAGTTCAAGGCCGCGGAGGAGCGGTCCGACGAGAGGTTCGCCTCCTTGACCGCGTTAATTCACGCGAATTTCAAGACCGTGGACGCGAATTTCAAGACCGTGGACGAGAAGCTCAAGACCGTGGACGCGAATTTCAAGACCGTGGACGAGACGCTCGCGGACCACGGCAGGCAGCTCACGTCGCTGCGGGAGGGGGTGGCCCGGATCGAGGGGCACCTGGGGTACGGGTTCGCCGGCGGCCGGGAACGCGGGCCCGAAGAGGGCGAACCGCCCGAGCAGGCCGCCTGACCCCGACGACGCTCATGGACAGTCTCCCGCCCATGGACTGGCGCGAACTGGCTACGAAGACCGACTTGGCGGCCACCGAGGAGCGGGTGAACACCCGCCCCGACGGTCGGTGCGCAACGATGCCTCTTGATATCAGCCCTCCACGGTTGACCCCGATGGTCTGGTCGCTGTGGGCTCGGTCGGGCGGGATACCTCTTCGTATGCCCCGCGGCGTGCTTGAAATACCGCCTGATCTGGGGTTTCATGCCGCTATGCTGGTGACATGAACGTCGGTTACGATCAAAATCATCCATCGCAAATCAACGGGAGGTCATGATGGGAACATTCGCGGTCCTCTTACATGACGACGAGCCGGACACGAACCAGAGGATTCGTGATCGTATCGAGGAGAAGTATCCCGAGGACCAGCACTACAGGTTCGGCGATACCGTCTACGTCATTACGGGGCCGCGTTTAGCCGAGGAGGTGGTGAAGGCGCTGGGCTTGGCGGATGACACCGACCTTGCCGCTGTGATCCTTCGACTCAACGGGTCCTACACCGGCCGATCGTGGACCTCGTTCTGGGACTGGATGCGAGCAGCGAACGAGCCGAGATGACGGTGCTCAACCCGAAGTCGCTTCCCGGCGACCATGATCGAATCACTTGGGATGCCCATCAGGGACATGAGACGCGCCTTGTCAGGCTCGAAGAGTTCCGCGGCTATCACGAGGAGCTGCACCGAGACCATGTCGCAACTCGGGAGTTCGTCTACAGGACAGTAGCCTGGATCGCTGGTGTCATCGCCGCCGCCGCCGTCGCGATCTCACGATTGATCGCTTCTGGCGGCGGGGCAGGTTGACTGGCCCCGCTGTACCGTTGCCAGCCTCGGAACCGCCACCCCCCGTCATTCCGGCGGAGAGCCTGCCCCGTCGTCATTCCGGCGGAGGCCGGAATCCAGAACTTGGCCACCTGGCCGGCCGGGCGGGAACCACGCGGCGGCGGGCCGCTCCTGCTAATGTCGCCGCTGTGCCACGGGGGGCGGGGTTCGCTCCGTCGCCCCGCCGTGACGGTTCGATGTTCCGGCGTGGTGGCCGGCGGGGTTTCCCGCCCGGTTCTCTGCGGTGGATTCTCGAGCCGGGGGTGTCGTCCCGGACCCGACTCCGGGGCCGGTGCCTCGGTGCGGCGGAGCGCCGTGGCGGGCGTTGCCCCAAAGGGTGTTGCCCGCGGCGTTACCGGGGTGTAATCTAATGATCCTGTTGGAGTGAGGCAGCCGTCCCGGCGCGCGCCGGGGTGCCTCTAGGAATCAAGGGAAGGAACCCAAGCGAGATGAGAAAGATTCTGACCAGCGTCCTGAGCGTCGCCGGTCTACTGGCTGTGGTACTGGCGCTGGCCTCCAGCCCCGCCTCGGCCGCCAAGGAAGTGATCACGATCCAGACCGGGGACCCGGGTGAAGCCGGCACGTACACCGTGAGTTGGGAGACTCAGGGTGGCTGCGATCCCGGATCGGGCACCTCGGGTGCGACCGGGTCGGTGACCCTGACCGTGGCCGACGCCGACGGCGCCGGAGCAGCGACCACGGGCCCGCAGCAGGAGACCGGCGTCGTGACCGACGACATCTGCAACTACAACTGGAAGGCCACCTTCACGAACGCTGCCGGTGCTGGCTGCGTGGTCGGCGGTACTGGTACCACTGGTACCACTGCGGAGGACCTCGAAGTGGCTGATGCCACCGGCGTGCTCGCATTGGTGACCGGTGCCTGCGCCACGACGGGCGACCTTGAAGTGACCGTGAAGGCCCCCGGCGTCAACCTCGATGATTGCATCCCCGACGCCGATGCGACGGCCACCGGGGACGACTGCGACAACACCGGCGACGGCACCGCTGACACGGGTACCCGTCTGGCCGGGCCTGACGACGTGACAGACGCCCGCTCCGCCGGTGCCGCCTCGGCCACCACGTTCACGATCACCGCTACGCCGGAGAAGGACGCCACCGGCAACGTTCCTGAGGGATGCAACGCCGTGAGCGAGGACACCGAGGCCGACCAAAACGACCATAACCTGCAGAAGGCCACGTTGACGGTGGTCCAGAACGCGCTCGGCAGTGCCAACGTCTGCGAGTACACTGTTACGGCCACCCTGCCCCCGGGCTTCGCCGCGGGTGACGGCTCGGAGCGCAGCAAGGACAACCAGCAGGAGGATGTGGCGCCGGATCGGGATGGCGCCGACGACGACATCGCCACCACTGACGACAACACGGTCATGGTGCCTGCCCTGACCGTGTCCGTGGCAACTGTGAAGGTGCACCTTGTCCAGAGTGTCGCGGGCGACGCCGGCGGTGTTGGTGTCAAGTACGGCGAGCTCAGCGAAGGCTGCGGCGGCCCGGCAGACCTGCCGGGCAACCTGTCGGCGAGGCAGTCTGGTCCGTCGGCGTCAAGCGGCATCTACAGCACCTCAGGAGCGACGCTCGTCGAGTTGCGGGAGGGCAGGTACAACATCACCGCGGTCTTCAACACGGACAAGACGGACTTCAGCCCCGCGCGCCGCTACGTCTTGGACAAGAACGGCGACAGCTGCACGGCATCAGTGAAGGTGAGCGGTTACCCGAGCCACTGCACGGTTTCGAACAGCTCGCCGCTGAGTCTGGTGGACACTCCCAACCCCGATGTGGCGATCATCGAGGTCGAGTTCGACTGCTCGGCGCCGGAGCCCGAGGCGGCGCCGGAGCCCGAGGCGGCGCCGGAGCCCGAGGCGGCACCGGAGCCCGAGGCGGCACCGGAGCCCGAGGCGGCACCGGAGCCCGAGGCGGCACCGGAGCCCGAGGACACCGGCGAAAACATGGGTGCCGACGACACCGGCGCCATGGACACCGGCGAAAACATGGGTGCCGACGACACCGGCGCCATGGACACCGGCGGAAACATGGGTGCCGACGACACCGGCGCCATGGGTCCGCCCCAGGACACGCCCACCGGCTGACCCATCCCTGGATTC
>CAZTZI010000040.1:0-18991 GCA_964618115.1 uncultured Acidimicrobiales bacterium
GACCTGGAGATCGGCGACGGCGAATTCTTCGCCCTGCTCGGACCGTCGGGCTGCGGCAAGACCACCACGCTGCGGATGATCGCCGGGCTCGACTTCCCGACCATGGGCAGCCTCAAGATCTTCGGTGACGAGGTGGGGACGCTGCCGCCCAACAAGAGGCCGGTGAACACGGTCTTCCAGGCGTACGCCCTGTTCCCGCACATGAACGTCGCCGACAACGTCGCCTTCGGCCTGAAGATGCAGAAGGTGGACCGGACCGAGCGCGCCCGGCGCGTCGCCGAGGCGGTGGGCCTCGTCCAGCTGGGCGGCATGGAGAACCGGCGCCCCAATCAGCTCTCGGGCGGGCAACAGCAGCGCGTGGCGCTGGCGCGCGCGCTCGTCAACCGGCCCAAGGTGCTGCTGCTGGACGAGCCGCTCGGCGCCCTGGATCTGAAGCTGCGCCAAGAGATGCAGTTGGAGCTCAAGGCGCTCCAGCGCGAGGTGGGGATCACGTTCGTGTTCGTCACCCACGATCAGGAGGAGGCCCTCACCATGAGCGACCGCATCGCGGTCATGCACGAGGGCCGGCTCCTGCAGGTGGGGACCCCGGAGGACATCTACCAGCGGCCCGCCAACCGGTTCGTGGCCGACTTCATCGGGCGGACCAACCTGCTGGAGGCGACAGTGGCCTCGGCAACCGAGGTCGTGCTCAGCAACGGCATGCGAGTGCAGGCCGCCTCGGAGCACGCCTTCGGCACGAAGGTGGCCGTCAGCCTGCGACCCGAGCAGGCCTTCCTGCACCGGCGCGGCGGCTCCCCCGCCGGATGGCCGAGCATCGACGGCGTGCTGCGCGAGGTGACCTACGTCGGCAATGCCCTGGTCCACTCGGTGGCCGTGGACTGGATCACCATCGAGGTGCGCACCCCGTACCGCTCCACCGAGGCGCCGCTGCAGACCGGCGATGAGGTGAGCGTGAGCTGGGAGCCCGGCGGGGTCACGGTGGTGGGCGACTGATGACCCTCGCCGAGGTGCCCCCGGATCCAGCGGCTGCCGCCGAGGCGACGCCGGAGTTCGAACGGGCGGCGGCCAAGGCGGACTCGCGCCGGGGCTTCCTCCTGGCCGGACCCGCCTACCTCTACCTCCTCATCTTCTTCGCCGTCCCCCTGGGGATCGTCTTCGCGTACTCCTTCGCCAGCCGCAACCGCTTCGGCGAGGCGGTCTTCACCGAGACCGGTCTCGATGCCTATCGCCGTCTCGCCGCGCCGATCGTGCGCGACATCCTCTTCCGCTCGCTCTGGCTGGCCCTGCTGACAACGGTCATCTGCCTGGTCGTCGGTTACCCGTTCTCGTACTACCTCACGACCCGCAGCCCGAAGGTGCGCAACATCCTGCTGGTCTTCGTGATGATCCCGTTCTGGTCCAACTTCCTGGTCCGCAACTACGCCTGGCGCGTGATCCTGGGCAAGGACGGCGTGATCAGCCGCATCACCGACTTCCTGGGCTTCGGCGAATTGGAGATCCTCTTCACCCCCAGCGCGGTGGTGCTGGGCCTGGTGTACGGGTTCCTGCCGTTCATGATCCTGCCTCTCTACGCGTCCATCGAGCGCATCGAGATGTCCCTCCTGGAGGCGGGCCGCGACCTCTACGCCTCCGGCTGGCAGAACTTCCGGCGGATCCTCTTCCCGCTGTCCAAGCCGGGCGTCATCGCGGGGTCGATCCTGGTGTTCGTCCCCAGCCTCGGCGCGTATGTGACCCCGGAGATCCTCGGCGGGGCGAAGACGACGCTGCTGGGCAGCTACATCGTGACGCAGTTCCTGACCGCCCGGAACTGGCCGGTCGGCGCCTCGCTGTCGTTCGTGCTGATGGCCGTGATGCTCGTCGCCACCATCGTGTACTTCCGATCGGGCGGGCGGAACCTGTGAGCGCCACCGCCCGCCGCGTGCTCTCGCGCGAGGGCGCACAACGTGTGCGCCGCTTCACCCGCGGCTGGAGCCCCACGCGAGCCGCGCTCGGGGCGAACGCCTGGCTGGTGTACGCCTTCTTCTACGCCCCGATCGCCCTGCTGGTGGTGTTCTCCTTCAGCGCCGACCGCAACGTCGGCCGCTGGGGCGGCTTCACGCTGGGCTGGTACGACGACTTCATCGGGAACACGAGCATCCAGAACGCCATCTGGGTGTCGGTGCGGGTTGCGCTGCTGTCGACGGTCATCTCCGTGGTGCTCGGCACTCTCGCCGCTCTGGCCATCGAGCGGTTCCGGTTCCGGGGGCGGCAGGCGTTCGACGCCCTGCTGTACCTGCCGATCATCATCCCCGACGTGACGATGGCCGTGATGATGCTGCTGTTCTTCTCGGAGTTCTTCGACCTCCTGAACATGCTGTTCGACGCCGACCTGCGCAAGGGGTTCGCCAGCATCACGGTCAGCCACATCGCCTTCAACATCAGCTTCGTCTCGGTCGTGGTTCGAGCCCGTCTGGCCGGCATGGATCGCCGGCTCGAGGAGGCCGCCCTGGACCTCTACGCCAGCCGCTGGAAGGCGTTCCGGTACGTCACGCTGCCGCAGATCGCGCCCGGCGTGGCGGGCGGGGCGCTTCTCGCCCTCACCCTCTCCCTCGACGACGTGGTCGTCACGCAGTTCGCCGCGGGGCCCGGGGCCACCACGCTGCCCGTGTACGTCTTCGGGCTGATCCGACGGGGAGTGACCCCGCTCATCAACTCCGTCTCCGTGGTGATGCTGATCGCCTCGGTCGGCCTCGTGATCCTCTCGCTGCTCGTTCAGCGGTCCCGCAGCGGCACCGCCGCCGGACCGCAGGGCGTACCGGCCGCCGGCACCCGAGCGCGCCGGAGTTCCTGACCAAAGGACAATCCAACAACACAAGGAGACACAGACATGTCCACCAAAACCCTGATCCGGCTGCTCGCCGGGCTGTTCGCGGTCCTGCTCGTGGCCGCCGCCTGCGGTGGTGACGACGATGACGCCAGTCCGGCCACGACCGTCGCGGCGCCTGCGCCCGCACCCGAGCCTCCCGCGCCGGCGCCCGAGCCTCCTGCACCCGCGCCCGAACCGCCAGCCCCGGCGCCCGCGGCCGCCGACGAGGGTGTCGCCGACTGCGCCGTCGGTGAGACCGACGGCGACCTCGCCATCTTCAACTGGGCCGAGTACATCGACGAGGAGCAACTGGCGGCGTTCTCCGACGAGTTCGGCGTCGGCGTCACGATGGACGTCTACGACTCCAACGAGGCGATGCAGCCGATCATCGCCGCGGGCAACTCCGGCTACTCGCTGATCGTGCCGTCGGACTACATGGTGGCGATCCTGATCGCCGGCGAGCACATCCAGCCGCTCAACAAAACTGCCATCCCCAACCTGGCGAACGTCTCGGCGGACTTCCGGAACCTGGTGTACGACCCCGCGGGCGACTACACGGCCCCGTACCAGTGGGGAACCACCGGTCTCGCCGTGGACACCGCCGTGGTGGGCACCGACTTCCCGCGCACCTGGGGGCTCATCTTCGATCCCGCCATCGCGGACGAGTACTCCGGGCGGATCTCGCTGCTGAACGATCCCCGCGAGACCATCGGCGCGGCGCTCAAGTACCTCGGCTACTCGCTGAACTCCACCAGCGACGCCGAGTTGAACGAGGCGAAGGAACTCGTGGCCTCCAGTCGCGACCGTCTGGCCGCCTTCAACACCGACTCATCGGACGAGCTGCTGACGACCGGCGAGACCGCCGTCGCCCACGGCTACTCCGGCGACATGTTCACGCAGTTCCTCGAGACCGAGGACCCGTCGCAGTACGTGTACTTCGTGCCCGAGGAGGGCGGCACCCGCTGGATCGACAACATGGGGATCCCGTACGACGCGCCGGCGCCGTGCACGGCTCACGCCTTCATCAACTGGCTGCTGGAGGGCGAGAACGGCGCCTGGCTGTCGAACTGGAACTACTACGGCACTCCCAACACCGCCGCCTACGACCTGCTGGACGAGGACCTGTTCGACTTCATCTCCGACCCGGCCGTGGCGCCGGTGGAGATCCTCGAGGAGATCGTGGACACCGGCGACTTCGAGGTGAAGTACTCCGACGCCTTCATCGAGGCCAAGGGCTGATCCCGACCTCCTCGGGCTCTTGCGATCGGGGTCCCCCCGGCGGGGCCCCGATCGCCCGCGAGGTCCCGCGGGCACGAGCGGTCGCCGGTCCGGATCGCCCGGGAGTTCCGGACCGGTGACCCGAGACTCAGTAGACGCGGGGGATGATCCTGTAAGGGACCTGCTCGCGGTAGCGGTCCCACAACGCGCCGTACTTGGCGGCGCAGCGGCGCTCGTCGGCGCGCTCGCGGATCAGCATGAAGGGGATCATGAAGGCCGCATAGAGCCACGGCCAGGCGCTGGTGAGGTGTCCCGGCGCCAGGGCCAGGCCGAGACTGATGAGGATCTCGCCCAGATAGTTCACGTGGCGGGAGACGCCCCAGAAGCCGCTGCACAGCAGGCGCGCCCGGTCGTCGGTCACCGCGCGGGGTTCGATCCCCAGGAACGGGCGCTCCGGGAAGCGCTTGAAGCGGTATTTCTGCAGGTTGGCGCCGCGTGCCAGCACCCAGCCGGCGAGGAAGATGACGGCACAGGCGGCGAGCCACCACGCCCCTGCGCTCTCGACCAGCGACGACGTCGGGAGGCGGGCGGTTCCCCAGAGGCCCACGGCGTAGAAGTAGGGATAGAACGCCAGGCAGCCCCAGATGATCTTGGCTCCGAGGCGCTCGGCGAAGATGTCGTAGGTGTACAGGTGGACCCGCTCGAAGATCAGGTAGTCCACCAAGAACCAGCCCAGGAGGGCGGCATGCAGGTACACGCCGGAATTGGCCTCGGAGCCGTAACGATCGGCGTGGTAGGCGGAGTACGAGCAGATGTTGAGGGCCAGCAGCACCGCGCCGAAGACGTAGAGGTACATCTTCGTGTCGATCCGGCCACCGAAGGCGAAGTTGCCCACGCGCCCCAGATAGAAGTCCGAGATCCAGCCTCGGACACCCGGTGAGCGGGGCTCCGCCACCGCTCGTCGGGGTGGCGCGAACACGAACCACGCCGTCGCCAGCGCCCCAAGTGCCGTGGCACCCGCCGCGCCCCACCAGGCACGGGCGTGCAACCAGCCCCAGGACAGCCAGCCGGTGCCGCCTGCCAGCAGCCCGCCGCCAACCGCCGCAGCCAACACGAGAAGGCCGTTGAGCCGATACTCGTACGGACGCCCCGTGGTCGGATCGGTCACGTACCCCGCCACGCGGCGAGCGGGCAGGGCGACGTGCAGCGCGAGCAGTCCGGCGCAGATGATGATCGGGGTCAGGAATCCTGTCATTGCCGCTCGCTCAACAACGAGACTCGCCGCCGGCAAACCGCAGCGTCAACCGGTTCGGCGGGCAGTGGATTCCGGCCTTCGCCGGAATGACACCAGGGGCGATGCACCTCATCGCTCCACACCCCGCTAATAAGTGGCCCGACCTCCGGAGATGTCGTAGACGGCTGCCGTCGAGAAGCTGCAGGCGTCCGAGGACAGCCACGAGACCAGTTCCGCCACCTCGTCGACAAGGCCGAGGCGTCCCATGGGGATCCTGGCCAGCATGTACTCCAGGACCTCGGGGGTGGTGTCGGCGTTCATGGGCGTGGCGATGACGGCCGGCGCCACGGCATTGACGATGACGCCGTCCCTCGCGACCTCCTTGCCGACGGACTTGGTGAGGCCGATGACGGCAGCCTTGCTGGCGGAGTAACCGACCATGTTCGGGTTGCCCTCCTTGCCGGCGATGCTGGCGATGTTCACGATGCGGCCCCAGCCTCGCTCCCGCATCCCGCCGATGGTTGCCTTGATGGCGTTGAAGGTGCCGTTCAGGTTCACGGCCAGAGTCCGCTCCCAGTCCTCGAGCGGCATCTCCCATATGGGCACCTGCGGGCCGACGATGCCGGCGCTGTTGACCACGATGTCCACGGCGCCGATCTCGGCCACGACGGCCTGCACCGCGTCGTAGTCGGTCACGTCGAGGGTGTGGACGCTGGCGACGTCGTCGGCGATCTCCTGGAGGAGGCCGGTCTGCAGATCGACTGCCGCAACGTGCTGCCCCTCCTCGGCCAGACGCCGGGCGCAGGCCCGGCCGATGCCGCTGGCGGCGCCCGTCACGAGCGCGGTGCGTTGATCGAGGTGCCTCGTCATGTCTCTCTCCCTGTCCGTCGATCTCCGGGGCGGACCCCTCAGAGGACGCCGAAACGCTTGAACGCCTCGCCCGGTGGCATGCCTTCGCGCACCGCTTGACGGAAGCGGCTCTCGTCGGAGGTCTTCTCCACGGCGGCACCCACGACGTCGTCGATGAGCGCCCCCGGCACGATCACGACCCCGTCGTCGTCGCCCACGATGAGATCGCCGGGACTCACGGTGACCCCGTCCACCTCAACGGTCACGTTGTGAGCCACCACCTCTCCCCTGCCGTTGATGTCGCGGGGATCGGCCCCGCGACTCAGCACCGGGAAGCCCAGGCTGCGGATGACATGGCGATCCCGGACATAGCCGTCGACCAGCGCCCCGACCGAGCCCGAAGCCATGCACGCCGTCGAGAGCAGTTCACCCCAGAGAGCGGCGTCCCGGAACCCGCCGGTCGCGCCGACCCACACCTCGCCCGGCCCGATGGCGTCGAGGGCCGCCAGGAGCCCCACGTAGGGCACCTCGGGGATCTCGTCGGTGGCCTCGAGCCGGGTGGGGAAGGCATATCCGAACAACACCTGGTCGACGACGAGAGGGGCGTAGCCCGGCGCCAGCGACTGATGCCGGAGCCCTACCCCGTCGAGGGCGTCGGAGACCAGGGACGAGCCGATCAGGGCGCCCAGTTCGGCGAGCCGTGCGGGGGTGAATCTCTCATGTGAAGCGGCCATGTCTCTCCGGCTTTCGCGGGCAATCCCGTGGGCAGCACGGCCTCGCTCGAAAGGATTTCCCGATCACCGCGCCCGCGCCCACAAAATGCTATCGAGAGCCGGGTCACGGCGTGTCAATTCGTGTCGCCGCACATCAGGGAGCAGCGACGTGCCGAGCGCCGGCGACCGCGGTCTAGCCTCCGGGCATGGCCGCTCGAAAGATCATCATCGACACCGACCCCGGGCAGGACGACGCCCTCGCCATCCTGCTTGCACTCGGATCGCCCGAACTCGAGGTGCTGGGGATCACGTGCGTCGCCGGCAACGTGCCGCTGCCACTGACGGTCCGGAACGCGCGACTGGTGTGCGAACTGGCCGGGCGGCGCGACGTCAAGATCTTCGCCGGCTGCGAACGCCCGATGGTGCGCGACCTGGTCACCGCGGAGATCGTGCACGGCGAGACCGGACTCGACGGCCCCGACTGGGACGAACCCACCATGGGTGTCGAGGACATGCACGCGGTCGACTGGCTGGTCGAGGTGCTCATGGCGGCCGAGGACGGCGAGATCACCCTCTGCCCGGTGGGTCCGATCACCAACGTGGCCATGGCGATGGTGCGCGAGCCGCGCATCATTCCCAAGATCGGCCAGATCGTGACCATGGGCGGCGGCTACTTCGTGGGCGGCAACACCACGCCGGCCGCGGAGTTCAACGTGTATGTGGACCCGCACGCCGCCGCCGTCATGTACCGCAGCGGGGTGCCCATCGTCGCCATGCCGCTGGACGTGACGCACAAGGCGCTCATGAGCCCGGAGTGGATCGAGTCCGTGCGCACCCTCGGCAACGACGTCGGCCGCAATGCCGCCGCCATGATGTCGTTCTACGGGCGCTACGACATGAAGCGTTACGGCGAGCGGGGCGGGCCGCTGCACGACCCCGCCACGATCGCCTACCTGCTGCAGCCCGAGCTGTACGGCGGCAAGGACGTGTTCGTGGAGGTCGAGACCCATTCCGAGATCACGATGGGCATGACCGTCGTGGATTACTGGCATCGCCTGGAGCGAGAGCCGAACTGTCACTGGATCAGCGAGGTGGACAGCGACGGCTTCTACGCCCTCATCCTCGAGCGGCTGACGAATCTAGAGTGACCGCGGACCAGTGAGGAGAGCGATGATCGTCGAACAGCGGGACTACCACATCTACACCGGGAAGCTGAAAGAAGTGCTCCGGCTCTACGAGACCGAGGGGATCATCATCCAGAAGGAGGTCCTCGGAAACCTCATCGGCTGGTTCACCACCGAGATCGGCGCCCTGTCG
This sequence comes from uncultured Acidimicrobiales bacterium, assembly GCA_964618115.1. Classification (GTDB taxonomy): domain Bacteria; phylum Actinomycetota; class Acidimicrobiia; order Acidimicrobiales; family CATQHL01; genus VXNF01. The sequence continues at coordinate 8,177 of CAZTZI010000040.1, forward strand.
TCGATCTGTGCGATGTGGGGCTACAAGAACTTCGCCGACCGGGAGCAGCGCCGGGCGACGTTGGCCGCAGACGAGCGCTGGCAGGCGTTCCTGCCGAAGCTGCACCCGCTGGTGCACACCCAGCAGAACCGGATCCTGGTGCCGACCGCCTTCTCTCCGATCCGATGAGCGCCGCGAACGACCCGGGCGAGACCCCGCTGGTGACGCCCAGCAACGAGGACTTCTCGCTCGAAGGGCAGACCGCCATCGTGACCGGCGGCTCCCAGGGAATCGGCCGCGCCATCGCCGACGGCCTGGCCCGGGCCGGGGCGCGCCTGGTGATCGCCGACCTGGCCGGCGCACAGGAGGCCGCCGCCAGGTACCCGGGTGGCATCGGGGTCACGGCGGACGTCTCGGACCCCGGCGACATCGACGCCATGGTGGATGCGACCGTCGAGGCGACCGGGCGAGTCGACATCCTCGTCAACAACGCCGGCATGTTCACGTCGATCCCGATGCGGCCGTTCCACGAGATCCCCGTCGAGGAGTGGCGAGCGGTGAACGAGATCAACGTGATCGGCACGTTCCTGGGCTGCCGCGCCGTGGTGCCCCACATGCGCCGCCAGGGCGGCGGGCGCATCCTGAACATCACGTCCGGGACGATCTTCCGAGGCGTGCCGCTCCTGCTGCACTACGTGGCCAGCAAGGGGGCGGTGCTGGCGCTGACACGGGCACTCGCCCGCGAGCTCGGCGACGACAACATTCTCGTGAACTCGGTGGCCCCCGGCTTCACGATCTCCGACGGCGTGAAGGAGAACCCCGCCGGTGTGGACTTCGAGCATGTCAGCGCCATCTCGATCGCCGCTCGGACGCTCAAGCGCGACCTGTTCCCGGAGGACCTGGTGGCCGCCGCGGTGTTCCTGTGCGGCCCCGGCGCGGCGTTCGTGACGGGCCAGACCATCGTGATCGACGGCGGCCAGTACTTCCACTAGGAGCCTCCCGGACCTGTCGATGCACAAACTCTCTCGTCATTCCGGCGGAGGCCGGAATCCATTGTCCGGCGATCCGGCGGACGCTGTGGGTGGGTCGCTCAGCGCACTCCCAGCCGCGCCCTGAACCGCCGATGCGCGCCGTCCTCGCCCTCCACGAGCATCCCGCGGGCGTCGCGACCTGCGCCGGGAACCGGATGGTGTACGACCTGACCACGGACACAGCATCCTTCGGGGCGGTTTCCGTTGCCGGGCCGGCACTGTGCTGGGAGCTGCTGACCGCTGCCGGCGGCAACCGCCCCGGGCCTGCCGGCGCGGCGCTCACCGCCACCGTCGAACTGAACGGCTCCCAGCCGTGGGTCATGCGCTGCGACCGGGTGGACTTCCCACCCGGTGCCGTGGCCTACCGGCACACCCATCCCGGCCCCGGCATCCGCCGCCTGCTGTTCGGCGAGTTGACGGTGACCACCGGGGGCGTCACGACCACCCACCGGGCAGGCAGCCCTTGGTTCGAGAGCGGTCCCGAGCCGGTGTACGCCGAATCCTCCGCCACCGTGGACACCGCCTTCGTGCGGGTGATGCTGCTGCCGGCGGAGTGGGCCGGCAGGCGCACGATCCGCTACACCGACCCTGCCGACGCCGACCGGCCCGCCCGCCAGCGCGCCAGGGTGTATCTCGAGGAACCGCTGGCGTGACCGCCACCGAGCCGAAGCTCCGCCACGGCGGGCGTGTGCTGGTCGACCAGCTCCGCCGCCACGGCGTCGAGACCGTCTTCACGGTGCCGGGTGAGAGCTTCCTGGCGGTGCTGGACGCCCTGCACGACGAGCCGGCCATCCGCACCGTCGTCTGCCGCCACGAGTCCGGAGCGGGCATCATGGCCGAGGCGCAGGCACGGCTGCGCGGCCACCTCGGAGTCGCCTTCGTGACCCGGGGGCCGGGAGCCACGCACGCCTCGGTGGCGGTGCACAACGCATCCATGAGCGGCGCGGCGCTGCTGCTGTTCATCGGCCAGGTGCCCACCGCCCACCGCGGGCGCCGCGCCTTCCAGGAGGTCGACTTCGAGGCGTTCTTCGCGCCGCTGGCGAAATGGGCGGTGGAGGTGGACCGACCCGAGCGTCTGTCGGAGATCGCCGCGGAGGCCGTCCGGGTCGCGCGGGAGGGACGGCCGGGACCGGTCGTCGTGTCGCTTCCGGAGGATGTGCTGGCCGCAGAGGTGTCGGTGGCCGACGCATCCGTCGCCCCGCCACCGCAGCGCCCGTCACCGTCGCCGGCCGAGTTGGCGGAGTTGCGATCCCTGCTCCAAGCCTCCGTCCGACCCCTGGTCATCGTCGGCGGCGGCACGTGGTCGGCGGCGACGGGGAGCACCCTCGCCGCCTGGGCCGAGCGCAACCGCCTCCCGGTGGCCGTGACGTTCCGCCGCCAGGATTACCTCCACAACGACTCACCGAGCTACGTGGGCTATGCAGGCGTGGGATCGACGCCCAGCCTGGCGCAGCGCATCAGCGACGCCGACCTGATCGTGGCGATCGGGACGCGCCTTGGCGACACCGCCACCCGCGGCTACACCCTGCTCGAGCCCCCGACTCCCCGGCAGACCCTCGTGCACGTCCACCCCGATCCGGCCGAACTCGGGAGCGTCTACGAGCCACACCTGGCCATCTGTGCCGGCGCACCGGAGACCGTCGACGCTCTCGATGAGATGGCCGATCTGGACGCGACCGCGTGGCAGGATCTGACCGCGGCGGCGCGCGCCGACTACGAGGAGTCGCTCCGGCGCCGGCCGGCTCCCGGCCCGGTGGACTTCGGCGAGGTGGTGGCCTATCTGGACCGTCGCCTCCCGCCCGAGGCGATCCTCACCAACGGCGCCGGCAACTTCTCGCTGTGGCCGCAGCGCTACTTCAGGTTCAAGCGGTACGGCACCCAGCTGGGGTCCCAGAGCGGGGCAATGGGTTATGCCATCCCCTCCGCCGTGGGCGCCAAGCTGCAGAACCCCGAGGCACCGGTGGTGGCGTTCTGCGGCGACGGCGACTTCCTCATGACCGCCCAGGAACTGGCCACCTCCACCCAGTACGGGGCGCCGATCATCGTGCTGGTGATCAACAACGGCATGCTCGCCACCATCCGCATGCACCAGGAGCGCACCTACCCCGACCGGCCGAGCGCCTCGGACCTGGTGAATCCCGACTTTGCCGCTTACGCCCGGGCGTTCGGCGGCTTCGGCGCCATCGTGGAGCGCACGGAGGACTTCCCCGCGGCCTTCGAGCAGGCCCTGGCGGCCGGAGTGCCGGCCGTGCTCGAACTACGCGTCGACCCCGAGGCAATGCTCCCGCACGCCACCCTCAGCGAGATCCGCCAAGGGGCACAGGAGCGCTAGCGCGGCACAGGAGGCCGATCGTCCTAAGGCGCTGAGGATCAGGATGGCTCGGGCGGGCGAGAGAGCGGCCGCGGGTACCCTCGTGGTCTCTATGGCTCCCTCCAGCCGTCGCGGCGCGCACTACGAGCGGTGGCTGGCGGACTATGCGCGGCGCAGTTCCTCACCGCCGGTGCCGGCGGCGACGGCGGTGCTGCTGCGCCAGTCGCCGGGCGGGGTTCAGGTCTTGCTGCTGCGGCGCAACCCCGACATGCCGGTCATGGGTGGCGTGTGGGCCTTCCCGGGCGGCCGCGTGGACCCGGAGGACCGGGCTGCGGCGGCGAATCCCGACGACCGCTACGAGGTGGCACGCATCACCGCGGTCCGGGAGACCGAGGAGGAGGCGGGCCTGCGGTTGGACCCGCGCTCGCTGGTGCGCTTCTCGCACTGGACGCCCCCGCCGGACTTCGACCACCAACTGGCCACCTGGTTCTTCCTGGCGCCGGCCCCGCCCGATGCCGTGCAGGTGGACGGGCGCGAGATGTCCGAACACCTCTGGCTGTCGCCGGCCGAGGCGCTCCAGCGCCATACCGAGGCCGGCGGCACATGGTTCCTGCCGCCCACCTACGTGACCCTGTCCGAACTCCAGAGCTTCACCACCGTCAGCGACGCCCTCGCGGCGGCTCAGCGGCGCGAGCCGATGTTCTACGACACCCGCCTCCTCACCACGGCTGACGGGGAAGGTGTGGCACTCTTTGCGGGCGACGCCGGCTACGAGTCCGCCGACCCCGACGTCCCCGGCCCCCGTCACCGGCTGTGGGCGACCGAAGGTCGCCCCTGGCGCCTGGAACGCAGCGGGGACAGCGGGCTCACCTAACATCCCGCCCATGAGCGCAACCGCTGCCGACCTCGCCGGCCTGACCGCCGACGAGGTGGCGCAGCGCGTTGCCGACGGCCGCATCAACGACGTGCCCGACGCCCCGGTGCGCACCCTCGGCGAGATCATCCGGGCGAACGTCCTCACCCCCGTCAACGCCATCCTGTTGAGCCTGCTGGTGCTGATCCTGGTGGCCGGGGCGCCCGGGGATGCCCTGTTCGTGGGCGTGGTGGTGTCCAACAGCATCATCGGCATCATCCAGGAGCTGCGGGCGCGGCGCGAGCTGCGGAAGCTGGCAGTGCTGTCGGAGCCTCGGGCGCGGGTGCGCCGTGACGGCGAGAGCAGCGAGATCGACGTGGGCGGCGTGGTGGCCGACGACCTGCTGGAACTGGCCTCCGGCGACCAGGTGGTGGTGGACGGCACGGTGCTCGCCGCGGTGGGGCTGGAGGTCGACGAATCGCTCCTGACCGGCGAGTCCGACGCCATCAACAAGGAACCCGACGATCGGGTGATGTCAGGCAGCTTCGTGGCCGCCGGTAGCGGGGTCTACCGGGCCACCGGCATCGGCGCCGCCTCCTACGCCGCCGAGCTGAGCGAGGAGGCCCGCCGCTTCACCCTGGTGGACTCCGAGTTGCGGCGGGGCGTGAACCAGATCCTGCGGGTGCTGGTGTGGCTGATACCGCCGGCGAGCGCCCTGCTGCTGTGGCGGCTGCTGGGTGCCGAGGACCTCTGGCAGGAGGCGCTGCGGGGCACCGTCGGCGCAGCCGTGGCGATGGTGCCCGACGGGCTGGTGCTGCTCACCTCGCTCGCGTTCGTGGCCGGCGTGATCGCCCTCGCCCGCCGGCACGCTCTGGCCAAGGAGTTGGCGGCGGTGGAATTGCTGGCGCGGGTCGACACCCTCTGCCTCGACAAGACCGGCACGATCACCACCGGGGAGATCTCCTTCGAGTCCCTGGAACCGATGGACGGCTGGGACACCGCAGCGGCGACCGCCGCCCTGGGAGCGATGGCGGCGTCGGATCCGAGCCCCAACGCGACCACGGCTGCGGTTGCATCGGCATGCCCGCCCCCCGAGGGCTGGCGGGTCGTCGACGTCGAGCCGTTCTCCTCGGCCCGCAAGTGGGCCTCCGCCACCTTCGCCGAGCAGGGGCTCTTCTACTTCGGCGCGCCGGACATCCTCCTCACCCCATCCGACGGCGAGGCTCGCGGACGCGTGGAGCACTGGGCGGAGGCCGGTCGCAGGGTGCTGCTGCTCAGCCGTGCGGAGGCGGGCACGGGGGACGACGGCCTGGCGGCCGAACGGCACGCCACCGCCGTGGTGGTCCTGGGCGACACCATCCGCCACGACGCTCCGGAGATCCTGGCCTACTTCCGCGACCAGGGCGTCGACCTGAAGGTCATCTCCGGCGACAACGCCGCCACTGTGTCCGCAGTGGCCCAGCGCGCCGGGGTGCCGGGTGCCGAGGCCTACGTGGACGCTCGCGAGCTGCCGACCGAGGCGGCTGACCTGGGGACCGCCATGGAGCGCAACGCCGTGTTCGGCCGGGTCACCCCGCACCAGAAGCGCGCCATGGTGGGCGCCCTGCAGGCGGGCGGCCGGACCGTGGCCATGACCGGCGACGGCGTGAACGACGTGCTGGCCCTGAAGGACGCCGACATGGGCATCGCCATGGGGTCCGGCAGCGCCGCCAGCCGGGCTGTGGCCGAGCTGGTGGTGCTGGACGACTCCTTCGCCACGCTGCCCCGCGTCGTGGACGAGGGTCGCAAGGTGATCAACAACGTGGAGCGGGTCTCCAACCTGTTCATCGCCAAGGCCGCCTATGCGCTGCTCATCACGGCCGCCATCGGGATCATGGGCGTGTCGTTCCCGTTCCTGCCCCGGCACCTCACGCTGATCGGGACGTTCAGCATCGGCGTGCCGGGCATCTTCCTGGCCCTGGCGCCGAGCACCGAACTGGTACGGCGGGGATTCCTGAAACGGATCCTGCGTTTCTCGATTCCGGCCGGCGCGGTGGCGGCGGCCTGCACCATGGTCGTCTACGAGGTCGCCCGGCGCGCCTCGGACACCTCGTTGATCGAGGCACGCACCGTGGCCACCATGACGCTGCTGGGCCTGGGACTCGTCATCCTCGTGGTCACGAGCCGCCCCCTGCGGCCCTGGAAGATCGTCCTGGCGGGGGTGATGGGCCTCCTCTACGTGATCGTGATGGTGGCCGGCGGGCTGCGCAGCTACTTCGAGTTGGACATGCCACCGGCCTGGCTGTGGGGCCCGGTGTGCGCCGCCGTTGTTGTCGGTGGCACGGCCATCGCGGCGCTGCCGCGGTTCGTGCACGGCCCCCGCTGGTTCGAGTACCGCAAATCGGGCACCACCGGTCTCGATCCCAACCAGGCCGGCTCCGAGCCCTCGGACCCGCCGGCAGCCTCGGGGACCGGCCATCACACCTGAATCTCCGGAGGTCACCGTGCAGCACCCCGTTCCCGCGGCCACCGGCTCGGCCGGCATGGTCTGCTCCATCGACCGCCGCGCCAGCGAGGCCGGCATTCGCATGCTCGTCGGCGGCGGCAACGCGGTGGACGCGGCGGTTGCGACCGCCGCGGTGCTAGCCGTGGTGGCGCCGAACACCTGCGGCATGGGAGGCGACATGTTCGCCCTGGTCGGGGTGGGTAAGGGAGACCCGCTGTGCTTGAACGCCTCGGGACGGGCGCCCTCGGGCGCATCCGCCGAGCGGTTGCGCGCCGAGGGTCACCGCGCGATGCCCCGCCTGCACCACCCTGCTGCCGTCACCGTTCCGGGATGCGTGGACGGCTGGCTGGCCCTGCACGGCCGCTTCGGCGTGATGAACCTGCCCGAGGTGCTCGGCGCGGCACACGGTCACGCGGCTGACGGGTTCGCCGCCTCCGCCGACCTGGCCGCGGCGGCCGGCGATGTGGCCGACTCCGAAGGCAACACCGACATTCCGGGTGACCTGCGCGCCGGCGAGGTGGTGCGGCGCCCCGGCTCGGCCCGAGCACTGGAAGCGATCGCCGCAGGGGGGCGAGACGCCTTCTACGGCGGCGAGTTCGGTGGCGACCTGCTGGAGCTCTCCGACGGCCTCTTCAGCCGCGAAGACCTGGCCATGCCGATGGCGGACTGGGTCGAACCCGCCACCGTGGAGGCCTGGGGTCACCGGCTCTGGACCGTGCCGCCGAACTCCCAGGGCTACCTGATCCTGGCCGCCGCCGCCTTGGCGCAGGGGCTGGACCTGCCCGCCGACCCCGACGATGCGGACTGGGCGCACTGGCTGATCGAGGCCGCCCGGGCGGTGGGGTCATTCCGGCCGGGCGAGTTGTCCGACGCCGCCGACGCCGAGGAGTTGCTGGACCCGGCACGGATCGACGGCCTGCGCCGCCGGGTCCTGGCGGGCGACACGCCGGTGACGCCGCCGGCCGGCGGGGGCGACACGACCTACCTGTGCACTGCGGACGACCGGCTGGCCGTGTCGCTCATCCAATCCAACGCCATGGGCTTCGGATCGCGGCTGGTCTCCGGCAGCACCGGCATCTTCCTGCACAACCGGGGGCTCGGCTTCAACCTGGATCCGGCACACCCGGCCTGCTACGCGCCCGGACGGCGACCGCCTCACACGCTCAGCCCGGCGCTGGTGACCACCCTCGACGGCCGGAACCGGGCGGTGCTGGGAACGATGGGAGGCGACGCCCAGCCCCAGGTGGTGCTGCAGATGTTGGCCCGGCTGCTGGGTTGCGGGCAGTCCCCGGCGGAGATCCTGGCGGCCGGGCGCTGGGTGCTGCTGGGGCCGGACGCCTTCGCCACCTGGACGCCGGAGTGGCTGCCGCCGGTGGCGCTGGAGCCGCACGTGCCGGCCGCCTGGGCCCGCGGGCTGGCGGCGCGGGGCCACAAAGTCGCCGGCCTCGACGAGAACCCGAAGCTCACCGGACACGCCCACCTCATCGCCGTCGGCTCCGACGGCAGCCTTGCCGGCGCCGCCGAACCCCGCACGGCCCAGGCTGCAGCCATCGGCCTCTGAGCCCGGCGTTCCGGCGGCCCCGTAGCATCGGCTGATGCGCCGGATGGATCTCGACCGGATCCCGCCGGAGCCCCTGTTCATTCTGGGCTCGACGTCGCAGTTCGTCGGGCAGGCGCTGGCCGTGAACCTGTTCGACGAACTCGCCCCGGGTGGGGTGGCGCTGCTGCGGGTCTTCGGAGCGGCGCTCATGATCGTGGCGCTGCGCCGCTCCTGGCGGCGGCGCTGGACCGCGGCCGAGCTGCGCTGGGCGTCTGTCTTCGGCATCGTCCTCGCCGCCATGAACCTGGCGATCTACTACTCGGTCGAGGTGGTACCGCTCGGCAACGCCGTCTCCATCGAGTTCCTCGGGCCCGTGGCCGTGGCCGCCTTCGGCACTCGCACGCTGCGCTCGGGTGCGGCACTGGCACTTGCTGTCGCGGGGGTCGTGGTGCTGGCGGGCGTGGAGACCGACGGCACCCTCCGCGGCGTGGGATTCGCCCTGCTGGCCGGAGCCTTCTGGGCCGGCTACATCGTTCTGGGCCACCGGGTGGCGCGGGGGGCCGCGTGGGTGGACGGCCTCGGCGTGGGCATGCTGGTCGGCGCCCTGGCCATCAGCCCGTTCGGGATCCCGCATGTGCCGACGGCGGTGACGCAGCCGGCCCTGCTGGGGCTCGGATTCCTGATCGGGCTGCTGTCGAACGTGATCCCCTATGGCATCGACCAGTGGGTGATGCGGCGGATCGACCAGCGTCGCTTCGCGCTCCTCCAGGCGCTCGCCCCCGTAACGGCCGCCGTGGTGGGGTTGCTGGTGCTCTCGCAGGTGCCGAGCGCCCGCGAGATGGTCGGCATCGGTCTGGTCATCGTCGCCATCGTGCTCAGCCGCACCGGCGATCGACCCGCCCCAACTCCCGCCTGAGCGTCCCTGCCCGGCGTGCCGTCACGCGCCCTCGAGCGCGGGCCAGAGTCCGTCGGGGACCGTGCGGTGGAGATGCTCCCAGTTCTCGACGACTTCGCGGGCACTGCCGGCCCCGATCAGGACGGTCCCGACGGCCTCGTGACGCGCCACGAACTGCGCTGCGGCGGCCGGCAGTGGCACGTCGAATCCTTCGCAAACCTGCCGGAGCCGCTCGGTGCGCTCGAGGATCTCCGGCGAGGCGGGCACGTAGTCGAACATCTGGCGCCCGGCGGTACCGGTGAGGACACCGGAGTTGTAGACCCCTCCTGCGACGAGGTGCACACCACGGGCCATCGCGGCACCGAACAACCCCTCCTCGGCCTCGCGATCCAGCAGCGTGTAGCGCCCGGCAATCAGGACGACGTCGATATCGGTCTCGGTGACGAAGCGCGCCGGCAGTGCGGGGCGGTTCATACCCACCCCGATGGCGCCGACCGCGCCCTCGGCGCGCAGCCGCTCCAGCGCCGGGTAGGCCTCGGTGAGCGCCTGGCGGGCGTGGTCGTCGGGGTCGTGGATGAACGCCACGTCCACGTAGCTGCAGTCCATCCGCTCGAAGCTGGCCTGCAGCGACCGGCGCACGCCGTCGGCGGAGAAGTCGAACGTGGCGGCACCGCGGTCGCCGGCGAACAAGTCGCCCGGAGGGCGGGGCGCCTCCTCGTCGAGTATGCGGCCCACCTTCGTGGAGACCTTGACGTCGGCGCCGCGTCCCTTCAAGGCCCGGCCCAGCCGCCGCTCCGCCAGGCCGTAGCCGTACAGGGGGGCCGTGTCGAAGTACCGGTAGCCGACCTCGAGGGCGGCCTCGACCGCGGCTGCGGCGTCGTCCTCGCTCACCGGCACCCGGAATCCGCCAAGCGGCGCCGTACCGAACCCGATGGCCGGCAACAGCCCCTCCGTGTCCACGCCGGCCGATCCTACGAGGAGCAGGTGGTGCCTCCCGCGCGTCGCCGTGACGGCCACGCTGGCGAGTCCCCAGTCGAGCGGATGGGGGCGCGGCCGACCCGAGCCTTCCGTTTCCCGCGGTGCGCCCGTTGAATACCATCGCCCCGGGTTCCGATGTCCCGGGATCCGCCTGCGCAAGACTGCGAGGACACACCATGCCAACCGTCACCGAAGCAACCGTCGTCGACCTGCGCTTCCCGACGAGCCGCAATCTCGACGGCTCCGACGCCATGAACCCCGACCCGGACTACTCGGCGGCCTACCTGCGCCTCGCGACGTCGGAGTCCGAGTCGGCGGGTCACGGCTTCGTGTTCACCATCGGGCGGGGCAACGACATCCAGGCCGCGGCCGTCGACGCCGTCGCCGGCCGGCTCGTCGGCCGTGACGTGGATGCGCTCGCCGAGGACCCCGGCGCCTTGAACCGGGAGCTCGCCTGGGACAGCCAGCTGCGCTGGCTCGGCCCCGACAAGGGCGTCATGCACATGGCCATCGGAGCCGTCATGACTGCGGTCTGGGATCTCCGGGCGCGCCGGGAGGGCCGGCCGCTGTGGTCCAGCCTGGCGGCGCTGGAGCCGGCGGAGATCGTCGATCTCGTGGACTGGACCTACATCGCGGACTTCTTGGACCCGGGCCGGGCGCGGGAGATCCTGGAGGAGCGCCGGCCCCTTCGGAGCGAACGGATCGCCGGGTTGCGGAGGGACGGCCTGGCCGCCTACACCACC
>CAZTZI010000041.1:0-3183 GCA_964618115.1 uncultured Acidimicrobiales bacterium
GGGGTCGGTTGCTGCCGCATCTGATCGATCGGCTCCGGGACCCGGATCTCGACCGCATCGACATGGCGGTCTCCTTCGTCATGAAGAGCGGCCTGGCCCGCATCCTGCGGCCCTTGGAGGACGCGCTGGACCGGGGCGCCCGCGTCCGCGTTCTCACGACGGACTACCTGGCGATCACCGACCCCGACGCCCTGACCCAGCTGGCGGACCTGGCCGAGGGCGGCGACCGGCGACTGGAGGTGCGCCTGTTCAGCAGCGGGTCGGTTGCGTTCCACCCGAAGGCGTACATCTTCTGGTCCAGCGCCGGCGAGGCCGCGGCCGGCTACGTGGGGAGTTCGAACCTCAGCGCCTCGGGCATCGACGGTGGCGTGGAATGGAGCCTGGGCACCGACCGGGTGGAGCAACTCGTGGCGGGGTTCGAGTCGCTGTGGGCCGACGAGCGTTCGCGGCTGCTCGATGCGGCCACCCTCCGCGGCTACCGGGAGACGTGGCGCGAGAGTTCACGCACCACTGCCGCCCCACCTCCCGATCCAAGCTCCGAACCGGCTGGGACGCCGACGTCTGATCCAGTCCCGGGAGCACCACCGGCACCACAGCCGGCTGCGGTCGCCGAGGAGGTCCGGCACCTGGTCGGCGTGCCCGACGAGCCGCCGCTGCAGCCGGTGGCTCCCAGGCCGATCCAGTCCGAGGCGCTGGACGCGCTGGAGCGAACCAGAGCGGACGGCTTCGACCGGGCGTTCGTCGTCATGGCCACCGGCCTGGGCAAGACTTGGCTGGCGGCGTTCGACAGTGCTCGGCCGACGTTCCGGCGCGTGCTGTTCGTAGCGCACCGGGAAGAGATCCTGCGCCAGAGCCGGGACGTGTTCCGCCGGGTGCGGCCCGGCGCCGATCTGGGCCTCTTCATGGGCGACGAGAAGGTGCCCAGTGCCGAGGTCGTCTTCGCGAGCGTGCAGACCCTGGCGCAGGACCGCTACCTGAGCCGGTTCGACCCCACTGGGTTCGATTACGTGGTGATCGACGAGTTCCACCACGCGACGGCACCCACGTACAGACGGGTGCTGCGCCACTTCCGTCCGGAGTTCCTGCTGGGCCTGACGGCGACGCCCGACCGGCGCGACGGGGCCGACCTGCTGGCACTGTGCGGCGACAACCTCGTGTTCGATTGCGGTCTGGCCGAGGGCATCCGCCGCGGCGAACTCTCGCCGTTCCACTACTGGGGGATCGCCGACGTCACCGATTACGCCCCGATTCCCTGGCGCAGCGGCCGCTTCGATCCGGAGCGCCTCGACGCCGCGATGGTGACCCGCGAGCGTGCGGACAGGGCACTCGCGGAGTGGCGCGACAAGGGGGGAGGGCCGACGCTGGCCTTCTGCTCGTCGATCCGCCACGCCAGGTGGATGAAGGAGTACTTCGATGCTGAGGGGGTGGCTTCGGCCGCCGTGCACAGCGAACCTGACTCAGATCCGCGCCATGGGTCCGTCGCGGCCCTCCGGCGCGGCGAGATCGGTGTGCTGTTCGCTGTGGACGTGTTCAACGAGGGTTTGGACATCCCCGAGGTCGAGACGGTGCTGATGCTGCGCCCGACCGACTCGCCGGTCGTCTTCCTTCAGCAGTTGGGCAGGGGGCTGCGCAAGACGACGGACAAGACGGCCCTACGGGTGATCGACTTCGTGGGCAATCACGACAGCTTCCTCAGCAGGCCGCGCACGCTCCTGTCGCTGGGGATCCGCACTCCCAGCGACGCCGAGGTTCTCAAGTCGCTCCGGAGCGGTGAATTCGAGTTGCCACCGGGATGCTCGGTGGACTTCGACCTGGAAGCGATCGAGATTCTCAGCCGTTTGGCGTCGCCCTCGATGAGCGAAGCCGAGCGGCTCGGGGAGTTCTGCCGGAACTACGCGTCGGAGTCCGAGAACGGCGTGCGACCCACGGCGGCCCAGGCGTTCTCGTCGGTCGGCTGCCGGACCTCCGCCGGGCCGCTGTCCAAGGCGGGCGGCTGGCACCGCTACCTGGACGGCCTTGGGCTACTGCTGCCGGACGAGCAGTCAGTGGTCGAGCCCCTGGGTGACGTCCTTCGGGGCCTGGAGCGCGAGCCGCTCACGAAGGCGTACAAGCTCGTGACCCTCGCCGCGCTGCTGGAGCTCGACGCCCTGCACCGGGGCGCGCCGGTAGCTGATGTGGCGAAGGTGTCTCGGGAGTTGACAAGGCGGGATCCCCGTCTCCGAGCCGATACCGAGCAAACCCGGCAGGTGTCCGATCTCGACGCCGTGAGCGATCGGGCGTGGCTGGCGTTCTGGAGGAAGAACCCTCTCACCCACCTGACCGACAAACCTCACAGCCTGTTCGAACTATCGACCGACCGCCTCGAACCTCGGTTCGCGGTACCGGCCGAGCACGTCGCCACGTTCGCCGACATGGTCGCGGAGATCGTCGACTGGCGCCTGCAGGTCTACCTTCGCCCACGCCGACCGGCGGACGACATGGTGCTGCGGGTGGGTCTGCACGACGGCGAGCCGGTCATCCTCCTCGACCGTGCCCGATACCCGCACATTCCCTCAGGCAGAACGCAGTTCAGAGCCGACGGTCTCACGTTCACCGGTACTTTCAGAACCGATCAGCTGCGCTTCGCCGCCGCTCCGGGCCAACCCGGCAACGCGCTCAACTCGATCCTTCACCGCTGGTTCGGTCCAGCCGCAGGGCGGTTCGGCCACACTCACGAGGTGGTGCTGAGCTTCGGCGGCGGCGCTCTCGAACTGCGCCGCCGCCGGCCACCGGTGGCCGGCACCGGGCGGCGGCCCGCCGGCGGCCCGCTCGCCTGAGGAGACGGCGGCGGGGTTTCAGGCGGGTGGTGGGTGGCCGAGTCGTCGGCGGAGGGCCGCCAGTTCAGCCTCGGCGGCGCGCCGGGCGGCGGCCTCGGTGTCGGCGCGGCGCCCGCCTTCGCCCTGGAGATCGCCTCGCACACCACCTACAAGCGCGACCTGCGCGCCAAGCCCGCCCGCTTCGCCGCCCTCGGCGTGCAGGAGTACTGGCGCCTCGACCCCACCTGCGGCGACTACTTCACGCCGCCGCTGCAGGGCGACCGCCGCCGCTCGGGCCGCTGGGAGACCATCGACATCGCCCACGGCGCCGACGGCGCCCTCACCGGCCACAGCGCCGCCCTGGGCCTCGACATCTGCTGGCAGCCCC
>CAZTZI010000042.1:0-8465 GCA_964618115.1 uncultured Acidimicrobiales bacterium
CACCCCCACCGGCCGAGGCGACACCCCCACCGGCCGAGGCGACACCCCCGCCGCCCACGCCGGCGGCAGACGTCGAACTCCCGCCTTCGGCTCCCGACAACATGTTCGCCGACCCGTCACCGCCGTCGCCGACCCACAACCGCAGCGACGTGCGGGTACTGGTCGCCAACGGCACTTCGATCTGCGGCGCAGCCGGCCGGATCGCCACCTCGCTGAGCGCCCAGGGGTTCAACGTGCTGCCCGCCACCAACGCCGACAATCCCGCCGAGGCGTCGGCCGTGTACTACGTGGAGGAGTACGGAGCGGACGCCGGCGTGGTGGCCTCGCTCCTCCAGGTGGACTCCACGCGGGTGCTGGCCATGCCGTCAGCGCCGCCGACGGCGCCCGGCGACGCCCACGTGGTGCTCCACATCGGCGCAGACGACCTGGCCCAGCCGAACTGCTGAGGCCCCGCCGGCGTCGTTCGCAGGCACCGGCCGGACAGCGCAGATGAACCCCCCGCCGGAACCCGGGCACGTGGCTCCCGGCGCCGGGGCCGCGCAGGCCCACCCGCCCCGACTGGTGGCCGCCCCCGACAAGTTCAGAGGCACCGCCTCGGCCGGCGAGATCGCCGCCGCCGTGTGCCGGGCGGCCGAGGCCGCGGGCTGGGGCAGCGAGGCGCTGCCCATGGCCGATGGCGGGGAGGGCACCCTGGACGCCCTCGGCGGCGCCAACCGCCACACGGTGGTCACGAATCCCCTGGGCGACCTCGTGACGGCCGGTTGGCGCCTCAGCGGCGGCACGGCGGTCATCGAGATGGCCCGGGCGTCGGGCCTGGAACTCGTGGGCGGCGCCGCCGGGAACGACGCTCTCGCCGCCTCCACCTACGGGACGGGCGAACTCATCGAAGCGGCGGTCGAGCGGGGCGCCCGGCGGATCATCGTCTGCGTCGGCGGCTCGGCCACCACCGACGGGGGGTTCGGAGCGCTGCGGGCGCTGCTGCCCGGGCACCGCCTGCGGGGCGTCGAACTGATCGTGGCCTGCGACGTGCGCACCCGGTTCTGCGATGCGGCCGAGGTGTTCGGGCCGCAGAAGGGGGCCACGCCGGCCGAGGTGAAGCTGCTGCGGCGGCGCCTGGAGCGGCTCGTGGGGATGTACTCGGCCGAACACGGCGTCGACGTGTCCGGCATGCCCGGCGCCGGCGCCGCCGGAGGCCTGGCGGGGGGGCTGGCGGCGCTGGGCGGGCGGATCGTCGAGGGCTTCGACGTGGTGGCCGCGGAGACCCGTCTCGCCGAACGGCTGGAGGGCGCCGACCTGGTCGTCACGGGCGAGGGCCGGCTGGACGCCGAGTCGTTCAACGGCAAGGTCGTGGGCGGCGTGTGCGATATGGCGGACCGCCTCGGGGTGCCGGTGGTCGCCGTGGCGGGCGAGATCGAAGTGGGGGCGCCGGGCCCGATCCCCGTGCTGTCGCTGTCAGAGCGCTTCGGCCCCGACCGCTCCCGGACCGAGACCGCGGCCTGCGTGCAGGAACTCATAGCCGAGCACCTGTCCGGCTAGCGGCGTGGCAGCCCGGGTGTTGGTGGCCGCTACGGGCGCGCCGGAAGGGGTTGCGTCGGGGCGGCTCGGTAGCATGTCGGCCATGAGTGTGACCGTGCGAATCCCCACCACGCTGCGGCCCCTGACCGCGGGTGCGGCCAGCGTCGCCACCGAAGGCGCCACCGTGGCCGAGGTGCTCGACGACCTGGAGGCGCGCCACCCCGGCATGCGCGCCAATGTCCTCGACGACACCGGCGCCCTGCACCGGTTCGTCAACGTCTTCGTGGACGACGAGGACGTGCGCTTCCTCGACGGCCCCGCCACCGACGTGCCGTCGGGTTCCACCGTCGCCATCGTCCCCGCAGTAGCCGGCGGCGCCCGCGTCTGACCCCGGGCGGCTCCGCCCGGGCCTGCGCCGGCCGATGTTGGGGACGGTGCCGGCCGACCGTAGGCTCTAGCAGTCTCAGACCGAGAGTGCTAGTACATCGAGTCTTCCACGGAGGAAACCCAGCATGGCCAAGATCATCGCCTTTGACGAGCAGGCTCGTCGTTCGCTCGAAGCCGGGATGAACCAACTCGCCGACGCCGTCCGCGTGACGCTCGGCCCGAAGGGGCGCAACGTCGTCCTCGAGAAGAAGTGGGGCGCCCCGACCATCACCAACGACGGCGTGTCGATCGCCAAGGAGATCGACCTCGAGAACCCCTACGAGAAGATCGGCGCCGAACTGGTCAAGGAGGTCGCCAAGAAGACCGACGACGTGGCCGGCGACGGCACCACCACCGCCACCGTCCTGGCCTGGGCCATGGTGCGTGAGGGCCTCCGCAACGTGGCCGCCGGCGCCGCCCCCATGGCCATCAAGGCCGGCATCGAGGCCGGCGTGGCCGCAGCCGTCGACGCCATCGCCGAGCAGTCCGTCGACGTGGAGTCCAAGGAGCAGGTCGCCCAGGTGGCCGCCATCTCCGCCGCCGACGACGAGATCGGCGAGCAGATCGCCGAGGCCATCGACAAGGTCGGCAAGGACGGCGTCATCACCGTCGAGGAGTCGCAGACCTTCGGCATGGAGATGGACCTCGTCGAGGGCATGCGCTTCGACAAGGGCTTCATCTCGCCCTACTTCGTGACCGACCCCGACCGCATGGAGGCCGTGCTGGAGGACGCGTACATCCTCCTGGTCAGCTCCAAGATCACCGCCGTGCGCGACATCGTGCCCGTGCTGGAGAAGGTCATGCAGGCCGGCCGGCCGCTGCTGATCATCGCCGAGGACACCGAGGGCGAGGCGCTCGCCACCCTCGTGGTCAACAAGATCCGCGGCACGTTCGCCTCGGCGGCCGTGAAGGCCCCCGGCTTCGGCGACCGCCGCAAGGCGATGCTGGCCGACATGGCCATCCTGACCGGCGGCCAGGTCATCTCCGAGGATGTCGGGCTGAAGCTCGAGAACACCACCATCGACCTGCTGGGCCGGGCCCGCAAGATCGTCGTCACCAAGGACGAGACCACCATCGTCGAGGGCGCCGGCTCCAAGGCCGACGTGGACGGGCGCATCCGCCAGATCTCCCAGGAGATCGAGAACACCGACTCCGACTACGACCGGGAGAAGCTGCAGGAGCGCCTCGCCAAGCTGGCCGGCGGCGTGGCCGTGCTGAAGGTCGGCGCCGCCACCGAGGTGGAGCTGAAGGAGAAGAAGCACCGCATCGAGGACGCCGTCAGCACCACGAAGGCCGCCATCGAGGAAGGCGTCGTGGCCGGCGGGGGCGTCACGCTGCTGCGGGCGCAGGACGCCGTGGAGGCCACCGCCGCCGGCATGGACGAGCCCGACGTGGCCACCGGCGCACGCATCGTGGCCCGGGCCCTGCAGGCGCCGCTGTACCAGATCGCCGTGAACGCCGGCATGGAGGGCGGCGTCGTGGTGGAGCGGGTGCGCGAGCTCGAGGACAGCTCCGGCCTGAACGCCGCCACCGGCGAGTACGAGGACCTCACCGCGGCCGGCATCATCGACGCCGCCAAGGTGACCCGTTCGGCGCTGCAGAACGCCGGCTCGGTGGCCGGGCTGTTCCTCACCACCGAGGCGGTCGTGGCCGACAAGCCCGAGGAGGACGGCGCGGGAGCCCCCGGCGGCGGCATGCCCGACATGGACTTCTAGGACCCACCCGGGTCACATGGAACTGCATCCGGCCGTCGCTCACCTGGCCCCGCTGCTGGGGACCTGGCGGGGCGCCGGCCGGGGCCACTACCCCACGATCGAGGCCTTCGAGTACACCGAGGAGGTCACGATCGGCCACGCCGGCAAGCCGTTCCTGGCGTACAACCAGCGGACGAAGAGCGCCGGCGGTGCGCCCCTGCACGCCGAGTGCGGCTACTGGCGCCCCGCCGGCGAATCGGGCCTGGAGTTGCTGGTGGTGCATCCCAGCGGCATCGCCGAGGTGCTCGTGGGCGAGGTGACCGACACCCATTTCGGCTTGGTGGTGATGCTGCGGGCCGGGACCGGGGCTTCCGCCGGGTCGCGCGATTCGACAGGAGCCGGCGCCGACGATGCACCGGTGGGCGGCGGCCAGGCCACGACACCGGTCGTCGGCACGGGATCGGCCAACCCAGAGGGCACGGCCGAGTCTCCCAACCGGGTCGGCGCTGCGGGCTGCGTGATCGCGGCACCGACCGCCAAGCGGGTGGACGCCACCGAGCGCCGCATCTCCGTCGACGGCGACACCATGCGCTACGAGGTGCACATGGCCGCCGTCGGCGAGCCCATGACCCCCCACCTCGAGGCCACCCTACACCGCGCCGACTGAGCCCGCCCGACGCCGGCAGCGGCCCGGCACGGCGGCGCTAGGCCCGCACTCCGCGGGTGGAAGATCAGTACTACGGCATCGACCGGCGAAGGAACTCGTCGAACAGCGGCACCGTGAACGCGGTGTCCCCGTGTGCCGGGCTATAGATCATGCCCTTCGAGATGAGGTTCGCCCGCCGTGGGGCAACTGATTCACTGTTGAGCCCCAATTGCGCGGCGATGTCGCCCGAGCGGTGAGGCCCCGGCCCCAACTCGGCCATCGCCCGGAGATACTCGCCCTCTTTGGGCGTCAGGCGATCCAGCCGGACGCGGAAGAAGTTGTTGTCGAGAGCGGTGATGACCCCTGAGCGCACCGAGCGCACGTCCGCGCCGGTGATCGGGCTGTCAGGTGAGCCGTTCCACACATGAAATCCCCACTCCTGCAGGAAATAGGGATAGCCGCGGGACGCCTCGAGAATCACGTCGATGGCCGCCGGCTCGAACTCGACACCCTTCTCCCGCGCCGGACGCACGATCGCCTCGGTGGCGTCGGACGCCACCAGTGAATCGACCACAGGGAACTCGAAGAGGCGCTCGGAGTGCGACTTCGCCTCCCCGACCAACCGGGGCAATTGCGGAAGCCCGGCCCCGACGAGCACGACCGGCAGGCTCAGTTGTGTCGTCCGATGGATGGCCGTGACGACGGCGGCCAGTTCGACCTCAGACAGGTATTGCGCCTCGTCGACTGCCAGAACCAGACCCGACTCGCAAGCCCGGGCGGCCTCGCCGACCGCCACCATGACGTCGGTCAGATCCTCCGACAGGATTCCGGAATCAGCGTGGCCGGCAAGGGACTCCACACCGAGCGAGAACGACAAGCCGTCCGGCAATTGAAGCGTGAAGGACCGGAGAACGCCGAGCGCTCTGGCGACAAGCCTGCCGACAGCATCTCGAACTGGTCTGCTCTGCAACTCGAGCAGGATCTTCCGTAGGCGGATCGACAGGAGCCCACGGAAGCCCCCCGGCTCGGGCACTTCGAGGAATCCGACCTTCATGCCCAGTCCTGATGCGATCATGACGAAGCGGTTCAGCAGAACCGTTTTGCCGACGCCCCGCAATCCGACGGTCATGTAGCTCTTCCCCGGACGGCCGTCCAACGCCCGGCGCAACGCGAACTCGAAGCCTTCGATGAGCGCGTCGCGGCCGATCAACGCAGGCGGGGGCGTGCCGGCGCCCGGACTGTAGGGGTTGGTGAAGCGATCCATATCAACAGATCTTATCAGATCTTACCCGTCTTATCTTATTCCAGATAAGACGGGTAAGATCTGATAAGAAGTCTATAATCGGTCATCTGCCGGTACCGGTAGCCGTCCTCGCCGGGCGCGGGGGCGCCCCGCCTCCCGGGGTGGGTGACGGGGCGCCTGGACTGACTGTTCGACAGTTCGGTTGTGCGGGGCAGCCCGGATCTCCCGGCGCCGCGGCCCGCGTTCACGCTTCCTCCGCTGTCTTGGTTGTGGGGCGGCCGGCGAACCCCGGCGCCCGCGGCCCCGGTCAGAGGGCTTTGAAGCCGAGTTCCAGGTCGGCGATGATGTCGTCCACCGACTCGAGGCCCACGGCGAGGCGCACCAGGCCGGGCTGCACTTGGGCGGCCGCCTGCTCCTCCTCGGTGAGCTGCGAGTGGGTGGTGGAGGCCGGGTGGATCACCAGGCTGCGCACGTCGCCGATGTTGGCCACGTGGCTGTGCATCTGCAGCGCCTCCACGAACCGCTGGCCGGCGTCACGGCCGCCGGAGACGATGAACGACGGGATGGCGCCGTAGCCCCGCCCGCCGGTGAGCCGCGTGGCCCGCTCGTGGGTGGGGTTGGACGGCAGGCCGGCGAAGAACACCTGCTCCACCTCGTCGCGGCCCTCCAGGTACTCCGCCACGATCTGGGCGTTCTGGCAGTGCCGCTCCATCCGCAGGCTGAGGGTCTCCAGCCCCTGCAGGAACAGGAACGAGTTCAGCGGTGCGACCGCCGCCCCGATGTCCCGCAGCAGCTGCACCCGGGCCTTGATGATGTAGGACCCCGGGCCCAGCGCCGGCCAGTAGGCCAGGCCGTGGTAGCTGGGGTCGGGCTCGGTGAAGTTGGGGAACTTCCCGCTGCGGCTGAAGTCGAAGGTGCCGCCGTCGACGATGCAGCCGCCGATGGAGGTGCCGTGTCCGCCGATGTACTTCGTCAGCGAGTGCACGACGATGTCGGCGCCCCACTCGATCGGCCGCACCAGGTACGGCGAGGCCGCCGTGTTGTCGATCATCAGCGGGCAGTCGTTGGCGTGCGCCAGATCGGCCACGGCCTCGATGTCGAGGAAGTCGTTGCCGGGGTTGCCGAACACCTCGCCGTAGAAGCACTTGGTGTTGGGACGCACGGCCGACTGCCACTCGTCGAGGTCATGCGGGTCGTCCACGAAGGTGACCTCGATGCCCAGCTTCGGCAGCGTGTAGTGGAACAGGTTGTAGGTGCCGCCGTAGAGGGACGCCGAGGAGACGATGTGGTCGCCGGCCTCGGCCAGGTTCAGGATCGCCAGCGTCTCCGCCGCCTGGCCGCTGCTGAGCACGAGCGCGCCGGGGATGCCCACTGCCGTCTCGGTGCCACCCTCCAAGCTCGACATTCGCGCTTCCAAAACCGCCTGGGTCGGGTTCATGATGCGCGTGTAGATGTTGCCGATCTCGGCGAGGGCGAACAGGTTCGCCGCGTGCTCGCTGCTGTTGAAGGTGTACGAGGTGGTCTGGTAGATGGGTACCGCTCGAGCATTCGTCGCCGAATCCGGTACCTGACCGGCATGGATCTGGCGGGTCTCGAAACCCCAGGTTGATTCGGACACGTCCGTCTTCTCCTTCTTCCGACGGGAACGGCCGAAGGTTCACGGCCGCAGGAACAGGCTATGGCCGCTCCGAGGAAATACGACCATCCGGGTAGGGAATTAGCCGGGCCGGGCATCTGCAGCGGTCCGGGGCAGGGGGCCGGGGTGTCGCTCTGCTCCTTCGTGGCGGGCCAAAGGCGTCGCAGCCCGACCCCCCGGCCCCCGCCCTCGGTCGGTGGAGCTCAGCCACGCCGATTCCGGCGTTCCCGCCCTCGCTTGCCGGCAGCCGGCAGAGTCCCTGGTAGATGCCCGGTCCGCGAGATGTCCAGAACTACGCTCGGCTGCAGCACGCCGAGGAGGGAATCGCCGGTGCCGGAACCGACAGACAAGAGCGGACTTCCCCCCGTCGACCCCGGTCAGCGGCCGATCACCAAGTCGCGCCTCCTGTTCAGGCCGCGCCCGCTGCTCGGAGGATCGGGGTTCGACACCATCCTCACGCCGCGGGGCCGGGTACTGAAGCAGCGCATGAGCCCGCTGGTCGTGACGGCGGCCGTGGGGGTCATCCCGCTGCTGGTGACGGAGGAGCAGTTCACCGGCCCGACCGCCGTGTTCTGGCTTCACGTCGCCGACTGGGCCATCTGGGGCGTCTTCGCGGCCGAACTCGCCATCATGCTGATCGTCACGCCCAACCGCAGGGCGTACCTGCGCTGCGCCTGGCTGGATGTGTGCATCGTGGTGTTCACGGTGCCGTTGCTTCCCTACCTGCTGGCGAGCCTGCGGCTGGCCCGCCTCGGGCGTCTCATCGAGGTACTGCGACTGCTGCGACTGCTGCGGCTCGCCGCCATCGCCAACCGGGCCGCAGCGCTCATCCAGCGCATCTTCGGGACCTCCGGCCTGGGCTGGCTGCTGTCGGGTCTGATCGTGCTCGTGGTGGTGAGCGGCACGGTGTTCTCGTACCTCGAGGAGGGCCGCAACGTTCCCGAGGGCATCTGGTGGGCGATCGTCACCGCCACGACGGTGGGCTACGGCGACGTGGTCCCCAACTCGGGGCTCGGCCGGCTCGTGGCGACGGTGCTGATGATCGCCGGCATCAGCTTCATCGCCCTGCTCTCGGCCGCGACCGCCGCCCGCCTCGTAGAACTCGAGACCGAGGAGGGCCACGAGGAGCTGCTGGCCGGGATCCGGGGCCAGAGCAACCGCGAGCAGGAGATGCGGGACGAGCTGCGAGAGATGAACGAGCGCCTGGCCCACCTGGAGGAGTTGCTCAGCGACAGCAACGGCCGCAAGCCCGACTGACCCCTTGGCAGCAGTCCGTGTGGCCCCGGTGCCGAGGAAGTCCGGGCG